>PACG01000178.1 GCA_002699335.1 Candidatus Poribacteria bacterium
ATCCTGCAGATCGCGGTATCGCGACGAAACTGGAGCAAGATCGGCCCGACGCGCCGTGGATTGCCAAATGGTATATGCCAACAGCTACCTATATCGATAGTGGTGGATTTGCAGTATCTGGTCCCATTGATCATATCAAAGCTGCTAGTGGTGGCGCCTTGACTCAAGAGTCCCTCTCTACTGTTGATGGTCTGATGAAAACCAAGACCACCAAACTGGACTGGGGGGCAGATAATGGTGGAACCGCTGACTGGACCGTTTTAGAAATCGACCCCAAAAATGGCGATAATATGTCAGTAGTCTATGAGCTCTTTAAAGAAGGGGCAGACTATAAGAATTTCGACACTTGGGCTCTTCTTGTGATTGAATCGCCAACAGATCACGTTGCTGTCATGTCTCCCGCTCACGACGATTTCGCGCAGATTTGGGTTAATGGCGAAAAGTATTGGAACGACTCCACATGGACCGGTGGCGCTACAAAAGTCAACTACGATGTTCCAGTTAGCTTGAATGAGGGAACTAATGTCTTATTGTATCGTTGTGGTGAGTCCGGTGGATCCGATTACTTCAACCTGCACTTTGATGATGCGACCAACAAGGCTGTTTCTATTTTCCCCGATGCAGCCACAGACAAAGCCAGTTTCTTTCAGGAAATACCGGGTGGTGGCACTGCTGTTGATGCCAAAGAGAAGCTGCCTTCTGTTTGGGGGGCCATCAAAGCCACCAAGTAATCCAACACCTAATTACGTGAATACGGCTGTTACTTTATAACAGTCAAGGCATAAAAAAGGACACCTTCCGGAACGGAGGTGTCCTTTTTTATGCCTGTGGTGGTAATCCTGGTGGATTGCAGAATCTCGGCTCTTTCGGCGGGGGAGGCCGTCAATGTCTTGTCTTCAGCCTTTTGGCCTAATCAGGGATAGTTTCATCCACAGTTACCTTATTGTTCTCCATTGATTTGACCGCACCACGATATTCTGTATTGGCTCGAACCGCTTCTTGTAGCTGGCCCAATTCTGCGGCTCGCTGTGACTTGGCTTGGAAACTTTCTGCCGATTCGTCTGGATTCAGATCCCAAGGGTTGTCTTGATACTCCTGCTCAAAATAGCTAAGACCTGTTGAACANAGTCTAGGTGGTCGATAGCGACGACTCGATTATGGTCTGGTTGAATGGTAAACCGGTCTGGAAGAATAACGTCAATCGGGGGCCGGGTAATTTTCCAGAGAACTTCAAAGTTTCACTGTAGAAGAGAAATAACCCTTTACTGGTCAAGGTTGGTGTATGTGGTGATAGTTGGAGTATGTTTGTCGGATTTGACAAACATACTCCAAAAAGCGTGAAGTTTAATACCGGCAGGCAAGGGNNAATTTGGCTGTTAATCTCGAAGATAAGTCCCTCACNGCCTGGGGGGAGATCAAAGCCAGGTAGATCGAAACTGACCTGGTAACAGAGGCACGCTGAACCTAATAAACACTATTAATTCCCATTGGTTTAAGAAGGCGTTAATGATCTTCAAGGCTTAACATCTTGAAGTTGTCGAATTTCGCCCCTCTATAGGATGCCCCAGCGTTTATCGTCCAAACNCCTGCTTGACCATTCTCATAGCGCCCAGTGGAGTGATCCGAGGCTTCCAACAGCCAGCTCCCTGGTTCTGTTTCTCCCTTCTTCCATACCTTCCCTTTCAGATAGATGTAGGAAAGGTGAGTTGTTATCTCCAACCGGAAGATCCACCATCGACGATCCTCCAACAGGAGAGGTACTTCGTTCAAAGTAATCGTCTCATANCCGCTTCTATCTCTGGGAACACGCTTGACAATCTGAATTATGTTTTGTTTATGACTAGTCCGGAGGCGGTAATTTTCAGTATGCGAATTCCAGTAAGCAAACACCCCGGCATCCCCACTGTGCTCTATTCGAAGTTCCACCTGAACAATGTAATTGGACCAGCTTTCCTGTCCGACTAAAGCNGCACTGTTAGGCGCTTTTCGNTCAGCTTGTTCCAATACCCTACTGCCCAGAGGGGAGATACGCCATNTGCCACTAGAGGGGAAGAGCCAGTCGGTTGGCTGTTTATCCAGTTGGTAACTCTCAAAATTGTCCTCAAGCAGGAGTTGATGACGGAATGCCTGAAGTTGGGCAAGCTGTCTTTCAACTACTTTTACTCTGCCTTGGAGGTCCTCTTGTTCCTTGACCTTTAAGAGTAGTTGCGCTTTGGTGGGGATGATTATCCTCTGTCTGGTTTTGATCAGGTTGGGATTTAGGATACTGTTATACTTTGCCAGTTGAACCCACAACCTAGCNTCCTGTAACTTGTCCTGAGCTATCTTTTCCAGTGTATCTCCTTGTTGAACTGTGTAAACTTNCTGTTGTGCGATGACAAAGCTACCGAGCCAAAGGAATAACAAAATCGTNGAACGCAGCCCGAATATCATCATGNTTAAGCTCTCCTTCTTTTATTGACGTTCCCATACGGTTTAAAACTAACTCTTTATAGTAAACTGACCCACGTCATCCCGGCGAACACCAATAGTTTACCACGAGCNGCTCTAATACCTGTAAGCCGCGGCGTATTAGAACAGCNCCAAAAACCACACGGCCTTTAGCATCATATGCCTCGAGCAGGGACCGAAGTTCTGCCCAAGATCTTCTCCAAAATCAACAGTGCAGGTAATCTGCATAAGCCACTTGCCCCTTCAAGTTTGTCTGAAATGGTCGCTTAATACACCTCCACGAAATTATAAGTTTATCGGCTGGTTGTACAGTAAGACCANGCATAAACTCATTAATCTCCTGTTAGGTCTTGATCCATGGTGGAAATGGTTGAAAAGAGAATCCTAGGGGTTTTCCAAACAGATCTATTCTGACTGTACCTGCAAAACAGCTAGCTAGTCAAACCCGGACGACTGTGATATAATGACGANCATTGCGATGGNGCATTGTAGCGAAATAATAATAGAGATTAAAACCGAGAGAGGTTTAGAAGATGGCAAATATACCGATAGCCTTAGAATTATACTCTGTCCGTCAGGACCTAGCAGGGGATACAGCTGGCACGCTAAAGGCGGTGGCAGAAATGGGATACGCTGGCGTCGAGTTCGCTGGACATCCAAACAACGAAGCGCCAGAACTACGAACCATATTAGATGACCTAGGGCTTGTCTGTTGTGGTTGGCACACGCCTATCGACTTAGTGCAAGACGACAAGCTAGAGGCCACCATCGAGTTCAATCAAATTCTAGGCAATCCGAACGTGATCATTCCCGGGATTCCGCAGAATCTACGAGAGACCCGAGAAGACTGGCTAAAGATGGCTGATTTCTTCAACGGTGTAGCGGAGAAACTAGAGGTTCACAAAATGGCAACCGGTTATCACAACCATCATATCGAGTTTCAGGAACTGGACGGCGAGTTGCCGTGGGATACGTTCTTTGGCAACACCAATCCAGAGGTAATCATGCAACTGGATACGGGAAACGCCTTCTNTGGCGGAGCAGATTTNGTCTCAATCNTTGAGAAGTATCCCAATCGAGCGGTAACAGTCCATCTAAAGCCCTATTCCAGGTCGGATGGATTCCGCCCCTTANTCGGCGACGACGATGTACCGTGGGATGACGTTTTCAAGGCTTGTGAAACAAACGGCAATACCGAGTGGTACATTGTAGAATATGAGAGCGATCTCTACGAACCGCTGGAGTCAGTCAAACGGTGTTTGGACAATCTGAAAGCAATGGGGAAATAGGTCGNAAGAAANGCATATAGCTGTTTCATGTCATCTAGCCAGGTGCTAAAGTCGGTTTCTCAGCAGTGTTGGGATCGAGGGGGCCCAATGCGGGGCAAAGAATAAGCGGAGTTTATAGCCAAATCTNACCGAAAGGGCAATTTTACTGGCTGACGATGCGGGTATTAGGAAANACCAAATGTCTGANNATTTNGGCTTCGTTNGCTCCAATTTTGAAACATGCGCCGAATGGCTTAANATCGATTGNCGAAACAGTGTATAGACACTATTTCTGGGCCAAGAAAGATGCGCTGGGAGTCAGCGTCTACACTAATCCAACAGAAATATCGCCAATACGACGATCTAATGTAGCGATCTCTAGTGGACCTCCTTTCGCCGGTGCCAGATCTATTGATTCCAATAGGTTCTAAAAATTATCGGTAGACAGGGAATTAATTAGGTCTGTGTCCACCCAGTCGCAATGGATTACCACCCGGTAGGAGAGAGAAAGCGTCTCTTGTATTGCTAATTGGAGTGGCTCATAGTAGGTCGGTGAGGGATGGATCAAGCCGTAATTCTTGTCATTTCTCACCCACCAAGTGGTAGGATGTCTCGGGTTAGTCGGTTGATCGATAATCGTAATACCGTAGACCCGCTCATTCTCAGCGTGGGTGCCGGCCAGACCGCACCATTGGCTTTGTTGACCGAAAATCTGGTCGGCTTCGGTACGACCATCTGCGTCAAGTAAGTGACCCGGCGTGAGCCGATTGTCGAACCGAACCGTAAACCCACTATAAAAGAGTCCCCCATGTCCGGGCGTTCCTCGCAGCAGATCGAGAGTGACAGCATTATCTAGGGCTTGCAACTTAAAATCGACATCGATGACCAGGTATCGGTCTGTCGGAGCATGGATTATTGTGGACCGCCGCTCCGTCAAATGTTGTTTCCCTTGCCAGTCGATCCAAGAATTTACAGCTTCAAAGCCACACAAATTCCCATTTATATCAGGAGACAATGATTGGTGAATGACCTTGCCGAAACCTTCTGGATCTCCGCCAGGTGCAGGTTGTTCCCAAAAGTTAACACCGTTAACTTTTTTCCAGCCCAGCCACAGACCTTGATGGTGTACGTGATCACTCGGCTCGTTGGCAGTAAGTGCTGGCGAATCGGGCAGTTGTAGTGGATGCCAGAAACTGCGGCTACCGTTACTTGGATAGTTGTAAGACAGTAGCAATTGTTGGTTCCAAAGGATATCCAGCTTTTGATCGGACTGTTGAGAAGAAAACATATATGTGCTCCCTATGACTCTAAAACAACTCGATTGTTAGAGATCTAAGACTTGACCGTCAAAACAAAGTTCGATATTGTCGGGTAAATCAATTCCTTGTTCCCGACATTGCTCCGAGAAATATCGGTGGTCGAGACGGTGCATTATATGAGTTAGATAAGTTGCTTTCGGTTGGAGTTTCTCAGAGACTTCGATCGCTTGCTGAACAGCGAAGTGAGTTGGGTGGCCGGGATTGAAACTAAGCGCATCGATGATTAACAGATCTACCCCTTGCAGCAGTTGAAGCGAAGCCTCGGGTAGAACCTTGACATCCGGTACATAACCGAAGTTCTGAATCCGGTAGCCGTAGGTAACAACAGTACCATGTTGAACAGGAATCGGAATAATCTCCTGGTCAAATAGACTAAATGACTCGGCGACCGGGTGAGGTAATAGATGCGCTACGCCACCACCTTGAAAGGTGTCTTTGAGAAACATATAGTCGAAGTTTCGCTGGATAATCCGTATGGTCTCCTCAGGCCCGTAAATTGGCATGTCTATCTGCTGTTTCCGACACGGCATTACCAAATCGTTGGTACCGCTAATATGGTCAGCGTGGCAGTGTGTGTAGATCACTGCATCGATGCGGTCGATTTTGTTACGATCGATCTGATCAATGAAGTTAGGGGCAACATCGAATTGGAGATGCTTACCTGTGGATTCGACATGAATCGAGGTGCGGGTTCGATAGTTTTTAGAACCGTAGACTCGAGCGTCCTGGCAGGTTTCACATTCACATTTATACTCTGGAACACCAGTTGAAGTGCCAGAGCCGAGAATGGTTATCTTCAAAGGATCACCTCCAAACTAGAATCGCTTGAGAGTCAATAGATCTTAATTAATCATAGCCCCGTTGTTTTCTCAGTTGGGCAATTTCATCCATAATCCGTTCGCTAATTAGCCGGTACTGTTGTCGACGCGATTCTGTTGCCAGATCTGAGAAATCGAGTGGCGTACCAAAAGTAACCGTTATCTTAGTCCTAAGCGATAGAGACTCGCTACGGGACAGTATTTTCTCTGTACCACCGATAAAGACAGGAATAGTCGGAACTTGGGCGTACTTGGTAATAAAACCGACACCGTCTGTCGCAGAACCGAGCTGCCCATCTGCACTTCGTGTTCCTTCTGGAAAAAGAAGCACAGGTTTTCCCGAGTTCAAAAGTGAAATTGTATGTTTAAGGGCCTTCAGATCTGGAGTGCCTCGCTTAACCGGATAACCGTTGAAAAATTTCAGCATACTACCGATCAGTGGCCAGGTGAGTGCATCGTCCCTGGTCATGAAATGTAGCTCCTGGTTAGCCGCGGTTGCAATCACAAAAGGATCAATATAGCTGACGTGATTGGCTAATAATAAAAAATTGTCCTTAGTCGGGAGATTTGCACGGCCGAAGGACTTCAGCTGTCCCAGGATAGAAAATAAAACGCTAACCACTCGGAAGCCTCGTCTAAATCGGGTGCTGCCGACGGAACGGTGAACATAATCTATTACCTGCTCACCTGGCGGATATATCCTTTCTTGGGTTACCCTTTGTGGAGATGTCATCTTGTTAACGAATTGTTAGCAAAGCGACCGCTGCTCAATTTGCGTTAGCATAAAGGTAATGACTTCATCTGTCGTCAGGTTGGTTGTATCGACTACGATAGCATCCTCCGCCATTTTCAGCGGGCTATGTTCTCTAGATTGGTCGGCCATATCTCGCTCTTGGATCTCTCGAGCAATCTGTTGTTCTGAGCAGTCGATGCCCTTAGATTGTAATTCCTGAAAACGTCGTTTGGCACGTTCCTCAACAGAGGCAGTGACATAGAATTTCAGATCTGCTTCCGGTAGCACGACAGTAGTCGTATCGCGACCTTCCGCTACGACGCCACCTTCACTGGCAATTCTCCTCTGTTGATATACCATCTCTTGACGCAAAGCGGGGATCCTAGCGATGGCTATGATTTGTTCCTCAATGGCAGGCGTTCGTATCTGCTTCGAGACATCGGTGCCGTTTAATAAGGTTGTCTGCCCATTATCGCTGAACTCGATTTGACACCTCTTTGCCAGCGCTATCAGACGAATTTCATCTGTGGGGTCAACCCCTTCTTGAATCGAGAACAACGTCATCGCTCGGTACATTGAGCCCGAGTTCAGATAGACATAATCGAGAGCCTCAGCAATAGATCGAGCAACAGTACTTTTACCTGATCCAGCCGGACCGTCCATTGCAATTGTCAGTCGCTTAACCACTAACTTTCCAATGCCTGCCGGGTCCGTTTAGCCGAAGTCAGGTAGTCGCGAATTTGGTCTTCGTTATTGTTTTGTAGATCGGTTTGGAACTGACAGAGTTGGTCAACCAGGTCTGAAATTAACGGAATTAAATATGTCCGATTTTGCAGAAATATACTATTCCATAGATCTGGTGAGCCAGCCGCAATTCGGGTGGTATCTCGAAAACCGGTAGCGGAAAATTTGATTGCGGCTTCTCCGTCGACCGAAACCCGACCGACAGTCTCTGTCAGAACCGATGCGATTAGATGCGGAAGATGGCTGGCCGCCGCTAACAGGTGGTCGTGTTGATCTGGCGTTAAGATATGGATCTTCGCCCCCACTAACTCCCATAGTTCGGTCACTATGGCCACTGCCGTTTCGGAGGTAGTGACCGTTGGTGTCAGCAGACATTTCGCCGACTGATAAAGGTCCGCCTGGGCGGATAAGACCCCAGTCTTCTCAGATCCAGCCATTGGGTGTCCGCCAACAAAACGAAATTGAGGAAAGGTCTCTAAGATCTTCTCAACTGCCTGAATGGGTTTGACCTTGACACTACCGACATCGGTTAGGATTAGCGGCCTCAAAGGATCAGCATGTACAGTGATCAACTCAACCATGGGGGAAATTTTATCAATCGGTGTACAGATTACTATCAGGTCTGCATCTGCCAGTGCCAAGCCAAAATCGGTGGTAATTTCGTCTACTGCCTGGCATTGAAGAGCGACTTCGAGCGTTTCCATTCGACGCCCCAAGCCCACTCGCTTGCCTTTAAACCCATTCTCTTTTAAGGATAGACCAAGCGATCCACCCATCAAGCCAACGCCGAGAATGGTAATTTGTTGAATCTGTTTCATGACGATCTACTGACACAAAAAAGCAGGGCTAAAAACTAGCCCTGCTTGGTAGGTCGTAGGAGGCGGGTGTAGCTAGAAGCTACAATTACCTCCTACGACCGTCTGTGATAAACACATGCGATCACCTCCTTTTTCATAAAAGGTATTCCAAATATAGCACGACCTATTAGTTGTGTCAAGTGAAAATCCAGCTCTAGCCTGATGGATGTAGGGCAATTTATAATTCTATCGTCGAGCAGTCTTGACGTGCTGATCTGGAAAAATGTATGATAATAAAAAAAACAGAAGGAGCGTATTATGCGATGTTGGCCGTATTTAGGAATCTTATCTTTTTTTATAGGCTGTGCTAGTATTCCGCCCCAGATAGTTGAAAATCAAATTGAGCATGCAACTGCACAAATCCACACTGTTCAGCTGCGATCGGAACCGTTAAACCAAGCAGAAACCTACTTAAACCAAGCCATACTAGCTCAAACCGAGAAGCGTTGGGAACAGGCGTACCAACTTGGAGAATGGGCGGAACTCAGGGCTAGAGTGGCAGCAGCTGCTGCTGAAGCCAAACAGGCAACGAGTTTAGCTAATGAGATTGACTATCAGCTACAGGAACAGCGACAAGTTGTTGAGTCCGCACGACTATTGTACGAAAAAGCCAAGAGCGAATTGCATCTACTAAAACAGGAGCGCAAGCAATGAACAGTGCCAAATCGTACTGGCCGGGGCTTGGGATTTTACTTGTCGGGCTACTCTGGGGGATTGGCTGTGGGGGAAAAAAGGTAGATCCACTAGAATTAGGTCGACGTTTTAACCAGGCAGAACAAGCGTTAGAAGAAGCTCGAAATCAAGGAACACAAGAGTTAGCAGAATCCGCTTTTTTTGAAGCTGAGCAACTCTTGGCTCAAGCCAAGCAGGCCCATGAAAACGGTGATCCGCGAGAGAGCCTAAAATTGATCTTTCAAGCCGAATCGGCAGCAGACCTCGCTTTGGCACAAGCACAATACCTCCGGGCACAATCGAGGGTTGAAAAATCTAGAAATCTACTGACAGATGCGCGACTTCAAGAGAACAGCCTGAAGTTAAAAACCGCCCAAACACATCAAGCTCTGGCAGAAGAGAGAGCTTATCAGGCAGAAGAAAAGGCTGCGACAGCTAAACGCCGGGCAGACTTGGCGGAACAGCAGGCTGAACAATCCGACCAGCAGGCGACAAGTGAGATCCGGAGGACAGCTATCCAGTTGCAAATTGACCGGGCGCAGGTTTATCTGGAGATAGCTAAGTCTGTAGGTGCTGAGATACATGCTTTACAAGATTACCAACAGGCAGAATCAACAGTCCAGGAAGCAATACAACTGTTAAAAGATTACCAATTTGAACAAGCTACCGAAATAGCCACCCACGCTGAAGCATTAGCTAAAGATGTTCAATTGGTGACCACAGTTGCTGCTACAGAAGCGCAGGCTAACTCATCTCAAGCACTTGCGACAGCTGAATTGGTAATCCAACAAGTCGAGACCGAGATCGCTAAGGCTGAAGCGTTGGATGCTGAAAACCACGCTGAGGAAACGATCAATCAGGCCCGACGATTACGGGACCAGGCTAAGCTGCAAGTACAACAGGAAGATTATCAGTCTGCTTTGCGGTCAGCTAAACAGGCCCGTACTAGTGCTGAAAATGCTTATGTGATTGCGGAGAAGGCTGAACAAGAAAAACGTGACGTTGAAGCCATGGAACTGCAAATTGCGCAAGCCAAAGACCTGATCTTTAAGCTAGGTGAACAACTCGATTCAGACGGGAGCCGGAGAGTTCCCTCTTCAGTTTCTCAATTGGTAAGCATCAGCTATCAAAAGTCCGAGAAACTCTACCAGGCCGCAACTGAGTCGATGACCAGTGGGAATTACGCCCAAGCCGTTTCTCAAGGTCAACAGAGTTTGGATTTACTCCAGAATGTAATTGCCAAAGCTAAAGAAATTGAGCGGGTAGAGATAGATCTAGTTGCACACCTGAAACGAAAAATGCCGAAAACGGCTACCATTCAGCGAACAGAGAAAGGCGTCTTGGTTCGGTTGGATACAGATCTATTCGAGCCGAATAGCCCCACTTTGACTCCCAAACACTACTCTAGCCTAAAGCAACTGGGGCAGATTATCAAACAAAATTCACGTTACAAAATCCGAATTGAAGCGCATAGCGACAGTAGAGGCTCACTAGATGTGAATCTGAAAATGTCTCAAAAAAGAGCCGATAATTTCACCCAGTATTTGACCCAAAAATGCGGTGCCCCCAAAGAGCTTATTACCGCAATCGGTATGGGGGAAAAACATCCCGTGGCCAATAATATCAATAAGGTGGGGCGTGCCAAAAACCGGCGGGTAGATACAATCTTCTTGACGCGGGAGAGTGCTGATTAAGCAGTACTCAATGTCAGTCTGTTAATGGGATATCGACCATCACTTCAGCACTACAGATACCGGTATAATCACCGCGTTCTGCGACCGTTTTCTCAACCACTGTCTTTGCCAACCTGACTTCTCTTTGAAAGAGCGACTGACCTCTGAATTGAATCTCGACCGGTAGATCTAAGTTCAACATCTCATCGTTTTATCTAATAACCTCTGTTGGTACAGTTGAGAATTCGGCTCATATGTAAAGAATGCGCAAAGATGGTAAACTGGCAGCATAGAATTTCCAATTACAGACTACTGGATTATGCGTGTCGTGTCGAGTGGATCAAGAAATGTTTTCATGACCACGACTTCAACCGTCCGGTTTTTGAGGCCTCGATGGATTAGGCACGGGAATATCGTCCAACCAAACGGAGCCAATTGATGATGTTTCCTAGAAATCCGGTACATCATCCCAGCGAAGGCTGAAGCCGAGCAAGCGGAAGAGGCGTTACCTGACAAGCGATTTGAGAGCGATGAAATGTTTCAGAAGGCGGAGGAAAGAAGGGAAACTCCATTCCGATCTGGATGATCCGCCCCGCTGTAGGGCCAACAGATAACCTGGTCATAGCGCCTATGACCACGAGCGGTCAGCGATTGTTGGGGCGGTTGGGCAAGACAGTGGTCTAGTGCGCTGGCGGATGGCTAGTCGCACGGACTAACAAACCCTCGAAGCTCACGTTCACAAATACACTTTGTCTGGTACCCACCAAGTCCACACGGATGAATAGAATGGCAACAATTGCATCATTCGCCAATAAGCCACCGTGTGTGATTCCAAAAAAGAAGTGGGCTCGGGATGACGGTGGCGATTATGCTGTAGAGTCAATATTCGTATTCTGATCAGCCAACACGGAGGTCGACAGATGTTTCCTGGGCTATTACCATCCGTGAATGATGACAACAGGAGGAAAACGGTGAAAATAACGAATGTTAAAGCGACCACCCTAAAAGGGTACAAAGACTGGAACTTTGTTCGAATCGAAACAGATGAAGGGATCATGGGACTAGGTGAAGCACATCCCGGTGAGGGAATCACAGATGTGATTGTGAAACGGCTCAAGCCTTTGCTGGTGGGTAAAGATCCTTTAAATGTTGAGCCACTTTATCACCATATGATTGATCGAACGACTGGTCAATCTGTGGGCGGGACAATGTTGGGGGCCATTGGCGGGGTAGAAACCGCTCTATGGGATCTAGCAGGTAAGGTGCTGAAGGTGCCCATTTACCAACTTCTGGGCGGCAAATATCGCGATCGATTGCGGCTCTATGCTGACGTTGGACGTGGAAGTGGGGGAATCGATACGCCGCAGGCTTGGGCACAACGCGCCCGTGAAGGGGTGGCTGACGGATATCAAGCCATCAAGTTTGACATCGATCATTCGGCCGATGAATTGCAGCACGATCCCGTCAACCGAGGCTTGAGTCTGGCCGAACTGGATAAGATGACCGCCCTAGTAGCCGCAGTACGGGAGGCGGTAGGAGATGATATCGATGTCTGCATTGATTGCCACGGTCTATACAATGTGCGTGATGTGTTGCTGTTAGCCCAACGGTTAGAACCCTTTAATCTGATGTTTCTGGAAGATCCTGTGCCACCGGAGAACATTGATGCGATGGGCAAGGTAACCGCTTCAACATCGATCCCCATCTGTACAGGCGAGTGGGTACATCGACGAGATGGTTTTCGACGTTTGATCCAGGAACAGGCTTGTGATATGCTGCACGTTGACGTTTCGGCTACAGGCGGGATTCTGGAAGCGAAGAAGATTGCTGATTTGGCAGATTTGTACTATATGCCTTTTGCCGCACATAATATTGTTTCGCCGTTGGGGATGGTGGCCGCCGCACACGTCTGTGCCGCAGTGCGGAACTTGCATAGTATGGAGTTACCCTATCACGCCGATCAGGTTTCCTGGCGTTGGGAGCTAGTACAATCAAAAGAAACGATGATTCAGGATGGTCAGTTCGTTGTGCCAGATGGGCCGGGTCTTGGTGTTGAATTGAACGAGACGATTTTTAGGGCGCATTTAAAGCAAGGATATAGCTTTTTTGATGACTAAACGTGACATGCTCGTTGGACGAAGTCAACGCCCAATCGTTGTTATACCTTGGCCGATGCCACGGATACATTTTTACAGGTTGCGAACCCAGGTTGAGTCACTCGGTCACCACTATCAGATGGTACGGAGCGTGCAAGAGTTGAATCGTTTTTTGGACCTATAAGTCAGTCTTTGGCTAAGGCTTGATAAGGCCAGCCATGATGTCGGCCATCGCTTCTAGACCAACCGACACCTGTATTCGGTTGTGTCCACCATCTAACTTTTCCTCCAGATGTTCGACCACCACCAGCGATCGAACATCGCCTAAACTGCCTCACGGTTTGCAGGGCTGGGAATTCGATATCCGCACCGGCCAATCCTGGGTTGATCTAGCTAAAACGCGGGCGTGAAGTTGTGAGGTCTCGCTTAAAGATGAGGCTACGACCTTGGCAAATGAGACCGCAAGCAGCGAACGTCAAAAAGGGTTGGATGCGGCAGAGACGTATGATGTTTCGGTTGAGAAACAGTATGTAGTGGTAGAAGTTTAGGTCGACTGCTCCGTATCCACATACGTCGACACACCCTCCTCAGCAAAAATACGATCAATCTCAGCCCGGTCAATCTCCGTCAAACGCCAATCCGCTGCCGCGACATTTTCCTTCAATTCGTGTTCATTGCGCATCCCAACTAGCCCAACCGTCACCGCTGGATTACCGAGCAGCCAAGCGATCGCTAATTGCGGCACCGATTTGTTGTACCCGCCTGCTAGTTCTTTCAACCGCTCGACAACCCGTAATTCCTTTAGAAAATTCTCGGACTCAAATAAGGGTAAGCCAAAGGCATTGCCTCTGCTGCGCCAATCCCACTCAACAAAGGAAGTTTTGGGCGTAAAAGCACCCGTAAGCAGACCGAAGGCCAAGCTACCATAGGCCATATATCCGATCCCCTGCTGCAAACAGTAGGGCAAAACCTGGGCCTCCATACGGCGATCAAACATATTATAGCCAACCTGGTTGGCAGTCAGATGACCATACTGCTCACATTCGGCCATCATCGGGACATTGTAATTCGAGACACCGTAATGGCGTATCTTGCCCGCCGTCTTAAGCGCTTCCAACGCCCCAATCGTCTCTTCGTGTGGTGTCTTGTGATCGGGCCAATGGATCAACATCAGGTCGATATAATCGGTGTTGAGGCGCCTCAGGCAGCCTTCGGTACGCTCTGTAATGTAGGTAGGTGAGGCATTTCGACCAGAGATGGCATTGTCGCCTTTCAGGTTAGGATCATGGTGAAAAGTGAAGCCAACCTTGGTGACCACCACCGCATCCTTGCGACGATCGCCCAACCCTTTCTGCAGCAGTTCCTCCGATGTGTATGGGCCGTAAACTTCGGCCGTATCAAACAGGGTTATGTCGTGATCAATCGCCATTTGCACTGCGCGTACCGCATCTTGAATATCGATCTCACCATATTGGGTCGTTCCCATCTCCCAGGTACCAAAACCAACAGCTGAGCAACGTAAATCGGTGTTACCAAAATCTCGGTATTCCATTACTACCTCCGAATTAAGAATCCGCTATATAGCGTAGAATTAAGGGTTATAGGAACGACAAACTATGGGTGATTTCATAGGAATTACGCGGTATTTTCATGATTTGGGCTACATTGACTGGCCTAGAGAACCGACGCAAACAGGTCGCTGGAAAGCCAAATCCTTTCTACATCCGCTTCCAGTTGCCGCTGATTCGCCTGGGATTCATGCCAACCAGTGGCACCTGGCGAATAGCAAACGTAACCGTAGCTGGATGACAGTCATCGGCTATTTGCCAATACCTTCGATTCCTTCGTGAGTGAGCACACGCATAAGGCGAGTCTTTCCAATGGGAATGGTTGGAACTGCGGTAATTTTCATGGTTCGTTTATCTCCTTGGTTGAATATCTTTCGCTAGAAACCATAGGACTAGCAGTGGGAAGTGAGGAGGAGTGGTGCGTTGGCCATTTGGAGACTAGTCCCAGATTATTTGTTGGCTTAAAAAAACTGGGCCTTCGATACAAACACGCTGATATTCATACAGCGGGTCGCCGCTCTGATCTTGGTCCTCTCCTTCCAGCCGAACTTTGCAAACACATCCTAGGCATACACCCAAGGCACACCCCATCCGGTTTTCCATCGCTACCTGACACAGCACATTGAATTGTTGGCAGATTTCGACCACGGCTTTGAGCATACCGTATGGGCCACAGGTGAAGACAGTTGGGAGTTGGGCGTTTTGCTGAGCTAAGGTTGTTAATAAGAGTTCGGTGACGAAGCCGTGGTGCCCAGTACTCCCATTATCGGTAGCGATTTGAGACTGAATACCGATTTTCTGTAGATCAGCCATACTTAACAGTCGTGCTTGATTCATTGCCCCAACCAGAACGTCCGTCCTGATTTTTCGTTTTTGGAGTGCGGAAACCAGGAGCATCAAGGAGGCAATTCCGGCACCGCCTCCTACGACGACAGCCAGATCAAGGCTTTCATCAATGGTAAAAGGATTGCCTAACGGCCCGAGCACCTGGAGTGAATCGCCTGCACACATTCTGGAAAGGATCGAGGTTCCTTCACCAATTACCTGGTAGAGCATCGAGATCTGTGTGCCTTCAACACTATAGATAGTAAAAGGTCGCCGTAACAACAGGCCAGATCCCTGGTCGAACAGTACATGGATAAACTGCCCTGGCAGTGCAGAGGTCGCAATCTCTGGACAGTCGCAATAGAGTAGATAGTGGTCTTCTGCCACCTGTCGGTTAGACAGGATAGTCGTTTTCAGATTGTGTTTTTTCATCTCTTTTAAGTGCTTTTAATTCTGGTCAACATGATAAACGATGGACCGGCCAACTGGCAAAGCGAAATCGTAATTATGGCCAGGGGAAGAAAGGAGCAGAAGCACGGGTGAGATAGCTGATTAAAGTCCAGACAACGGACATGCTAAACTCACCAAAAATCAAGCCTAGAAAAAAGGGGCGAACCTGTCGATATTTCTGGATGCCGCCCAGCCGTAAGACGACCGATTTAGTGATCCAGGCAATCAGAATCGGAAACCAAAAGACGATTAGCGTCCAGGAACCTGACAAGGCATAGCCAAGTGGTTGCAATGGCCACCACCAATAAGCCATTCGACATAAGACCAATATCGTTGTCACCGCCAAGCCGAGGCCAAAGAAAATCGGCGCAGCGAAATTGTAGCCGGATTCGAAACCTTCAATGGCTGCGATGTTGTCCCGAAAGGCCCAGAGGGAGTTACCTCTATACGCGTAGGAATACATATAGTTACCACCGTATTTATATGGGAGATAAGTCTGGACTAGAGCAGCACAGCAGAAGGCAATCAGAATGGCAATCGCTAAAGCCAATAGTAAAGACCTACGGTCGAGTTTGACACCATCGCTGATCTTCAGGCCATCCAAGAACCCGGTCAGGACCAGACCTCTCAAATCTCGGGCAAAGATGGCATCAAAAAAGCTGAGAATGGTCAGATTTTTTGCTCCCAGAGAAGACTTAGTGGCTACCAGTTGGTACATATCGATGGGACGGAAAGAGGTCTCAGTCATCAACATGCCTGCTTCAGCTGTACTTCTTGCCATCACAATGGCTACCAGGCCAACAATAATCAAAATTTCAAAAATGGCGAATATCGGACTCATCCCGGCCCAGACTAGCCAGATAGCAGCCCCTGTCAAGCTAAGGATGAAGCCCCAAACGGCAACTGGTAGCAGTTGGTCTTGATCAGACTGGTTCTGGCGAGAGGAAAAGAACGATCTAAATACACGTTGTTTAAGATAGGGCCAGCTAGTATAAAGATAGCTAATCACCAACACGCAATAGGCGCCCGCCACCTGATAGCCAATATGCAAACGAGTGGGGTAAAGCGGCATCCCGCTGACTCGGAGCCCCAACAGAGCAGCGATAATATCCTGCAGGCGCGTCAGCCAAAAGAAGAACCAAAGGCTGAAGAGAAGTTGAGTGGGCAGGAGATAGAAAAATCCAACGGCGGCAAAGGAGAGAAACAGCGGCGTATAAGAGATAGCGTTCCACGGCTTTTCGGTAAAAAAACGGTTGAGCGAGTATCTGAGCGACAGGAATGGGACCTGAGGGAAGATCTGGTGCAGACCGTTCAGGCTAAAGATCAGGGCTGGAATGGCGAAGCCGAGCCAGACGTACGGCTGGCGAAAAAAGTTACGACCAGATGAGACAAATTCGAGTGGCAGTTGGGTCAAAGGGAAAGAAAGCTTTTCGTTTTCGATCCATTGTCGGCGAAGGACCAGCGCTAGACAAAGATAGGCAAAGAAGATCAACAGGGTCAGTAGTCCCCAGATTAGGATGGGGATGGTCCACTGTTGCCACGGAATCGAGCCGAGATCGTCGATCTGCTCGTAGAAGTCGATGCTGATGGGTTGTGGCGCCAGCACCTGGGGATCGAAAGGAACCAACCACGGTTTGATATGGGGGAAGAAAAGTTCCGCCCAGTTGTTGGTCGGATTGGCGAAGTAATTAACGGAAACCAGGACGGGTAATAGTTTCTCCATTAATCCCCGCGATGAGATCATAGAGGCGATTACCATCATACAGTAGGTCAACATCAGTTCCTGTTGGCTCAAAGCTAGGCGTTGGATCCACGGCTGAATCAGTCGGTTACCGATCACCAGAAAAAAGAAGAGACCAATGACAACAGGCGGAAATTGAAGAAAGCCAATCTGGACATTGGCGATGACTAACTCAGCGTAAGAAACAATTCCAACAACCAGAACAACCAGACAGATGCCGAGGATGAGAGCCCGAGGTGTAATTCTCGAATGATTGGAGTGCATCCTCTTAAGTGCTGGTAATTAGAGAACGATTTCAGCCGCTCGAAACTTTTCAAGTGCATCTAAGTTGAGTTCGATGCCCAGTCCGGGTTTATCCGGTAATGATAGAACACCATCGTTCATGCTCAGACCATCGTCAGCCAGTTCGGTGCGGAGAGGTGAGTCTGTTAGATCAGCCGGCAGGTACTCGATGAAAGGGCAGTGTGGGATGGCGGCTGCTAGGTGAGCAGAAGCGGCAATACCGATACCAGAGTTCCAGCAGTGGGGGACGATCAAACGCCCTCGATCTTCTGCCATGTGGCAAACCCGCATCGCTTCGGTCAGGCCACCCACCCGACCCACATCGGGTTGGGCCACGTCGACTTTGCCAGTATCCATCAACTCCAGAAATTCGAGCCGGTGATTGAGCCATTCGCCGGCGGCAATACGCATTGGTGCCTCCCGGGCCAGGATGGCATACCCTTCCAGGTTATCGACCCGCAGTGGTGTTTCCAGAAAAAATAGATCCAAGTGTTCCCAGTGCCGGATGGTTCGGAGCGCACTTTTGGCATCCCGCCACAGATACTGAACGTCCACCATCAAGGCAAACTCTTTGCCCACTGCTTCCCTGCAGGCGACGATGATTTCGGTCATCTCCTCGTCTGTTCCCTGCAAGCCGGTGTGGGCATAGGGACCGCCCAGCGTGCACTCAAGTTTGGCTGCCTGGAAGCCGTGCGATCTGGTGAGCAACAACCACTTGACCAAGCTATCCCGATACTGCTCGACCGTACTGCCGTGTGGTTGGAGGCTAGCGTAGGGAACAATATGGTCCACTTGAGCACCGCCTAGCAATTTATAAACGGGTTGGTTGAGAGCTTTGCCCTTAATGTCCCACAACGCCATGTCAATGGCACCGATGGCGCACATGCCAGCCCCGCGCCGGGTGCTCATACAGGTGCCGACATACATTTTTTGCCACAGGGCAGAGGTTTGGAGCGGATCCTGACCGATTAGCAGGTCCTTAATACCCAAGGCCATGGAGTGTGAGCCGGGTGATTCGATGACCGATTTAGCAATCCAGGGACCGGTATCGGTTTCTCCTACCCCGGTGATGCCTTCGTCGGTATGTACTACCACCACGATATTGTCCTGAGATGAACTGGTGGCATCTTCTCTCAAATCCGGTGCCACCACGATGTAGGATTCAATGTCTGTGATTTTCAATTTTGGTTTCTCCAGAGGCCGTCGTTACCGATTAGATCCGGTTGTCAACCGAAGGCCGGACGACTTACGATTGGTTAAATGATGGTGGTCATCGGTGTGGCTACGTATTCCCACAATAGTGGTTTAAGATAGGAGATCGAGGTGGCAACTATCTCTTGTACGGTGTCGAAGTTCGGGTTTGGCAACTTGTGGATGCCAACGATCTCCAGAATCGCCACCGAGATATTCGGCATCTGCTTGATGATGTTGGCCAATCTAGCTAGATCCAGTACCCCGTTGCCAGGAATCTGTGTCTCTACCGGTCCTACTTTCGGCTCACGGCTGAGTCGGTGATCTCGCATTCGAACAGTGAAAATATGAGGTTGTAATTCTGTTAAGGCTCGGACAGGATCAGCATCGGGATGCGAGCGGTAGATGTGCGTCGCATCGAAGTTAAGTCCCACCCAATTGGCATCGACCTCGGCCATCAACTGTTTAGCCGTGGCCACATTGTGAACGGCCCGACCCATCCGTGGCTTGACTGACAAACGAATCTGTCCTCCGGCCAGTGCAGTACTAGCTTGGTTGAGCTTATCGACAAACTGCAGAAAACTCTCCTCACTATTAGAAATCCCGCCAGAACTGACGACCACCGTATTCGTTTTCAATTGGCAAGATGCCTCGATTAGTCGTTCCAATCCTGCGGGCTGTGAAATCTGCTGACCGGAGATAGCAAGCGACTCAATCTTCAGACCGTGAGTAGTTATGGTCTGTTTGACTTCCTGGTAATGGCCATCCACACCGTCATGTCGATCCAGGTCCAGGTGGGTAATCTGTCCGGTCGTTGATGAACGAGCGCAGAGTTCGATAGCATGACCTCCGGCTTTTCGGATTCCAGCCAGTGCCTGTTCCAGACTAAAGTTGCGGTACAGCATGGTACTGCATCCGAGTTGCTTCATCGTTTTTCCTTCGGTGGGTGAACGCTGACCGAAGGTCGGACAGCCGCTTTCATCTCGGCATAGACTTGCGGTGGGGAGGCAAAACGAATGCCAAGATCCATGGCTTGGGCGATTAATTCCTCGATCCACTTGCCTTTGGTCTGGAAAAAGGTTTCAGTGTCAACGGTTCCGTGGTCGTGGGAACAAACGTTCCAGACCAGATCTTCAGCCGCCACCTTCTCCAGCATAGCAAACAGGTAATCCTGGTAAGACTCTCCGTACTGCCGGTCATCGAACCGATCCCAGTAGAAATCGTCCTGGTAGCCCTGAACTCCTAACTCCAAGATATCCTCAAATCCCTGGTCGGTATAGAAAAACGGTTGTTCGCTGAAGGGGGTCGGTTGGCAGTCCCGGTAATCTCTGGCGTTGGTGCGAATCCACTGGATACTGTTGTCTGCCAAAATTTGAAGAATGTCTGGTCGATCCACCAGTCCACGATAGTAGCCCCACGGTCCGGTCAACCCTTGACACTCGATTCGCAACAGGTCTTCGATCAAGGTCTGTGTGCTGTCGATCTCTTCCCGAACCTGTTCCAGTGTACCACCCTGATGAAAAAAGTTGGGCGAGCGGCCGTGGACCGGCTGACCGTCGCCGGGTTGCATGTAGATCGACTTGAGCAAAACGTGATTATAGGTGTGCTGACCAACGGTCAGCAGTGGATCGGCGATCACCTCCCGCACGTCTTCAACACGTGCTGTTAGTGTTTGACCGGTCAGATATATGGTCCAGGGGACATCGTATTTTTGATGCAGTTGTCGCGCGCCTTGCAAAAAGCCACGCGTACTATCTGATGCACTTTCAACATCGTAACCTAACAGAATTGTGCCTCGATCTGGTAACGGCATCCTATTACTCCTTTTTAAATTTAGGTGTAAGTAGTGCAGAAACAGATTGCAGAATTTGCAGATCTGGATATAATAGTCACTACCCTTTTATCTACGGAGGATTTGAACTATGTACTATCTCGGAATAGAAGAGCAACAGGCCGTTTTGGCGGTACTGGAAAAAGGTCACCTCTGCCGATATGGACCTGAAGATTCGACAGTCTTAAATTTCGAACGTGGCGTTGGGGAGAAGTTTAACACAAAACACGCTATCGCGACAAACGGTGGGACCTCGTCCCTGATTATTGGCCTTTATGCTGCTGGCATCGGCTTGGGGGATGAAGTGATTGTGCCGGCCTATACCTGGGTGGCCACGCCAGCTTCGGTGGTAATCGCCAACGCGGTGCCCATCATCGCTGAAATCGACAACTCGTTGACCATCGATCCGGAGGACATTGAAGCCAAGATCACGCCCAGAACCCGGGCTATCATACCGGTGCACATGATCGGAGTGCCATCCAACATGTCGGCCATCAAAGCCATTGCTGACAAACACGATCTACTAGTGATTGAGGACTGTGCCCAGGCTATCGGGGCGGGTTATGGTGGCAAACGGCTCGGCACCCATGGCCATATCGGTTGCTTTAGTTTGCAGCAGAGCAAAATTATTACCACTGGTGAGGGCGGAATCGTAATTACCGACGACCAGCGATACGCCGACCGAGCCAGGATGATACACGACGGTGGTAACCTGTGGGGCATTTCCCCGCATAGCGACGCTTTCTTCCCCGGCATGAACTTCCGCATGGATGAGATGCGGGGAGCAGTGGCTTCCGTACAGTTGACGCGGTTGGATGGCTTTATCGAAAAGATGCAGGTCCGCAAGCGGAAATTGCGTCAAGCCATCGCTGACGTAGACGGAATCGAACTGCGAAAACTACACGATGAGGAGGGCGATGCCGCTACTACGCTGGTCTTTTTCTTGCCGACATCTGATTTGGCCAACAAGTTTGGCGAGATAATGGGTAAATATGGCGTCGGTGCCGGACCGATGTACACTCACGGGAATGGCGACAAGCACGTCTATCCAGGTTGGGAATATATCTTGCAGAAGAAGACCTATCACCCCAACGGGCTGCCCTACAGCCATCCATCCTACGGTACGATCGAGTATTCAGACCGGATGTGTCCCAAGACATTGGATTACCTGGGCCGTGCCATCTGTATCGGTGTTCACCCGGAGATGACTGACGAAGGGATCGAAAAAGTGTCAACAGCCATCCGTTCTGCTGCCAGCGATATTTTCTAGACTCACCTTCCACCTAAAGCAAGGAGGTCCATAATACCCATGCGCACAGAAGCTGAACAGCGATTGCAAACCAATCCTGACCAGAAAACGAAGGTTATTCCCAATCAGGACCAGTTGGCCCAGCTAGACAGGGATCTGCAGTTTTACCCCAGCTGGACGATAGATCCACTGCACTTAACCTCAGAGCAGATAGAAGATTTCAACCAATACGGTTACCTGACAGGGATTCAGATTTTTAGTGACGACGAGATCCTGGTCTATCGGCATCATTTTGATGACCTTCTGGCCGAGGTAATGTCGTCAGGTAGTGGTAGTTACTCGATCTTGTCAGCCCATCTCAAGTATGGGAAAGCCTACGATCTGCTGACTCATCCCCGGATTGTGGATTACATCAGGGATCTCCTTGGGAACGACATCATCGCCTGGGGATCCCACTATTTTTGTAAGTTACCGCACGATGGCAAGATCGTTGCCTGGCACCAAGATGCCAGTTACTGGCCGTTGACACCGTCTAAAACAGTGACGGTTTGGCTGGCCATTGATGATGCCGACACGAAGAATGGGTGTATGCGGTTTCTGTCCGGTTCCCACCGCTTTGGCCATCTATCTTACCGTATCAGTGATCCCGGGGAACATAACATCTTGAATCAGACGGTACAGGAGGCCGAACAGTACGGCACGCCGGTCGATGTCGAACTGAAAGCAGGCGAAATCTCGATCCATTCTGATCTGCTACTACACGGGTCTAACTTCAATCATTCAGATCGTCGACGTTGTGGTCTGACCTTACGGTACTGCACGCCGGATGTGCGGGGGCATTTCGATTGGAACCGGGAAGGCGTGATCGTCAGTGGCAGTGATCCCACACAACATTGGTTGAATCATTCTCGACCCAACCATCGGGATTAGGCCTAACCCCGATTAGGTTGAAGTGTCAACAACACCTTTGTCAGAGCAAAGCAACACCGTTTAGTTAGTAATCCCTAAATTCTTGGTACGGGTAGGGAATTTCGCCTCTAAACGGTGTTGTATGCTTTGCCCTCGCCAGTTCTTACTTATGCAGAGTCAGCTTTTGGATAGCGGGTGTTGGTAAATCTAGATCTGTTTGCAGGCGACAGAAGTAGATGCCAGAGGGGGCTAGTTCTCCGGATTCGGTGCGCCCATCCCAATAAGCGGCGTGGTTTTTGATTTGGTAGGTTCCCGCTGGCTGAAAGCCCAGATCCAGGCGACGGATTATCTGCCCGCTGAGATTATAGATCTCAAAGATTACCACCGAAGGGTGTGCCAGTTGATAAGGAATCCAGGTTTCTGGATTAAACGGATTGGGGAAATTGGGACCAATCCCGGTTTCAGCTACAGGTGCCGAGGCTTCGGCTAGAAGTGTCTGCTGTAGTAGATCTATTAGACCGGTTGTTTGACTCAGGTTTTCCAAGACCTGTGCCAGATTCGGGGCAGCCATGGCTGACTCGCCAAAGTGTCTAGCCACCAAAATAACATCAAAGATATTGACAGTACCGTCCTCGTTGAGATCGGGGGTGGGTTGAATGGTTGCAGGGCTTGGTTGCCCAAAAAACCGGGCTACATAGACCAGATCCATAATATCGATTTGGCCATCCCGATTCAGATCCCACTTGGGAAAATCTTCCAAGTACATAGGACCGACAGGATCACTCCAGTGGCTCTCCTGTTCGGCGCCGTTAACGGTCTTAATCCGGGCATAGTACTTATAGCCGCCTTCGGCTAAAAAGCGAAAAACGAGATTTCGCTTTGAGGATGCTTCAATCCCCTGATCGACTAGGAGTCCCCTCTGCGGTGAAAAATCCCGCGAATCGACATCCACCTGAACCACATAGGTGCCAATACTACTCACATCCTGTACTGATGGCCACTCTAGCACAATCTCACTTTTTGGAGCCGCAGGTGCATCCACGGGTGAAACGATCTCCGGCACAGACCACTCAATCGAAGTGACTGGTGGCGGCGGCGTGCTATCGATTTGCAACTTGAAGTGAGTCGGTTCAGTCCAGTAGTCGAGTTCGTCTTTGGCTCGCAGGTGCAACCACCACTCCCCATCATTGAGGCCCTTCAAGGTCAACTGGTTGTTGCGAATCAAGGGATCTTCGATTCTGTCGGGTTCCGTCTCGGCCGTGTGGTCAAGGACAAAACTGTATCGTCGACCACTTAGCACCTCCGGCTCCGTCAGGAAGTAGAGCAGGGGTGAGCTATTGGTATACCAGACATCTGTGTCTGGATGCGTCGGCGACTCTATTTTAGGCAGTTGCAACGGCGTGTGATCTATGATGACCAAACTGTCAGAGTAGACGCTCACCATTTCACCACGGTCATCCTTGACCCGGGCCATAATATAGTATTTCCCGTCGTAGACAAAGACCGTATTCCAGTGAAGACTGTTGAACTCGTGACTAATACCGAGTTCAATTGGATTGGCACGCCGCATATTTTGGTCGATGTCGTAGTAGAGGTCGACCGCAAAGCTGTCGTTGTCTGGGTCACTAACCTCCCACTTGATCTGGAACGATTTGTTGGCAAAAACGTCGACTTCAGCGGGAGAAACAAACTTAAACTCCGGCGGGGAGTTTGGTTTGGATAGGGCGTGGTGAGTAGCGTAGATCTCCTCTAACTCAGCCAGCTGTGGGAAGTCTCGCTTTCGCCACCCCATACCAACATCGGTTATCGTTTTCGGGTGATCCTCAATCAGGATTTTCCATAACAGATCAAACCGATTCTCCAACTCATCATCGTCATCTGGTGTTAGATCGATGCTGTCTGCGGTATCGAATATGTCCCACAGGATGCTGGCTACGGCCCCTTCAACAACACCTCCGTCGCGGTTCTCTCCGCTACCATCATTACTGCCGGTCCACCAAGAATTGGTTTCGATGTTAGGAAACTGCTCCTCCCAGCGGCCGGTGACGTTGAGAGCACGGTTGTCAACCGCCGCTTCCAGAAATTCGGCCCAGCCTTCACTCATAGCGAAGCCTTGATCGGAAATGGTTTCCAGTCGATGTCCACCCTGATATTTCCCTCGAGGCACCTCATTATAGTTATATCCATAAGCTGCCATCATAGCAGAGTGACCGTATTCGTGGTACATGGTAATGCTACGCCATTGATCCACTCCACCGGCAATGGTCAAGGTTTCACGGGTAACGCGACCACCAAACTGTGACGCGTGATAGTAAGAGACTTTTCCGCTACCCGGCCAAATGACCTGAATCGGTTTTTGCCGTTCCCAACCGACCTGGTTCCAAAAGAAAGCGTGGGTTTTGATAATCGAATCGAGGATGTTACCCAGGCCTCGATTGGCTTTAGTGGCATCAAGGGTTAGATCGATGGTAACCTGACCTTCGGCAACATCTTTCACCTTCTCTGATTTGAGTTCATAAGTCCTCCACCGGCGATTGACAACAGTCAAGATCCGATTATCAGGCTTGACTACAATATGCAACTGCTGGGGCTGATTCGGGTTGAGAACCGCAGTCTCAAACCGGTAGTACCCTTCGGCATTGGCAAATGTGCGTGCCAGTTCTTGCTGGTTCTGGTACAAACTAACCTTGACCTGTTGTAGAGGTCGCATCTGCCGTTCATTATCGTTAAAGTAGGTGAGTAGCCCCTGAACCATCAGTCCCTCTGCGGCCAACCCTTGCTGAATCTGGACCTCCGTTTGTAGTTGTAAATCGCGACTATTATGTTCAAGCGGTTCCGGAGAGACGTTGGCCTCTGACGGGCTGGTTTGTAAGTGGAGGTAAAAGTGATCGACGATCGGAACACCGGAGCCTGTAGTAGCATAAACCGAGGCTTGTAACGGGTAGTTGCCGGGCAGATCAACCTGAATCAACAGGCTTCGCTGAATAAAGGAAAAGGCCGGCAGGTAAACCTGAGAAAAAATAGAGGGCGACTGAGGTGAAACACCGTTGGGCAGACGAAATACAATCTCTACCTTTGCTGTTTCGGCCAGATTTGATTCCAGAGATAGCGTCAGGGTAGCAGTTTGTCCAACACTGGGGGCAGAGGTTAGGTCTAAGTAACCGTTAAAAGCGGGATTAGCATCCCGACCAGCGTGAACACGATAATGCGCGGAGATAAAAAACAGGAGCAGTATGACCAGCAATATTGGCCATACTAATGGGCACTGCCCATTGGCGGATCTTACCGGTTGCGAATTGTTGCCCATGTTGTGGCAAGTTTCATCTTGGATGGCACTACGGTTTCATCAACGCTGACATTGTAGCGGGTCAGCTCAAATACAATGTCGTCGGAGTTGACGAATTTGACCGGTCCCAGGTTGGGGGCTAACCACATGGTTCCGGGTCGTTCTAAGCGCAAAACGGGTGAGATCAGCACATTGGTCTGTCTCACTTGCAGACAGTTGTCAAAGGTGCCCGCCGGAACGGAAATCTTGTCCACGGCTACCACTTCCTGTGTGTTTTTAGCCATGATTTCACCCAGTAAGGGTAATTTGACTTCACCTTTAACTGTCCATCGCGATCCCAATTTGATCGGTATGGGTAAAAAGACTTGGGGTGGATCGTAGGGCAATTCGATCTCGCCTGCTAAACCGAAGGTGAAAACCGCCTTCAAAATCTGGACACTATCGACTTCAGGACGAATGATGAATCGGCTGTAACCCGTCTCCTCGTTGGGTGGATCTACTTCTTTGGTCTGGTCGACCAGTTGACGCGCCTGATCTTCGCCCGTGGCCTCGATGCGTAAGATCCGTTCTTCGATTCCATCGGTACTTAGAAAAAACCATTCGTTACCCACTTTGTCCGGATAGTAGGTTTGGGCAAGGACGAACGAACTGAAGATTAACCCCAAAATCAACCACCGAATGTTTGCTTTCATCTGATCACGTTGTCCTTTACTTCCCTTTCGAAAGTCAAGTATACTGTAACCCAGAGAAGGATTTCAATTAGCATTGGACTGTAGTAAGAGCAAACTTCAAAATCAAATTTATCTCTGTTGCCTAATGGTGTTATTCACCAGGTTGCCAAGTGCTATAGCCGATAATACGGTTAACAATCCGTTGATTCGCTTAGATCACCAGCTTTTCGATACCGTCTATGATGCCGATCATATTGGCACTGTGCCACATCAACTAATGACAGGCGTTACACACTTGGGAGATCCCAAAGCGGTAATGGCCATTTCAGCTTTGTTGATGGCCTACGGTAGTCCAGAGAGAAAAGAAACAGGTAAGCTATTAACGACCTCTTTTGCTTTATCGGGGCTATCGGCCTGGGGGACAAAGCAGATCATTAACCGTAGACGCCCGCTGGACAAACTGGAACAAGAGACACCCGCTTTCCCTTCAGGTCATACTACCCTGGCCTTTGCAACTGCTACCATTTTTTCTGATAGTTATCCGAAGTTGAAGATTCCGTTCTATTGCGGGGCGGGGTTGGTAGCGTTTTCCCGTATCTATCTTGGAAGACACTATCCGCTCGATACGCTGGCCGGCTCCGTGGTCGGCACTGTTTCAGCGCATGTTGTTCTAAAATATCGTCGACCGGTCTTAGGTTGGGAATTTTAGGCTTGATACAACAAGCCCCTGAAAATATGGACGACCGTCGCATCGGTTCTGAACATGACGGTAGATATCAGGACGGTATGATCGACGAGGTTCGCATCTATGACCGGGTTTTAACGGCGGATGAGGTAACTAACAATTCCAAGGTAGCGATATACCGCCTCCCAGTTTGTAGTTGGATCTCTGATCATTTCGCTACCTTCATAATGTACGGCTTGCTTTCTTTATGAAAACTCCCTTTTCATCACCAGAAATTCCTGTTCTGTACTCATAAATCTCCATCCGCTTTTTAATTCCATCGAAATTAAGTTGTCTTGATTATGATTGGCTTTTTGAGACAAAACATTGTAATTTAGGCCCTGATTACAAGAGATAACCGTAAAGACTATGGCTGAAAGGATGAAAAATATTTGTCGATTTAGCATACAATATCTTGAACTCACAACTGAGACCTCGGTAATAAGATTATCAATCGGTAGCCAAATGGCAATTTATACTCAGGGCAACCTTAAGATTGCTACATATCCATATACCTAAAACGGGTGGTATATCTATTACTGAACAATTTTTTGCGGAAGGATGGGCAATTCCCCCCTGCCATAACAGGTTGAAAACTACCAAGTCCACCCATTATCCAGCCCCCCAACACCTACACTATGGATTTCAGCTAAATCTAAAGTCTTTGATTCACCTTTTGAATTAGTGTTTATGACCTGCAGGCATCCTTTTAGCAGATTCATTTCAGAATTCCTATTCAAAAAAGTATTGAAGTAAATTCCAACCAAGATACAGTGGTTACATTAGGGGAATATTTCCAATATATCTCCACTCGGATTTCAACCTCATACGCCAATAATCATGGGCGAAAGTAGGTCGACTTTTATGGAGAGAAAGTTGATTACATCAAAAAACAGGAATCTGATGATTGGAGATTTATCGAAAAATATATAGACCTATTCCGTATTCCTCAAATCTATCAGCAATACTACGACCCGTCAGAGTATGAATATATC
>PACG01000179.1 GCA_002699335.1 Candidatus Poribacteria bacterium
AGACCCACAAAAAAGGACCAACCCCAGGTAGGCAGCATCTTTAAGTTACCTAGTGACGAGTACCACGAATCTCAGCGCACACAGTCTGGCTTAAAACCACGCTCTCGTGCTGTTTCTAGCATCTGTCGCAGGTGGTCATGCTTGCTTAGTCCGTCACTCTCTTTGTCGAAGACACACCAATCGACAGGGATTGAGATATCTCCATCCATCCACAGCAGTGTGATCAGATTGATACCCTCAACTACAGCTCGATGTTTTGCTGACCAATGGCGTGTGACGAGCTCAATGTGAGGAGCATAAGGCTTATCTAGTGTCGAATCATCAGCGACAAGATAACCCGAATCGAGCTTAACGAGGTTCTCCACTTCAAGCCGCAACTGATCAGGGTTGGCTTCAAGCCGCCCAAGCAGACGTGTGTAGGCGTCATGCGCGTCGGGCCTGTTGTACTTCGAGCAGCTTCAGTACATGAGGCTACTTTGGGTGAGGCGATCAGCCACTGAATGTAGTCTTCTGCTTGGCATTTTGGTGGATTCATTGGTGTCCCTATTCAAGAATTAGCCTGGCTATCATACACGATTTTGCGCTCAACTGCGTAAGTCCTATCAATTATTACTGGAACTACAGGAACTCCATTATGATACTACACCTAACCCTTGTATTCTGTTGTCTATGATTCCAGCTACATCTTTGTAGTGGAGATTAAAAATCAGTAGCTTGTACTGCTTATTTCATAAACTAAAATGGCAACATGTTACTATCGAGTCAACGAAAAACGTCACTTTCACCCAATTTCCCTTCTTTGAGGCGGACTCCGTTCTAAACTCTATTCCATTTTCTATCACCTTCATCTCCAATCTACACACCATAGTTTCCGGTTACATTTGAGACCAAGTGCCTTAGATTCATAAATTTGAGGATATGCCCCCGGATTTTCTCCGTTTCTCCTTTGTAACTCTACTTCCTCTTAATGCACTCTTTCAGACGGGAAAACAATCGTTCTATTTTTGTCCACCGAAAGTGAACCTGTTTGAAAGGATAACTGACATTGAGGATTGTCCCAATTAGTTTGGGGGAGCACTCTCCACTTTGCAGAGTGAAGCCTGAATCCTGCCAAACCAGGATTCAGGCTTCACTCTGCTTTCTTCTGGTATTCATCATGCGGCTCGGGTGCTTCCTGCCCCGTATGCTCCGGCTTCTTCTGCGCTTCCTGATTCAGAACCGGACATTTTAGGATATAGGAATCCATGTTATAGTCTTTGGATAGGATTGTGACCAGCGAGACACTGCACATTACCCCATTTTGTGATCTTAGCCATCCCGTGAGCCAGGGTTCTCTATGTTTTTGCGTCTTCTCGCATTTAGCAAAGAGAACAACTCTACATCCTCTGCCAGAATTTCACCAATCTTATCCAGGGCTGTGTATCTCATTTAATCCGCTCTCGGCCGTTTGCATCAGGTTGATGGCTTGCTGTGAATTGCCCACCGATTGTCCCATGTCGGTAGCTTGATTCTTTATCTGTTAGCTGATAGTTTGTTCAGCTGTGTCGTCCACTGCCCGGTTAATTCGCAAGCCGGAAAACAAGCACTTGATGTTCTGTTCCAATACAGCTTGAAATTTGGAGTAGGATCGGCAAGCCAACCTGTTGTAATCTCACCGTGTCTGTCAAGAACCGCCTGGGTTTATTATATTGTCGGAATGTTAAACTGTTTTCAACCAATCGCTAAGGGGTTTTAACGACAAAGGATTGGGCGAGATTTCGGGATTTATTTTTTGCCAATGGTCGCAATTCCATCTGGAGGGGTAATATTTGACAACGGTTCGCAGATGGCATAGAATAGCCGATAATACTTTCAGGAGAGATCAAATGGAACACCAAATAGGGATAGGAAAAGAGAACCAACCACAAAGCCGTCGCAACTTTCTTAAAACAGCGGGATTAGCTGCACTGACAACCGTCGTCAGCCCAACTATCCTTCGAGCCGCAGATAAAACAGGCCGAAGTGATCTTGTCATCGGAACTGGAGCCTATCGGTATGAAGTCCATCACCACTGGGCAAAGCTACCAGACCAGTTTAGTTGGCAGACAACCCACAATGTTGCCCTCGACGCAGAAGGGCTACTCTACGTTATCCATGAAGGACGGGTCGATCAACCTGATCACCCATCCATTTTTGTTTTTGACCAACAAGGAAAGTACATCCGTTCTTTTGGCAACCAGTTCCAAGGAGGAGGCCACGGACTTGAGGTCCGAACGGAAGGAAGTGAACAGTTTCTGTATGTCTGTGCTTATCAACAGGTAAAAGCCTTCGCTAAACTGACGCTACAGGGTGAAACTGTCTGGCAAAAGTACGCACCGATGGAAAGCGGTGTTTATCTTAAAAACGAGAATACTGAGCGGACGAAGCGTTGGGGCCGAGATGCCTTCATGCCGACTAACTTTGCTTTCCTGGACGACGGAGGCTTCCTCTTGGCGGACGGATACGGCTCCTTCTATATCCACCGCTACGACAAGGATGGGAACTGGATCTCCAAGTTCGGTGGACCGGGTGACGGACAGGGGACATTCGCTACCCCACACGGAATTTGGATCGATAGACGACCCGGGCGAGAAGAGCGCATCATTGTCTGTGACCGAGCCCACCACACCTTACAGTACTTGACCCTGGAAGGCGAATACGTTGAGACCCTGGAGGGCTATGGCCTACCCGCCAATATCGATACCTGGAATGACCTGATGTTAATCCCAGAACTCCATGCGCGGGTTAGTATTCTGGATGGTGAGAATAATGTAGTCGCACGGCTGGGAGACGACGTTAAGCGGATAACCCAAACGGAGGAGAAAATCCGCGAATTATCTGAAAAATGGATCCCGGGTAAATTCGTCCATCCACACGATGCTTGCTTCGACGCTGACGGTAATATTTACGTGGCTGAATGGGTCGCTACCGGTCGAGTTACCAAACTTCGGCGTGTCAGCTAAGAAAAGGTAGATTTGCATGACAAACTATCGGCAAAACTACGGAATCGGATTGGTCGGCCTGGGGATCGGTCAGCAACACCTCCGCGGCTATCGATGTCAGGACCTAAACGTGGTAGCTATTTGTGATTTGGATCAAAGCCTTTTGGCTACTACGGCAGAGGAGTTTGGGATCAAAAAAACCTACACCCAAACCGCTGACCTAATCGCTGACCCGGAGATCAGGATTATAGACTTGGCTATTCAGCCCTGGTTGCGTCTACCGGTTGTTCGGGCCGCTGCCAGAGCAGGCAAACATCTGCTCTGCCAAAAACCGTTTTCGATGAACATGCGTCAGGCGGTGGAAATGGTGGAGGTCTGTGAAGCAAATGGAGTGGANCTAATGGTCAACCAAAACTCCTGTTTTGTACCGGGATTTATGGCCATTGAGCCCTACCTGAACAGCCAACACCTCGGCCANATCTACCACGCTTCGATTACCTGTGACGGCTGGTTCTTGGACTTTCCTGAGCGGCACGTTATTCCGGCCATGATGGTGCATCATGTGGGATTGATCTACAAATGGTTCGGCNCNTTTGAAAATGTATATTGNCAGGCTCACGGCCACAAACGATCCCTTGACNAGGGAGAGGTGATGGCTGTAGCGCAACTCAAAACGACGAGCGGCGTTCAGGTATTACTCTCCTGCAATTGGGGCTTCCTAGGTGCCGCTGGACATACNCATNGCCATTCGCATGAGGAAATCCGCATTCAAGGGACCAAAGGAACCATCTGTGGACATAGCAACGATCTGTCGATTTATCTGACTGAACCGGAAGAACAAGAAATCAAACCGGAGATCGACGGCGATTGGTTTCCCCACGCTTTTGGTAATGTGATGGTACACCTGATTGATAGTCTGGAAAAAGGGGAAAAGCCGATCACCGATGGACAGCGNAATCTACATGTTGTCCAGACCCTGTTTGCGATGTTCGAATCAGCCAAAAATGGACGATTANTAGCGATTAACGAAATCGCGCTAGACNGAGATTATGACCTGAGTCCAGCACCCGTTTTAGGANTATAAAGTCAGTAGAAAGTTTGAACTATAATTTGATTGAATCCAAATAATTGGAGGCCATAGTGAGTCAAGCTGAAAAGAGCAAGAAAAAAGTCCAGCTTAGCGAAAAAGAGTGGAAAGAGCGGCTAACACCGGAGCAATACCATATCTTACGCCAAAAGGGTACCGAGCGCCCATTTACCAACGAAATGAAAGAGTTGGGCGATGGAACCTTTGTCTGTGCTGGATGTGGCAATCAACTCTTCGACTCTGAGACCAAGTTCGAATCCGGCTGTGGTTGGCCCAGCTTTTACCAGACTTTGGAGGCAGATAATATCCAAACCGCAGCCGACAGCTCGCTTTTCATGCGCCGGACTGAGGTGCTATGCACCCAGTGTGACGGTCATTTAGGACACGTTTTTGATGATGGCCCTCGTCCGACAGGGTTGCGTTACTGCATCAATGGAGCTGTCATCAATTTTGTTTCGGGTGAAGATGAAGAAAAATCTGATTAGATTTATTGATCTGGGAAAAACNTGAGCNAACCAAATTAGTCTTGTTNAAACNCGACTAAGAATACGACTCAACTGGAGTTGTTGGGCGTTTACNTAATACGTTGAAGAGAATATAGGCTTATTCCACTGAAAACGAGTTGACAGTCGCGGCAAGCTCAAAACTTTCCTGAAAAAGAAGAATTTATTTAGGGCGAAATCTCTCCTAACAAACGAGCAAATCATTAGAGGCCCAACTGATGACCTTCATTCCGTCTAACGAGGAAACNATNGTTGGGTATTGGCTTGNAGATTTGGTNATTNTCGCAAGTCAAAATCANATCGGNTCAGTTGACGTTTGGTAAACGCAAACCTCTTTTTAATTATCACNGGGTTATCAATCCTTTGGGTTATCGCTATCCCGATTCCCAAATCGATGCTCGATTTTCTGTTGGTTTTTAACCTGACACTTTCGCTGTTAGTAGTGCTACTCAGTATTTTCCTGACGCGTGCCACCGATTTTTTGGTTTTTCCGGTTCTGCTTCTATTATTAACTATTTTTCGTCTGGCACTCAATATCGCTTCAACGCGAATGATCCTGCTCGAAACCCGGGCACCGGATGTNATTCTAGCCTTAGGTCAGCTAATGTCCCGCAATAATCTGTTGNTCGGACTAATTCTTTTTCTGGCCTTAATGGTGGGACAACATGTGGTAGTTGTCAACGGTTGTCAACGGATTGCAGAAGTCAAAGCCCGGTTTGCACTGGATANTTTGCCCGGCAGAATGATGGCAATCGATAGTGGTCAAAGTTCAGATAAGGGAAACAAGGAAGAGAGTCGTCAACATCTGCAGAGAGAAGTGGATTTCTACAGCAGTATGGACGGGGCCGTTAAATACATCAAAGGAGACGCNACCGTGGGNTTNATTAGCGTCAGCGTTAATTTGATCGGTGGTATTTTTGTTGGTGTCGCCTTACANCGAATGACAATGCTGGATGCGATTAACCGGTACGCTGTCCTNGCCATCGGTGACGGATTGATGACCAGGATTTCTGCGCTGTTACTGATGGTTGCTTCTGGTTTACTGAGCAGTCGGGTGAGAAATGCAGCTGAATAGAATGGATTTACGGTCGACTTTGATCACTGTTCCTGTCTTGCCGAGTAGAGGTGCAACATTGCCCCGTATCAGATTGAGAGATAACCCCTTGCAAAAAGACAAGGTCTCCGTAGGAGAAAAAAGAATCAGAAAGGAAATACATCATGTCTGGATTTAACGGCTTAGGCCTGCATCTCGGTAATATTTCGCGCTTGTCCACAGCAAAAACCAGATCCATCAGCCCGGAGAACTTTACCGGAGAAAAAGGTAAAGGAGGAATGGCTATTTCGGGNACAGGTGAGGATTGTGCCCGTGACCTGGGCCAAGGCTGGAAAGTCTCTCCCTCGGTTCAGATTCAGCCAGGAGAAACCAGGGAACTGACCAATATCGAAGGCCCCGGCGCCATCCAACAGATCTGGATGACACCAACCGGGCATTGGCGACATAGCATTTTACGCATCTACTGGGATAATGCTGAAATTCCGTCGGTTGAGTGTCCAGTCGGTGACTTCTTCGCCTGCGGNTGGAACAGATATGCGCAGGTTAATTCACTCGCGGTTTGTGTCAATCCCGGCAGTGCATTCAACTGTTACTGGGAGATGCCGTTTCGCCAAAGATGCCGGATGACAATGACCAACATCGCCGACGACCCGATGACGCTCTACTACCAAATTAACTACACACTGACCGAAGTGCCGGAAGATGCGGCTTACTTTCACGCTCAATTCCGAAGAACCAATCCCCTCCCCTACAAGGAGGTATATACCATTCTGGATGGTGTGAAGGGTTGGGGGCAGTATGTCGGCACCTATATGGCCTGGGGTGTGAACAGCACTGGTTGGTGGGGAGAAGGTGAAATCAAATTTTATATCGACGACGATGACGAATTTCCAACCATCTGTGGAACAGGAACAGAAGACTATTTTTGCGGCTCTTACAATTTTGATGCGAACGGCTATCGCGAATTCACCACTCCTTATGCTGGCCTGCCGCAGGTGATCAGACCGGACGGTGTCTATCAGTCACAACAGCGGTTCGGCATGTACCGGTGGCATATTACGGATCCTATCCGCTTCGAGGAAGACTTACGCGTAAGCATCCAGGCACTGGGTTGGCGCAGTGGTCGACGCTATCTACCGCTCCAGGATGATATTGCCTCTGTCGCCTACTGGTATCAAACCTTACCNACGGNTCCATTTCCACCACCGCCGGACCGNGACTACCTGGAGGTGATTTAAAAAAACAGACAACGACTGAGAACTAGTAACGAGCAACTTCAACTTCTATTTAAATTTCTTTCAACAGGTTCTAAATTTTCCTAATCTTACTCTCTGCTCAATTTCGCTTAACTTTACGGACATAAGAACTCCTTATATCTGCTCGACGATGAATCGGTGACGATCAGCGTCATAAGTCGTCAATGCCACTTGGGTTCCTTGTTGAATGCAAGGTTGCCCAAGTTCAACCTCACAAGCTAAGGTAAAGACATTAGGCGGTAATTTGATGCGCACTCGCCCGAAGTTCGGGTTAACTTGACTGCTGACTATTTGACCGACTTGACCAATCAAATCTGTGTGTCTAACCGGAGGCCTGTCATCTGTCGGCAATAGCAAATTAGCCAATGCCAAGAGGAAACGAGTCAATCCACAAGACAAGGTGAAAGCTACNCCTGCCGACAGCACCCAGACTATTGGCATTAATTCACCGATGAAGATCAGGTAGTAGTTTTGAATCCAAGTCCTAAGATCGAAGTTCCAAACACCAGCGTAATTACCACCATCAAACCGGGAAATCCATAGGGATTTAATCTCCTCAACAAATCAATCTTCGCTGTACTCTGCACCACCACTTTTGGTTCTGGATCTTGCTCAGCAGAGNGAACATCCCACCCGCCNGTATCAAGATCTCCTGNTTCGCCTTGCNCTTCGATACCATGTAGCAANTGGTAGAAGCACAAAACGGCAATTNGAGCTAAAAAAGGGAGGTTGTACCAAGATAGNAGNAAGTCTATCATCGCATTGCTCCAGAGTATTATTTCCGATTAGGATAACAGTAGATTGACAATTTGGTCAAAGCAAAAATAGCGGTAACGCCTTTTCTTTATCTTTTGTTAAATTGGTAGATCNAAATNGAGGTTCTCAATAGGGACAAGTAATNGCCGGAAGGTTGTTGCTTCAAGCAAAAGGCGATGCGATTGTGATCAAAACCGCGAATTCAACTAGAGCCGCACAGCCAGGTTTTCCCTGGGGCTGATAAATGAGAGTTGAGTCATACCACTTTTAGCTTAGCACACCGCTTTGTCTTCAATTTGATAATACCAAATAAACTCTACCGGTCATTAAACCCCTTATAAGAAAATAGCATGTGTATTATAATGGGCGAGGTTATGATGCGTCGCTCATCATACAATCCAGATTTCAATAAGTAAAGAAGTNAAGCCCTTGCAAGGNGATTTTAGGTGTGAGTATTCGATATCTACGTTATCTTGTTCTAACTTGGTTATTAGTAGCCTTAAGCCAAGTGTCGCTTAGTTTCGCCGGGTTCGATCCAGCAAATGCTAAACCAGCAGNCGTTTGGACCTTTGATGGTNGGAATGCTAAAGATTNCTCTGGGAAAAACATCAATGGCAACTTTGTTGNAAAGCCNAAAGCCGTCGGCGGGATTGTCAAAAAGGCCTTAAAATTCAAGGGGTCCAAAGATGGNATTCAATTCTCTGACTCCGCGGATATTAATACGGTGGCCCCTACACGAATAGAATCGTAGTTGCCTTTTTAACTGTGCCGACGTGGGCGCCACAGCTCGCAAACAAACTATTTACGAGGAAGGTGGGAAACACGTGGTTTGGTTACCTATGTTTACGATGGCAAAGCCCATGTTGGTGGATGGAATCGAGCCGAATACATTGGCNCGGTAATTNGCCTTCGGTTAAAGTCGAATCTNAAAAGTGGNATCACCTCGGGTTAGTTATTCGTGACGCCAAAAGCAAAGTGGAAAAAGACAAGTTTGAAATGTGNGTGAACGGCTCGCTGGTAGCTAAGGAAAAAGGCGGACNANTCCATGCNCACNNTGACGANATCGGAGTCNGTTATGTGAACCAGAATGCGGTTTTTCATGATGAAAAAGGCNGTGCGGGGCAGACGTGGNTCATTTTGCGGGTCTGATCGATGAAGTTGGCGTTTATGGTAAAGCGTTCGTTCCCGCCATTCAAGATCTAACTGCGGTCTTAGCCGTTGATCACGCTGAAAAGTGGTGGTAACATGGNGTNAAATTAAGTCCCTGAAATAGAGNGATGCGATTTGCTGTTGAGGACAACCTTCGTGGCTTAACCACCAATCACGGATCAGACCTCTTTCCTAGCAACAAGCTAGAAGAGAGATGCAAATTCCACTAAGCTACGAGAGTATTATTTTTCCTTTTTCTTGTGGGCTTTATGGCAAGCACCACAAGATTTTGTAACCTGGGAGAAAGCGCTTTTCGCGGCCTCAATATCCTTGGACTCAATAGCTTTTAAAAGTTCGGTGCTTCCGATCCGTAAAGTTTCTGAAGCCGCAGTAGCCCATACTCCGTCGGGACAANGACCGTCGGCCATTAGGACATAACTACTTTCATTTAGGACAGCGGCATTCACCGCTAACTTGTTCNAGGCTTTGTCCTCCAATAGGTTTGCCTCCAGCCCTTTTTTTATGGCTTTACAATGAGGTTNAATCACGCCTTCCATCCATTGTTCAGTCGTTAAGGGACGAGTCTTTCCNTTCTGAATTTGGGTTACTGCATTACTAACAACACCCAAAATTAGTAACACAGAAAAGAGCTTTATAACCATTGATATTCGCTTCATTTTTTACCTCCGAATACTTAAAGATTTATTATTGATCGGTTCATTTTAGCAGAAATGGTGGAGATTCACAACCCAAGACGCAAACATCACAAGCTCTAAAAGGACGGATGGAACTCAGATTCTAGTGGGGTGAGGAATTTGAATGCCTAGATCCTTACGTTGGCTATTGATTGATGTCAAAAACGAAGGAGAAATGAAGAACAAACAACGTACACTACAATGCGACTCACTCAATACGAAGTAACTCTAACCAAGAAGCCGATNACATCCTATCTGTGATTTACTGCGAGGCTTGGAAGGGACCGGCCTAGTGTGGTTAAGATAGACGACGTTTAATCGATTGGAAGCGGGTTGAAATTTCAGGATCGTAAGATTTTGNAGGCAGTTGCTGAATCTGCTGCCGGACATTGGTAATGCGCTCGCTGGTACCCGGGTGTGTTGAGATCAACTGCTCGACTTTGGTCGGTTGTCGCTTCTCAGCACTCAATAATTTCTCAAAGAAATTGGCCATGCCCGCCGGATTGATACCAGCTGAATGCATCTCTTCGGTCGCCAGTAAATCGGCTTCTCTCTCGGCCTCACGGCTGTATTTAAGTAGAAAGCCGGAGGTAACCACCTGTGTAGCTAANTCTTCCAAACGCCCTGGATCCTTGCCTAAAAGGAGTTGGGCTAAAGCGGCTAATCCGTATTGCTTAGTCAACTGCTTCATNCCGTGTTTTCCCACCACATGGCCGACTTCATGTGCCATCACGCCAGCTAACTCAGCCTCGGTGTCAGCAAACCGAATTAACCCCAAATTGACGTACACATAGCCACCGGGGATAGCAAAAGCGTTAACCTCCTCGGCATTCACAACTTTGAAATGGTAGTTGATATTTTGCCGTTTGGAGTGACTTACTANCCGTTGCCCTAGATCGTTGATATAGGCGGTGATGCTAAGATCCCTGTGAAACTGGAGTTTCGTCTCGATTTTATCGGCAAACTNACGACCCAACTTCACCTCTTCTTCATCACTAAATATATTGATGTTTACCAATTGGTGGGCCAGTTGGCTACCACANCCCACCTCCAACAANAGTGCAATCCAAGCCAGAAGTTTAAAATGATAGATCTGAAATATTCTTCGTTTGTTCAACTTCATTTGCTCTATGTACTCGCCAATATCTCGGCGATCAATTGATCGTAAGAAATTCCGGCCGCTCCTGCCTGTGCTGGCAGATCACTGAGTTCGGTCAGGCCTGGTAGCGTATTGACCTCGGTCACAAATGGTTGTTCCGTTTCATTAATGATCATATCTACCCGTGAATAGCCGTGACACCCTAGAGCCAGATGCGCTCGGAGTGCTACTGATTGAGCTGTTTGACTAACTGTCTCCGACAGGCGGGCTGGAATGATAAACTGGGTCATTCCCTCGGTATACTTGGCTTCGTAGTCATAAAATTTGTTTTGCGGAATTAACTCCAGCACCGGTAAGGTACGTAGCTGAGATCCAATACCGATTAGCCCGACGGTGATTTCTTTGCCTTGGATGTACTGCTCAAACATATTTTCTTGAAAGTCCCGATTTTTTTCGACNGCCCNACGGAGTTTCTCTGCCTGATATACAATGGAAACCCCCAGACTCGACCCTTCTGAGGTNGGTTTAACCACTAANGGAAATCCGATTTGCTCAATTGCTTCTTCACACTGTTGATCTAAATCTAATTCTAAATTAATCGGCATATAGGCCGGGGTGGGAATCNCCATGGTTTGAAAGACCCGCTTGGCCATGATTTTGTTCATTCCCAGCGCACTGGCCAAAATTCCCGATCCGGTATAGGGCAATCCTANATTTTCCAGTATCGCTTGCACGGTACCATCTTCGTAGCCTTTGCCGTGCAGTGCTAAAAAGACCCCTTCGGCAGCCGTTGTCCGGAGTTGATCTAACCAGTCTTCGTCGATCGGGTCAATCTCGACTACTTGATACCCTTGTCGCTTTAAGGAGGCAACGACCCTTTGGCCTGACTGAAGCGACACCTCTCGTTCGCCGGAAACACCACCTAACAGTACCGCCAACCGACTGAATCGACGCATCTATCCATCTCCCACAACACCACTCAACATCAGGCTAGTTATCATCATGACTAACCTGAAAATCTTCGAAGTCGTAGTCTTCCAGTTCGTCAAAGTCATCGTTTAGATCATCATCATACATTGAATGACCTTCCGGTAACTCAAGCTCCGGCACTTCAACCTCGTTGGCTTCGCTCCAGAGNCGTTCCAGGTTGTAGAATTGACGGGTTTCATTTAAGAAAATATGGACCACGAAATCGACATAGTCAAGTAGAATCCAGTCACTTTTGCGTTCGCCTTCCCGTCGCCACGGACGTGCGCCCCACTGTTCTTCCAAATCCTCTAAGATCTTATCCGAGATCCCTTCTACCTGACGATCCGAGGTGCCGCTGCAGATAACAAAAAAGTTGGTAAAAGCCTCCANTCGGCGTAAGTCCAGAATTTTAGTGTTTTGGGCCCGANGTTCTTGCGCCGCTACGGCTGCTGTTTTAGCCATTTCGAAGGGATCTTCTGTTTGGATCTGTTTCGCTGTATTTTTCATAATCCGTAGAAGAGAGTTAGAAAATGTTAATACCTGTTACGAATCGAAGATTCGATCTGGTGATTTCGGTTGATTCAAGTAATAAATGTGACTATACCACCAATCTAGCCAGAGTTCAAGCCAGAAGCCTACCCAAACCCCAGAGACACCAAAAGCCACAGTATCTGTACCTTTCCAGGGGTGATCACTTTATTTAATTCTCCACGGTATTGATAATTGGCAGCCGTATTTTTGAAGGCACAGTTTCGAAATACTAGACTGCTACCCATCGCTGATTTCTCCTGAACCTTAAGTCCGCAACCGCCTGTCTTCTCAACCACACAATTGATAAACTCAATCAGGTTAGAGGGGNCATTATCTCCGATTTTTAGCAATGCAAATACCGGTGGCAGAGTAGCTGGTCACATAACAGTCCCTAATTCCTGATTTTACACTAACTCATTGGCTCAGCAATACCATTCGGGGGCTTTTGGCCCGATTAAAACCTAACCTTCCAGAGAGTTGACTTTTATTCTATGAGGCGATAGAATGGATGCTAACAGGCTTAGCGGAGGACATTGATCAACCATGCTCTCTCCTATCTATCCGGATCTGCACTGGACCGTCGATTTCGGCAGTCACTCGACCGACGGTGCTTTCACCTCCCGATTCTGGGACTATCTCCAACCTTCGCTGATGGAAATGGAGAGCAAACCCGAATCGACAGACCACTATACGATCTTACCAAATTTTTGGAACGGGTATCATTCTACCTTTCCCCAAACAGGGCTGGGACAAGCCACCATCCATCGCCAAATCAGCGACTNGTCTAGGCGATACTACCAAATTCACAGTACCAACGGCACAAGTGGAGAGGAGCTGAAACTCNGTTTTCAGGCCCGGGTGGATGCCGAGCCACAACTCCTGGATGGGTGGCAGATTGAAGTCACCAACCATGGTGACGGTATCTATGCAGGTTTCCAGGCCCNGGGNCGTCTGAATTCGCATCCGAAAAGACAACAGGTAGTGCTAGAGATGCCAACGGGGTTGCGTCTGCCGGTGGGCGAGGCAACGACACCGATCATTTGCGATTGGATGCTGTTCGACCTGATTCCNACGTTAACTCTCCAAAAAGGATCCTGGACAATGTTAGAAGANTTACAGCGTCTTCGACCTAACCATCGCATTACCCGCACTGAGGATTGGACATTTGAACTCAACGGCCAAAGGATCATCTTGTACGGGTACAGTGTTTTTGGCACTGGAACTGAGGTATCCTATTGGTGGCTGAACGCTGAGGGAAAGGTGCTCGTTATATCCAAAACCTTCTCTACCTATGTCTTAGCAAAATCCCCGCGTACTGACAAAAAGGGGTGACGGATGACCAACCGGCCCAACATTCTATTTATCAATACCGATCAGCAATCCCAAAATACCCTTTCAGCTTACGGCAACCCGTATCTACAGACGTCCAACATGGATCGCCTACATCAGAACGGGGTTTCTTTCAACCGTGCCTATTCTCCTGATCCCGTTTGCGCAGCGACCAGGGCGAGTTGGATGACTGGTCGCTACTCGTCAGAAATTGGAGTTCCTTTCAATGGTGGGCAGTTGCATTCGGACTTACCAGACTTAGGCCAGCTCCTCAACGGNAGCGGCTATAACGCTTACCATTGTGGAAAGTGGCACGTCGATGGTCGGGANATACGCCGGAGTTTTCATAACCTCTACACCGGACAACGCGATATCGGTGCTGGTGGCGGAGAATACTACGATTCTGCTTCAACCCATGCCGCGCTCTCTTTCCTCTCAACCTACAGCGAAAAAGTCCCCTTCTATTTGCAGGTCGGCTATGTCAATCCACACGATGTCTGCGAATACCTGCACAACCACGAACACAAATCTGTCCCGGATGAAATCATTCACCAGACCANCGGTGAATCGGAACTGCCACCACTTCCCGCCAACTTTGAATATGACCGTGACGAAACCATTCTGCAACAGGTTTGTCGCCGGCAGAAGGGAGCACTGATTCACGACAAAATTCGGCGAGCAGTCGATAANTGGTCAGGCCTACAGTGGCAGTTTTATATCTGGAATTACTATCGCTATGTGGAAAAGGTAGACTCCGAAATTGGACTGTTGCTCAATGGATTGGTGGAAACCGGTCTGGCCTCAAATACGCTAATTATCTTTACNAGCGATCACGGCGAAGCCTGCGCCAGCCATCATATGTTCCAGAAGTTCACCCTGTATCAGGAGAGCGTTCGGGTGCCTTTCATCGTAGCNTCGTTAGGTGATCAATTTGGACTGGAAGAGGGCACCATCGACGACCGGCATTTTCTGTCCGGAGTCGATATTTTACCCACCGTCTGCGACTATGCTAGAGTTAAAGTGCCAGACAGCGTGCAAGGACAAAGCCTGCGTCCCTTGGTTGAAGGGCNAGAAACTGATTGGCGGTCCTTTGCTTTTATCGAAAGCAACTATTGGGGACGTGCCATCGTCACCGATCGATATAAGTATATAATGGAGTATCAACCATCCGACGATTTCACCCCACCTGGCCCCGACCCCGCACGTATTGGTAAGGAACAACTATTCGATTTAAGTCACGATCCAGGTGAAACGAAAAACTTGGCTCGCCTAGATGAGTACCAACCCGAGTTGGTGTCCTGTCGGCAGTTGCTACTTAATCAGGAAACTGAACTCAATCGGCGGCCTTTAACCCATCAACGTCCGCAACGGACAATCAACGCCTGGCGGCAGGCACTGCAACAGGCCTGGTCAGAGGTAATAGCGGGGAAACATTAAGGGGNCCACTTCTCGCTGACCAGTCATTGTTGCTGTTTCTCTATCCGTNAGTTGAAAGTGTCTTCTAAGAGAGATTCCGTTTCATTACTGCGAATCCAGAACGGGGTGGTCAGTTACCTGTACGTTCAGTTGGTCACGGTCAAACTGGTTAGGCAGTCCCGTGGGGTGCATTACCAGACTATCGCCGGAGTTGAAGATCGAAATATCGCTAGCGGGCGGGGCANACNTNCGGTNAAAGGACCAACTCNCNTTTGAACGATGATTGCCCGGATACCGACTGCCGGGTGAAAACGACTTGGCGAAAAATCGNATTTTATCTGGCCAGCTAGCATCTTGTGGCTAGTGGGAGCNTTGCAAGGGNTTAGCCGCGGTGGCAATAGCTTCGACCAGGTTGATTNCAAAGAGATCGTTGGGGGCAACAAACCCTTTGCAATCAAACTCCTATAACGGTTCGAGGGGCAGTTCTCGATGGCTCATCGCCTTTTTAAATCGGCCCAAACGGTCGGCAACTTCCCAGTACCGTCTACACTCAGGGCCCCGTCGATGCCTTTTTTGAAGATTTCACTTACCTCTTTAGCTGTGACCGCACGACTAAAAAAGATAAACTCGTCGATCACACAAGAAGACAGGAAGTCAGTGCCTTTGTCGGTGGCTAACCAAGCTGTTTGAGGGGGGTCAAACAGTTCAAACTTGGGCACGTCTTGTACTACTTTTTCATTGCCGTTAATGTATATGCTAGCCTTTTTGCCATCGTAGACATTGGCGATATGATACCACTCATTCTTTTTGGCCGAGACACCGCTGATCACATTCCATTTGTTGCTCCAGCAGCGGAGCATATTACCCCTCTCCTTCTTATAAGAGCACCAGCCGATTGCTGTTCTGATCCCAGACCGAAAAGTAGTTCTGCTGCCCGCCGAGGTCAGTAAACTGGAGCCACATGATGACACTGGCCTTGTTTCTCATTGCTCTTTTGCCGAGCGGGATAGTAACTATATTGCCTTTTTTAAATTCGAGAGCGTGGCCGAACTTGCCCTTACCCACTTGGCCTCCTTAATCTCACCGTTATACTTATTAGGTGAAGCATCTTTGACGACGTCGCCAATTACCTTCATCCAACAGCTAGATGCCAATGTTGGATTCCAAACTCAGTTTGCCTTCCACTCGGCCTTCTAGTAGTAAGATCGAGATTGATAGCATAACATCCAGGCACATTTCCCGGACCTAAAAATAATAGGATTAAAAAACATGATATTCCTCCTGTTTCAACTGTTAGTCATAGATACAACATGTTGATAATAACGCTCCACCCTATTTTGAGTTATGGTTCAAGGTATGTGTTTGCTGATTTCGTTACAGCTAATCCAAGCTAGGGAAGTTCGGCTTCTTCCGGTAAGTAGTACTCAATACTTTCGGTGCCCAGGATCTGACTGTGTATCTGTCGCAATTGTTCCAGGGCCTGACGCAGGTTACTGGAATACCGGGCATCATCCTGTATGATATAGTGCCAATCGAAGGTAGTTAGAACGTCGACCAGGGAGATGCGTGACAACGGTTTGGCTGGGATGATCAGATCCTCTTTGGTCTCATAGAGGATGCCTGACGATTTGAGCTTATCCACTACCTGGTCTACCAGGTCGGACGAAAAGCCTGCTTTCAGCAGATCTGATTTTGAACAGGCCGTTTCAGCTTCGGCGAATCGCGAGGCAATAGCTAGGAAAATCTGGACGGCCAGCATCGGATTAACCAGTAGGTCTTCGCTGTTACGACCGAAGTGGGGGTTCAAATCGCGAAATCCACCCGCTTGGTATTTCTGCACAATATTGGTGATTTCAGCCCCCAAAATCACAATTAACCAGACTAGATAAACCCAAATAGCTAAGATGATAATACTGGATAAAACCCCATAAATCTGAGTATGACGGTCATCAAACCCAAGACCCAAGTAGTGGCTGAAGATAAAGCGTGCGGTCTGGAAAAGGGTGCCGGCGGTCAAGCTCCCAATCAGGGCGGGTTTCCAATCGACGTAGGTATTAGGGAGGGCAATATACATCAGGCTAAAGAAGGCGTAGACGATCAGCCAGGGCAACAGATAGACAAACAGCCAGTTGGTCGAAGCCGAGATCGATAGCCAAAGCAGCAATGGACTGACGGTCAGAATGGTGTAGAAGGTAGCGAACCTTCGAAGATAGTTGGTAGGTCTCTGTACTTTCCAAATGTCGTTGAAGATGCTCTCGACCCCATTGAAAAGTGCCATCAAGATAAACAACAAAAACAGAAATCCGGCCACGGTGAGTCGTTCCTGGTTGCGGGTAGCAAACTCTGACAGGTTACTGGCAATGTCAAAAGCTTGATGGTTAGGTAGAAAATAGTCCCGAATATACTGGATTAGCTTCGACTCTTCGCTTTCAAGAACCCCCAATGTTTTGAGCAGTAATAAGCCAACTGCTGATAGAGGAATCAGCGACATCAACGTATGAAAGGCCAGGGAGGAGGCCTCTTGTAGACATTTGTGGGCTTTCAACTGTAGCCACAGTTGGCGCAACAGAACCACAGCCGGATGGGCAGGTGAATTGGTGGTTGGTGGCATTATTGATTTAATGGGTTTTCATTTCAGGGGGCTGGATTGCTATTCCCGATCCCCCGCTTTCGCAAGGACGGTCGAGGACATACTTTTACGGGAATGGCAGGTGAACTTCCGACTTCCAATGTCACTTGCAAGGACGAAGTAGCACCTACAAATTGACAATTTCTAAATCCTTGTTTCGAGTGAAGGCTTTCGTCTTCCAGCGCCCCCACCCACTTCACGCTTGAAACGTGCCATAATATGGCCAATTGGGCAAAGCATACAAGCCTAGCAACTTGACCTCATTTTCCCACCTCAAACCCAACCGTAGACCAGGATGATTGGTGCTGCTCCTCAATCAAGCAAGTTCCTGACTCGTCGGGGGCGAGGACATACTTGCCTTTCTTGCACCCACACCCATTCCGTCATTCCCACCCTAAAAAGGCCAGCGCAGGAAGTGACGGATGAACTGTTATTTAATCTTTCCCGTCCTGCGGATATCCACCTCACCGCAAAAGACCCCTCCTTAACTAAGGGGAGGGATTTAGGATGGAGTTCCACTTCAAAATCACATTTTTTTAGTTTCTGTATAAGCTCCTTCGTCCAAATCCGAGGCTTGAAAGAGAAGAGCACTCGAAAGGCATCCGCCTGAAGTTGATAGAGGTAAGTTCCTGAAGGAATAACTTCGCCTAATTCTACCTTACCATCCCAATACGCTGACTGATCGGCACCGATGTATCGGCCCACTGGCCTATGACCCAGACCTAATCCGGTGGATCTGTCGTTCGGTAACACCATAGATAGTAATGGTGACCCTGGTATCCTGAATTAAACTCAAACAGTATCCAAGTTTCCGGGTTGAATAGATTATGATGGTTGGATAAGAGCTGTGTGCTGGAGGGAGTACCTTTTCTGTTTTTACCCACTATCGTTATTTGTTACAGATATGGATTTCCACTTTCAAAAAGCGTACCTTGATAGAAATTTAGTTCAGAGTTAAATTTACAACAGGGGCGGATGTGCAGTGTAACCCCTGTTAGACACTACGAAACTAATCACCATAATCCGTTTAATCGGTGGTGAATTAAATTTATTTTTTGTAGAGGCGTAGCATATCTACGCTTTCGGCAATCGAAAGTCCAACCTAAAACCAGTATTGTGGTTGTCCAGCGATCACTGTATGTATTTTGCCCCTACGGATTTTCACTAATCCACATTAGCACGGTAGCGCAAGGTTAAAGTCGATCACGGAACCCGAACTATGGTAGAGGGTACCTACTACTTAGTCGTCGTCCTCTTGTGGCTTTTTCTTCTTGCGATGGAAGAGACGTCCAAAGAAACCTTCCTCTTTTTCCACAATGCAGGTTGTCATATCGACCCCTTCAAAGTTAGCGGTATCGCGAGTCGAATCCGTCAAATCAGCCCCGGATAGATCGGCACCGCGAAAATCGGCACCGGATAGATCAGCTTCACGTAAGTTGGCATTGGCCAGATTGGCGTTATTGAATTTGGCGTTTTCCAAGTTAGCTTGTAACAGCACCACATGTTCCAAGTCGGCATCGCTGAATTCAGCCTCGGAAAGATCGGCGGTTCGCATCATTGCCCGTTGAAAATCTGACTTTTTGGCTTCGACTTGACTCAAGTCAGCCCCAATCAATTGCGCATCTGAGAAATCTGCGCCATTCATTCTAGACCCTGTAAATCGGGCATCTGAGGCAAAGATGCCGTGAAGGTCAGCGCCCAATATGCTGGCATTTCTTAGATCAGCCCGGCTCAGATCTGCTCCAGACAGATTTTGTCCACTCAGATTGGCATCAGATGTTAGATTAAAAGCGTTCGCAATAGGTTGGTGGAGTTCAT
>PACG01000180.1 GCA_002699335.1 Candidatus Poribacteria bacterium
CTTGGCCCAGGATCTGGTTTAAGTAGGGCACAATTTTGGCGTGGGCTAACATGAGGCGAAACGGATCGCACCAGGGCGAGGCTACCTCCAGCAAGCCACCCAGTTCACCCCGGCCATGTTCCCTGCGCAGGTGTTCGGAATCACCATCCAGTCGTTGATCCCGAGGTCGAATGCGTATCTTATCCAGGTTCTGGTCGATGGCCTGGTTGGCGGTGGCAACTTCTTCTTGAGTTAAGACATCTTCGACAACCAAATAGCCAGTCAGATCAAAGAGGTAAAGTTCTTCCTGATTCATGTACAAGTCCTCCTTCAGGTATCAGTTCTTCAAATCTCTCTTCTCGGAGAAGGATAAGTGCTTCAGCAGTTTAGACTAAAATCAGCCTGTTGGCCGATTAACTTGAACCCATACCTAAGGAACAGAGATACCAGGAACTTTGAGCTGAATTCGGTAGATTGAACTTCTAGTAGTTATAAATAGTGTTTGCCAGTTCTCACCACCCCAACCTAGCCACTCCTTCCGGCACTTGAATTACACCCGGAGGTCTAGCGTCAGGATCAAAGATCCAGATTCCTGGCGGACCTGTCAGGTAGACATTTCCTTGTTGATTAACTTCCATCCCGTCCGGTGCCCCATTTTCACCCTCTCCTACCGTGAAAACCCGCCCCTTAGTTTTATGGCTCCATCTGCTTGAACATCAAAAACTCGGACATGCACGTGTAGTGTCGTCAATATAATAGGATAGATTCATCCGGCGAAAAACAAAGACCATTTGGTCGGTCAAAACCATCTACCAGAAGTGTTAACTGCTGCTCATCGGCTGACGGCGATAAACGTCCTGAAAATCGAGTTCCGTTCTGCCTTCCTCTTCGTACTTGACTTTCAAACCGTATGGTGGATCAGTAAAATAAGTACTGCCATCCGACTTGACCACTATATTGTTGGGACTATTCAGTGTTTGGGATTGCTAAATAAATATATGATATGCGGTGAAAATAAAAGGAGGATGTCATGCCTCGTCCAAAATGTGGATCTGATAACAAAGTAAACAGCGGAACAGTAAAAGAGAAACAACGGTACAAATGCAAACAATGTGGGTGTAATTACACTCAATCATATCAGCATGGGTATAGATTAGATAAAAAGCTATGAGCATTCCAGTTGTATTTGGAGGGCAATGGGTTACGAGGTACAGGGCGCATATTAGGGCTGAGTAATGTCACAGGCTCAATTGGATNAAACAATTTGGAAAAAATATCAAGGAATCTGTTCTGGGAAATATGCCGCATGAGATACCGGATCTAGAGATAGTGGAGATTGATGAAAGGTGGCATTGTACAGTCAAAAAACGGAAATTATGGGTCTGGATTGCGATCGGCAGATTTGACCAGCAAGTCATGGCCTACGCCGTTGGCGGTCACCGTAAGAAAACCTGGAACAGATTNCTNGGCTGACTCAGTCGCCATCGCATGGTTCAAATGGCGACAGATGGATTCAAGGTGTAGAAACAAATTGTCTCTGTTGAACATATTATAGGTGAAAAACATACCACTCAAATTGAAAGTTNAAATGCAAATNTCAGGCACTATCTGGCCAGATNCAGACGGCGCGGACAATGTTGTTCAAAGTGTCCNATAAGGTTGACCTATCCTTAGCTCTACTTTTTTATCAAAAAGCATTATCTATCTTATTTTAGCAATCCCCAGTTTTTTGCCTTCATAACCCATAAAATAGCAAGGCGAGCGTATCTAAACCGATTTCTTCAATGTGCATAGTTATCCGGTGTTGATACAACTACAAGACCCAGGTCGGATTGCACCATCCGTTCGAAGNGGGCTTACTTGCGGTCGATATTGAACTCACTGGCAATGCCGATGGCCAGGTCAAGATTTAGATCGCAAATGGCCGTCACACCAGTTTCTTCAATGCCTGAAATGAACCAGCGAATGATCGCCCGTGAGGGCCGCCCACGATACCAACTTTAAGTTTATTATTCCTGGTGTTGNCTAGCTGGATTGTATGTTAATCTTCTTTTTTCTGGCGCAATTTTTCGTTTAAAAGTCGATTGTGGGCTTCCAGGATAGTTTGGCTATTGCTTCATCGTATCGCGGTGTTGTATCGTTGTAGAAACTGTGATTGACGCCCTCATAGATATAGGCCGTATAATCCATGCCGGCTTCTTTGAGCCCGGCTTCATAATCGGGCCAACCGCGATTGATACGCCCATCCAGCTCGGCATATTGCAAAAGCAATGACGCTTTGATCTTTGGTGTATCTCCAACCGCCGGCTGGCGGCCATAGGAAGGAACAGCCGCAGTAATGACGTCGGGAATCATTACTGCCAGTGTATTCGATACCCTACCACCAAAGCAGAAGCCAACCANACTCACCTTGCCTGTACAATCTTNATGCTTGTGTAAATATTTGGTTGNCGCTAGAAAATCNTGTGTCATTTTGCCACGATCGATCTCGCCTTGCATCAACCGGCCTTCATCGTCAGTGCCAGGATGCCCAGCTTTGGGGTAAGTGCGTCGGGGACTAGAGCCAAAAAACCAGCCGCAGCTGCACACCGAGCCACATCTTCAACATAAGGGTTTAACCCCCGATTTTCATGAATAACCAGCACTGCCGGCGCTTCTCCTNTAGCTTTTGCTGGCTTTACCAGATCCCTTTGTCTTCTTATGCCCTTTGGGTAAAGGATATGAGATAACTCAGCCACAATCCGCTCATCATTCTTAGCTACCTGCTGTGCTAGTGCATAGNTGGGCTTCAAGTTGTCCAGCATAGCCGCCACCGTCACCCTCCTATCGCGATATTTGGCCGCCCGATTGATTAACCGACGACGATCTGTTTGACCGTGCACATACTCATCGTAGATATCGAGCACTTCTTGTCTAAAATCAACCGCTGTTTGACGCTTCATACCAGCCCCCAGTATTAAAGAGTGAACCTCACCCTTTTTATTTTTGAACCCAATNTCTATCTCTGTTTGCAACACAACTTACACTGCCACAACCTCACGAATCCCATCCCATTCGCACCAGATATTAGTAAACGCATCAAAACCGATTTCATTAATCTGTATATGCTTGGGTCTAAAAATCACGGCATAGCGAATATTGGGCGAAAAATTGGGTCCGCCCGTGTGCACCATCATATGATGCGCAAAAACTACGCTACCAGCTTCCACTGTTGGAAACTCAGGACCTTGGGGCAAATCGACATGAGGCATGTGATCATCCAGCACCTGATGACCATGCTCTTTGAAATAATCTTCAAAAAAATGATGCGATTTTGGCCACACTGTAAAATTGCCACCATGAGGAACAGGGACATGATCCAAATAGACTACGGCAAAGGCGGTAAAATTCCTGCTGTATGTTCCATCTTCACGTAATCCACGAAGACGATCGCCCACCGCCTTAATACCATCCAAATGCCCACTGCTTCCTTCTTTACTTTCTCGGCCCCAACCGATCTTCTCAGATAGGCCGATACTCGTACTGCTGCCAGGTGAGCNTGGAAAATTGAGCTTAATCCCGCCAGAGTTAACGCGCTGCAAATTACCTTCTCCTAATGCCGACTCTAACAAGGAAAAAACCGACGTTTCATTAAATAAATCCGTAATAACAGGCGTGGAATTAATCTCAGGAAAAGGATTTCCATTCCCTTTACCCATCTGAGCATTGATGGCCCGACGGGCCGCATCAACCATNGCCGCAGGTACTGCGCCCAACACTTTGACATACCCTTCTTGGTNAAAAAAGCGTTTTTGACTATCGGTCAATTTCATTATGCAGTCTCCTCACCTCATTCGGAAGCCATCACCCANAACGTAGTCAATTTGACTCATTGCTTCTAATAGACTTACTGGCTGCTGATTCCGTGCCAATATCTTTACATATNTTCTGTTCGGTGGCCATACTACCATCTGTCTAATAAGTAAGACCAACCGATCCCATAACTACTTCAGTATCACCATTTTCCTGGTCACTGTGCAGTCGTCCGCTTGCAACTGATAGAATTAAGCGCCTGACGACATCATCTCACCGGTTTCTGTCCTCCCGTCCCGATAAACCGTTTGGTCTGCATTGACAGACCAAACGCCATTACCAGGCCCAACTGCAGTTGCGTATTCGTTGACCCTGCACATCATAGGTAGTGACAGTCACTTCTTTGTCCTGACTTAGTTCAAAGAGTATCCAGGTTCTGGATTGAAGAGATTGGGATAGTTAGCTAGACTGGTGCNGGTGGGCAATCTCTCTGGCAGTATGGTTTGCAGCCCTTCAAGTACCACCAACTGTACATTCTCATTTCGGCAATGACGCCCAGACCAGAGATTTCATCGTTGATTCTCTGCTACTAATAGTGGGATATAGCCAAGTCCTAGGCCAACAACTTTCTCAATACCTTTCCATGCACGTCAGTTAACCGGTAGTCGCGGCCTTGGAAATGATAGGTGAGTTTTTTGTGGTCAATGCCCAACAGGTGTAACCAGGTGGCGTGCAGATCATGCACATGAGCCGGGTCAGTGGCCGGACGGTAACCGAATTCATCTGATTCGCCATAGGTGAGTCCAGGTTGGATTCCTGCACCTGCCATCCACATAGTAAAGCAGAGCATGTGGTGGTCGCGACCGTATTTTTCAGCTTGGTATTCTCCCTGTAACATTGGCGTACGCCCAAATTCTGTGCCCCAAATTACAAGTGTATCGTCGAGTAACCCGCGCATTTTCAGATCTTGGACCAAGGCCGCCGAGGGCTGATCCGTCTGTCGACACTGCCGGGAGAGATCTTGTGGCAGATTNCCGTGCTGATCCCAACCACGATGGTAGAGTTGGATAAAACGGACGCCGCGTTCTGCTAGTCGTCTCGCTAGAAGGCAATTACGGGCAGCGCTACCGGGGGTATATACCTCCGGACCATACATATCCAGCACATACTGAGGCTCCTTGGAGATATCTGCCAAGTCGGGCACCGAGGATTGCATGCGAAACGCCATCTCGTAGGCACTAATACGAGTATCAATTTCCGGGTCCCCAACGATGTTATGTCTGGCTTTGTTTAGCGTTTGCAGGCTATCGAGTAATCGACGGCGGGCGCGTCTGTCAATACCAGCAGGATTATTAACGAATAGCACCGGCTCATTGTCTGTCCGGAACATCACTCCCTGATGTTGTGACGGTAGAAAACCGCTACCCCAGTAGCGCGTGTGTAGATTCTGCCCCTGATTCATGCCGGAGCAAAGCACCACAAAAGCGGGTAGATTTCCGCTAGGGCTACCCAGTCCATAACTGAGCCAGGCACCCATTGNTGGTCGACCCGGTTGCTGGTTGCCACACTGGAGAAAGGTGACGGCTGGGTCGTGGTTGATGGCTTCTGAAATACAGGTGCGGACAATGCAGATGTCATCGACTATGCTGGCCGTATAGGGTAGAAGTTCAGACACCTCGGCCCCACATCGCCCATGTTGAGCGAAAGAATAGGGGGATCCACAGACGATGAGCTCATGTCCCCGGATCTGGGCTAACCGCTGGCCGTCGGTAAGTGAAGCCGGCATTGGCTGGCCGTTGAGCTCCATCAATTTCGGTTTGAAATCGAGTGTCTCGAACTGAGACACCCCACCGCTCTGGCACATGAAGATGACCCGCTTGGCCCTGGGCGCAAAATGCGGTAGTCCCAAAGCTCCCGATGATTCTTTTGATCGAGCTACCGGAGCCATCTCCTCTGCCATCAGCGAGGTCAGGGCTACAGAACCGATGCCGGAGGCTGAATGTCGCAAAAACATACGCCGTGTCAGCTTTTTTCTGTTGTTGTAATCCAAACGGTCCACCTTACTATTCNTTGGTCTGCGTTTCATCCAGATTCAGTATCGCCTGCGCCACCGAGGTCCAGGCCGCCAGTGTCACCGGACTAAAATCAGTTGCCACTGGCCATTCACCAACAGCGATGATCCGGCAAGCCTCGTCTGGCTCAGTTTGATAGTGGGCTTTCATATCTGCCAACAACCCNTGCAGAGTTTCCTTCTCAACGGNGGANGGNGNTCGTGCCAAAGCGATTTCCATGGCTAGNTCAATACGGTCTTCAGGCCCCAGCTCTTCTCTCAAGATACGTTCGGCAAAGACGCGGGCAGCTTCGACAAATGCCGTACTGTTGAGTGTAACAAAAGCTTGCAATGGGGTGTTGGTACGTGGTCGCCTGACAGTGCATTCTTCGCGGTTGGGAGCATCGAAAATGGCAAAAGCAGGATAAAGGATAGAACGTTTCCAAAAAGTGTAGATCCCCCGGCGATAGAGGTTGTCTCCGTGATCCTCCTGGTAGCCTTTTCCTGATGAATTGCCGTAGGACATCTCCTTCCATAACCCGCTGGGCTGGTAGGGTTTAGCCGANGGGCCACCGATCTTTTCCTTTAGCAGCCCCGAAATATACAGTGCATTATCCCGGATCATCTCGGCCGGCAGCCGGAACCGTGCCCCGCGTGCCAGCAGGCGGTTTTCCGGGTCGGCCCGCCACTGCTCGGCATTGGCGGCGGAGCTTTGCCGATAAGTCGAGGAGGTAACAATATACTTCAACAGGTGTTTCACATCCCAGCCTGAAGTTATGAATTCCAAGGCCAACCAGTCCAGAAGTTTGGGATGACTGGGCGGTTCNCCCTGTGAACCGAAGTCTTCCGCCGTCTTTACTATTCCACGACCGAATAACATGGCCCAGAAACGGTTAACTATCACGCGAGCTGGTAATGGGTTGTCGGCACTAACTAGCCATTCGGCCAGAGCCAAGCGTGGAGATGTCACCTCAGGCAGCGGAGGGAAAACAGCCGGGACCCCAGGATGTACACGTTCTGCCGGTTGGCGAAAGTCACCCCGAACCAGAACATGTGTCGGTTGCTGTATCTCCGAGTCCTGCATCACACGTAATTGAGGAATCGTATCCCGAAATTCGTCACGCTCCTTCTTTGCTGCCATCAATTGTGTGTTATTTTCTTCTTCCTCATTTTCGTCCTTTTTTNCCAGCTTGGTCACTACAGCTTCCAACTTGGTCAATTGATTACTCTGGTCCACGGAGGGCAGTGTAATGGAAGGAGGGGCATACAATCCCCGGAACAGGTGGTTGCCTGGCACCTGATCAAAAAAGGCCATGAATTGATAGAATTCACGTTGACTAAAAGGATCAAACTTGTGATCGTGGCATTCAGCACATTGAAGCGTTACCCCCAACCATACAGCGGCAGTCGTATTCACCCGGTCGACGGCATATTTTATGCGGTATTCATCTGGATTAGCCCCTCCCTCGCTGGAGGTTGGGCCGTTGCGGTGGAAAGCCGAACCCACTTTTTGCTCCCGGGTGGCATCGGGTATCTGGTCCCCGGCGATTTGCTCACGAGTAAAGGTATCAAAGGGTTTATTTTGGTTGAAGGAGCTAATAACGTAATCACGATAGGGCCACATGGAACGATTCGTATCGTCATGGTATCCGTCGCTGTCTGCGTAACGTGCNAGATCGAGCCAGTGCTGAGCCATGCGCTCCCCGAAGCGGGTAGAGGCCAACAAACGTTCCACCAGGTCGTTGTAGTCATGCTCCGATGAACTGTTGATAAAACCTTCCACCTCCTCAGGTGATGGCGGCAGGCCGGTNAGATCAAGAGACAGGCGACGGATCAGAGTAGAACGGCTGGCCTCCGGCGAGGGAGTCAGNCCAACTTGTTCCAGTTGTGACAGAATGAAGTAGTCAATTTGATTACGGGGCCAGGCGACATTTTTTCCAGCGGGTATTGNTGGTCGAACCGGCGGAACCCATGCCCAGTGGGTGTCGTAATTAGCTCCCTCTGCGATCCAGTGTTGGAGTTTATTCTTTTGTGCCGGTGTCAGTGTTTTTCCGGTTGTCGCGGGTGGCATCCGTTTTACCTGATCTGAATGTTCGATACGGCTTAGAAGTTCGCTGGCACGCGGTTGGCCTGGCACAACTGCGCCCTTCTCTATGGCCTGCCAGCGCACATCCAACCTTAATTTAGCCTGACGTGTTTTGGCGTCCGGCCCATGGCAGGGAAAACAGTGATTAGATAATATTGGACGAATGTCCCGGTTGAAATCCAGAAGGTCATCCGCCTTAGCAGNCGGAGGGAAGATAAGCATAAGCGCCATGCAACCAAGAATTGTCCAGACGAAAGNAATCATTATCGGCGTCTACTTCGGAAAACTGAAAGTATCTTTCTGAGGGGCATTGTTGAGTGACTGTACTATACGTTGACTGACATCTAAGATAACCGTTACCCTTTTTTATGTCAAGTCGCTTTGTTTTATTCAATGTGCCAGTACATCGGTAACCTGCGTTGCTTTAGTCCTAAATACATCTGATTCGTCAATATAAATGCCAGGAACTTACCATTGAGGTAATTTCACCTCCCGGGATGGAAAGCACATGGATCTTACCTGGCTACCAGGATTACGAGATTAGNCTCTTAGTATGGAATTTTTGATTTGGCCTTTTTCTGGTGGCGTATATTTGTCATTAGACTTTAGCCTTAGCTGAAAACCAGCAGCTGACGAATATCAGGGAAGGGTCTTCATCATCATGATCAACGGTGAGATTCCATATATTGTCTATCCTCGTCGATCCATCTTTCCCACATTTGTTCGTCTGGTAACCGGTAACCTGAATTCGCCCGATTGAACAGTAAATCATCCTCCCCAAGTAACCGAAGCAGACGGCGATTTTTTTCTTTACGAGCCAATTCAATAATAGCTTGGGCATTAGGGCCGTTATAATTACCACGGTATTTCAACCAACTGTGATTATAAGTGATGATATAAATATATCTTGGTTTAGCTGAGACATTAGGTGAACCAGCATGAAGCATACTACAATGGAACATTACGACGTCACCCGATTTCAGGTAAATGACTTTCTCTTCCGGATATGTTGTCGTGTTTTCTCTGGGGATACTTAATGACTGCATGTGAGATCCGGGGATAACTCGCAACGGTCCTGTTTCATCCGTCAGGTCCTGTAAATAAACAATCGCATTAAAAAGTAATGGGCGATGATAGACACCATCATCTGGGAAAAAGGCAAACATATCCCGATGATATCCACCTTTACTCTGTTTGGCAGCTTCTGCTTTAGTGATTGAAGGTATGCGTCTATAAGTAATCGATTCAAGCTGAACGTATGGCCCGATTATCGCTTCCGCAAAATCTAGAATCTTCGGAACTGTGATTGCTTGAAGGGTATGATGTGGTGCGTGTTCAATCATGTTGATCAAATTGGTCGGGGGAGTATCTCCCTGATATGGAATACGATTAACAGTTTCTTCGAAAATTTCACGTGCCCGTTGCATCCATGTTTCATCAAATGTCTGGGGAAAAACAGTAAACCCCTGCCTTTTGAATTCATGAATATGTTCCTGTAGTAATTTATTGGGATTATCCAATTGTTTCATTATTATCCTTCCAACAAAATTATTTTCCAGTGTTTACTCTGTAGGTTAGGACCTCAGACGAAATCCATGGNGGTTGGCGGATTATAGCANGATTCTCACATTTATCCAAGTGTGAGGAGAGGCGTCTCTGGCACGACAAAAAGTGGTATTCATCGGAGGATAAGCATTGGCTCTGAGCGACAGCGATAAGAGTCAGTCAGTGAAACTGCCAATCACTAGTAGCAAAAGGGTGGATTACCTGGGTCGTTGTGGTTTGTTTTTCTATGTGTTATTCGGTGTGATCGGAGGGGAGACGAGTGGAGAGAAGAAAAAAGGATACCAACTAAGGGCAGTTGATACCCGCCTGATTACCCCNTACGGGGTATTACCGAGAGCAGCACAAAAACCAATCTCGACGAGTCCGTTTTGATCCACTTTCAGCTTTTTGATTATCGGATTCAAGATGGACTTTTTTGTGTCTATATCCCCATCTCCTTCCACCTGACTCCTCAACTGATTCCTGAACACCTTTAAGTCCTCTGCGTCGGTGCTGCTTTAATTCCTTCTTGCTTTATAATCCTGCCCTGTAAATCTCTCAATCTTTGCTCATCTTCCCGTAGTTTAATGGTGATCTTTTCCTTCGATACTCTCCCATTAACCAACAACTCCGAACTTGTGTCAATTCTTGCTTCTATTTCCCGCTTCTCTGCTGTTAGTTGCTCTATCTCTGCTTTGGACTCTTGTCTCAGTTTCTCAACCAGTTCTGATTGCTGGTGTAATTGGTTCTCGATGTATCTTTCCTCCAGTAGAAATTCATCGATCAATTTCTATTACTGTATCCTCAAAATAATTTATGGGATATAACTATGTAAATAGTATCTACAAGAGATTGATAAACAGATAAAAGTGTGATATAAGATATGTGAAGCAAAATCTATGTAGGTTTTTACATGGAAAATGCACAACACAGACATAATATTTCAGGTGGTGTATGGGAGCTATTGGAACCGCATTTAATGTATAAAAATAATCAGCAGTCCTTCACCGGAGGTGTCTGTCGTGCGCGTTCTTACCGAAGAAGACCGGACATTCCTCGACGAGAATGGAGACTTGGTCGTGAAACAGGCCGTTCCGAGGCCAGCGTGCAACACCCGGTTGGCGTACAGTTCCGCGGAATCTTTTTTTGGAAGCAGATATTCTCGACTGCGTTCCGGATCCTTAGGTCATATATTCCCTTTTTCGAACGGAGTGTCTTATGATGACCAAACTAGGCGTTATCGGCTGCGGCGGCATGGGTAGACACCATGCCAAAATCGTACATGACATGGACGATGTGCAGCTAGTAGGCGTGGCCGACACGATTGAAAGCAAAGTGGCGGCGCTGGCCAACGAATTGGGAGTTGCCGCGTATACGGATTTCCACGACCTGCTACCCTTGGTGGATGGCGTAATGGTCTGCACCCCGCCGTTCGCCCGCACCGACGTGGTGCTTGACTGCGCCGATGGCGGCAAACACGTCTTCGCCGAAAAGCCCATCGCTCTGAGCCTAGAGGAGGCAGACCGCATGCTGGAAGCGACCGACCGGGCCGGCGTTATCATGATGATGGGTTATGTGCTGCGTTTCACCCATCCTTTTCAGGTGCTTTACGAGCTGTTTGCCGCCGGCGAGTTGGGCCGGCTGGTCAACTGCTGGACGCGACGCTACATGCCCTTCGACACCTCAAAAATATGGTACGGTGACCAGGCCAAAAGCGGCGGCGTGGCACTTGATTTTGCCAGCCACGACATCGACTGGGTGCGCTGGGTTGGCGGCGACATCCAGCGCGTCTTCGGCCGCGTCGACCGCGTACGCCCAGGTATCCGGGCCGATGAGCACGTACACGCACTGTTCACCTTTGCCGAAGGGATCGGCTCCATCGACGACAGTTGGGTCCCGGGGCTCGGCCACAGTTCCATTGGCCTGGTGGGCAGCGCCGGGTCCGCCATCGTCAGCGAGGACGGCACCATTCGCAAACGGTTGGGCGACGGCGAGGAAACGGTCATCACCCCGGAACCAAGCGAGGCCATCCAGACCCATTTCGTCCGCTGCATTCGCGATGGCCTGACGCCCAAAGTCACCGGCTACGACGCCCGCGCCGTGCTGGCCATCGTGCTGGCCATTCAGGAATCGTCAAGGACCGGAGAGGCCATCCTTCTGCAGACCGCAACCCAATAGTCCGGAAAAAAGGATCGATTTTATGGCCAGATGGGGTTGTTGAGGGAGCAGGTGAATTGTGTATTGTGCCGCCCCCTTTCGGGCGTGATCCCTCTAAAAAATATCCCTTGCTGTTAAGCCGGGGACGGTGGTTCTTTTTCATAATTATATATGGCACAGTAGAATGGGCTTTACCAAGGCCAAAGGCCAGCGTCACTCTCACGCGGGGCATGCTTATTACATACCAAATACTCTTGAGAAATTAGAATCACAGTATCCAGGATGGAATTAAAAAGGTGAGTATTGAGATTTGTACAAAGGAGTACATGCCTTGAATGCACCTTGGAAACAAAGGAAGTGTCTTTGGTCTACGGCTGGTATCGGCTCAGGCCAAGACCTGGACAGTGCCAGTATCAGTTATTACTTTCAGTTGAGAAAAGGTCGCCCTTACCTTAGANGTTGTCGATCTGTTCGACAAAATTCCGACTTCCGTCGCATTAGCGAATGTCTATTGCCGATAGCAACAAGAGCGCAATACACTGGGACGCGACGTGATGTTATTGCTGTAGCGGAAGGTCGGCCGGTACTAACCACATTTTTTCAAGGAACGTTATAGATGGGTAAACNGCATGTTCTGATCACCGGCGGCGCCGGCCGCGTGGCGAGCACTCTACGACANCATTGGGGGGCCCGCTATCGACTGCGATTAGCCGACGTGAGGCCAGTGGTGGATCTGGACCGGCACGAAGAGTACGTCGAGCTCGATATCACTGATCTAGGGTCTTTCACCGTCGCCTGCGAAGGGATCGACACCATTTTGCATCTGGCGGCTGACCCCAGCCCGCAAGCGGACTTCTACCAAAGCCTATTGTCGCTGAATATCATCGGGGGGTACAACGGCTTCGAGGCGGCGCGACGGGCCGGTTGCCGCCGCCTCGTATTCGCCTCCAGCATCAACGCCGTGTTAGGGTACGGGCAGGAAAGACGGGCAGCCAGATGGGAGGTGCCAATCTACCCGCAGAATGTCTACGGCGCTACCAAGTGCTGGGGGGAAGCCTTGGCTCGTGTCTACGGCCACGAGCATGCTCTGTCGTGCATTTGCGTGCGTCTGCACAGCCCGACCTTCGACCAGAGTAATTTCGCCGAAGACGCCACGGATGGTGGCATCAGCCCGCGGGATGCGGCCAATCTGTTCGCTGCCTGCGTCGATGCCGATGACGAGGTCGGCTTCGCTATCATCCACGGTGCTTCACGCCACAAAGATGGCTGGTTCCTGGTCAGTTCGTCGGATCCGCGCTTGGCCTACGAGCCACAGGACGGCACGGCGTTCCCTCGGACGTAATGCCGGGTATACATTAGCCTTGGTCAAATGTCGAAAAAGCGGTAGCTGTCCAGGGCCTCACCGGACAACCAGAAGTGTAGCAGCACACTCTGCCCGCGCAATTTGGCCAGGCCGTCCACACACCAGTTCAGCGCACCGGATTGCGCATTCACCCGGGATCGGGCCCGAAGCGGCAGGCTCAGGTCCATCTTGTCAACGACTCGGCGTTGATTTCCAGGTAGTCGCGCTCCAGGGTAACGGGATGGGTCAGAATTCGCCCTGCTCCTCACATGTATGGGCCAGGGTGGCGTTTCGGCGGACCTGGTGCCTCAGGTTAAGGCACGCTCGTTGAGCTACCAGCGGCGGTTGCACTGATCGCTGGTGACCACATATAACCCGCCGAAGAGGACCCGGCAGAATCTTGTGCGGCCGGCGGGGCTTTTGAAATGGTAGGTTCCGGAAATCAGGCCGAAACGAAAGGCTTAAATGAATGCACTATTGATTAGTAACAGTGGTTTACGATTCTTTGTTGTCGCTCTGTTAGTCGCGACTTTTGCTCTGATGAGCAGCGTAAATACTGCCGAAGCTAAACCGGTCGCTAATCGTCCGAATATCATCTTAATTATGGCAGACGACATGGGATGGTCTGACATCGGTTGCTACGGTGGTGAGGTCAAAACCCCCAATCTCGACCGCCTAGCCAGTGACGGGCTGCGCTTCACCCAGTTTTACAACAACGCCAAATGCACGACAACTCGCGTTTCGATCTTAACGGGGTTATATCCACGTAACGGTGGGCGGGGCATTGACAAACTCTTAACACCGGAGATGATGACAGTGGCTGAAGCCTTAAAGAATCTGGGCTATCAAACCGCCTTGAGCGGCAAGTGGCATCTAGGGCAAAAAGCGCCAAATCGTCCCATCGACCGGGGTTTCGATGTCTACTATGGTCTGATGGACGGTTGCTGTAATTTTTTCAACCCAACGCAACCCGACCCACCATTTAAGGGTGGAAGGACACGGGTTTTTGGTCATAATGATCAGATCATTCGTGGCCCTTTTCCTGAAGGCTACTACACCACCGATGCTTTCACCGATCACGCCATCGAAACCGTCCGCCAATTTGCCCGGAAACCACAACCGTTCCTGCTCCACGTTTCTTATACGGCTCCTCACTACCCTCTTCAGGCCAAGACAGAAGACATTGCCAAGTACAAGGGAAAATATCGGTCGGGGTGGCAGGCAATCCGTCAGCAACGACACCGGCGGTTGGTCGAAATAGGGTTGATTGATCCCCATTGGCAGATGGTAGACCACGATCCCAAAGCCTACGACTGGGCGGAATCAGACCAGGAGTGGGAGAGTCGGCGAATGGCGACCTATGCCGCCATGATTGACTCGATGGACCAGAATATCGGTCGCATCTTGCAAACACTGGAACGACTCAATATATTGGACAAGACAGCGATTTTCTTTTTATCAGATAACGGTGGTTGCGCTGAAGAGCCGGGCGGTCGAGACACGAGTCAGCAACCCGGTCTCCAGAATACCTACACCGCTGTTGGACCGAGTTGGGCAATGGCACAAAACACGCCCTTTAGGCGTTACAAGTCCCAAATGTATGAGGGCGGAATTGCTACACCGATGATTGCTTATTGGCCCTCGGTCATCCAAGCTGGCACTGTTACCGATCAGGTTGGGCATATCATCGACTTTATGCCTACCTTTCTTGAAATGGCAAATAGAGAAATGGAAGCAGGAAAGCCAAAGGACACAGTTACCACCGCCGAAAAATGGCATTTGCCGATCGAGGGATTGAGCTTACTGCCGATTCTAAAAGGTCAGAAACGCCCCCCACACCAAACCCTCTATTGGCATTTTTCGGGCAGTAAGGCTATTCGCCAAGGACGGTGGAAACTGGTCTGGGATAAATGGAGCAAACAGTGGGAGTTGTTCGACGTCATTGCTGACCGGACTGAACATAACAACCAAATCGACCAATTCCCCAACCGGGCGAAGAAAATGCAGGCCGCTTACCAGCGTTGGGCGGTGCAAACGAGGGTGGAAAAACTCACTTTTACAGACTAGAACCAACCCAAGCAGTAAAAACGCTTCCACCAAGTGGCTTTACGGCAGATCATAGACGGCCATTTGGACGTCCCGGTATTGATGATGAAATTTTATCTCGACTACGCGCCGCAAGATACGGAATCCCACTTTATCTTAGCGTTGGCCTACGCCCAACGGCAGCAGTTGACTTGGCCCAACAGCCGGTGCAAGCAGCGTTGGACTTGGGGCTACCCGCCGAGCGATTTATTGCTGGGCCGCGTCGATTGATTCCGCCTTTATTCGACCACTATCCAGACCTTCGTCTACAATTGCTCTCCAGGCTTGAGGCAGCTAGTTGCACCGGATAATTCTGCTGATGATCCAAAGACTAGCATTATTCATGCACCGATGATCGGTAGTGTCACCAACCAATCGGCCAAAAATTGGTGCTGCGCGGCTAATGAAGGTATGGTTGAGCTTCGTTTTTGGGCTGAAGTTACAACCGATTCATCAGTCGGACAACCGCTCCAAATGGCTAAAGCCAGCCAAGATTACACTACTGTTTTTCAACTGGATCAACTTCCAAATACCCCTTACTAATTCGAGATGGGTAATACTGACAGCCATTGGGGCCAATTTAAGACCTTATCACCAATAGGAACACTAATACAGTTTAGGTTGGCCTTCGGCGGAGGCGCTCGGTATGTACCGGAGCATGAGCGGATGTGGCAGACCATTCAGTAGTTTCAACCACGAGCGCTGTTGCTGTTGGGGGATAACATTTACAGCGACGATCCAACACGCCCGGACCAGCAGATGTACTATTACTATCGGCGGCAATCACGGCCTGAGTATCGCCAACTGCTTAGACAAACGCCCGTCTACACGGTATGGGACGACCACGACTTTGCCACCAACGACTCTTGGGGACCGGAGATTGAACGGCCCATTTGGAAGCGGAAAACCAAAGGTGATAGTCTAGATACGTGGAACGGGTTTCAGACAGAACGGGAAGAAATTTTTGGCTTTATCAAAGAAAATCGGCTGTCAAGTGTGATTTTGATGTCGGCCAACCGACACCGGTCGGATGCATGGTGGATTGAGCGTCCAAATTAGCCTATTCAGACGAATGAGTACGGCTACGAGTTTAACCAATCAGCATGTACATAAAACCATGCCGGAGACCATCTTCTCTTACAACGAAAAGCAGTCGTTTGGTCTAGTGAATTGTGACCCCACTCGTCAACCGCCCATTGCCACCTACCAGGTGGTCAATATCGAGGGGCAGGTGGTAGAAACTTTGGAATTGAGTCTAGACCAACTCCGGTTTTACTCTCATCATCTGAGATGGAATCGTTGTGCCTACGGCTGGAAGCGACAGCTGGACGAAGAGAGATGAAACGGTTGCCGACCTTACTCTGATTGCCCCTAATATTCGGAAGCTCTTGAATCGCAATTTCGGTCAGACGACGCTCAAAAGGTAGGTCTTGGTACCAGTCACTAAGCCGACCGGCTTGGTATAGCGCCTGTGACTGATGCTCTACCAGCATATTGAACTCTTCCTTACTGACCACAAGTCATCGGATGAAAACAGATTGTCGATAATCAGGTATCCTTCGCACTCCAAGGTAGATATTTGTAGATCACTAAGCAGTTTAATCAAGTGTTTTTTCTAGGAGCTATTTCAAAACTAAATACAAGCTGGTCTCAAGTCCCAAGAGCAACAGTTGATGCATTCTGAGGTTCAGAGACAATCTTCTCATACACTTCCAGCGGCGTCTGGAAATCGAGACATTTTCTGGGTCTGGTGTTGAGTGACATGGCAATTTGGTTTAAATGTGTTGGTGAGAATTCAGAGAGATCGATCCTTTTGGGAAGGTACTGTCGGATCAATCCGTTCGTATTCTCGTTGCAGCCTCTTTGCCATGGGCTGTATGGATCAGCAAAGTAGACTTGGATCTTAAGTATTTTAGCTAACTCCTCATGAATCGTCATCTCTTTTCCACGATCATAGGTCATCGTCTTTCTCAGGCATCGGGGAACAGGTCTCAGTCTTCTGCTAAAGGCCTGAAGTGTCGAGTGGGCATCAGCGCCATCCATTCTGGCCATCAGCAAGTATCGACTCTGTCGCTCGACCAGAGTTCCAATTGCGCTCTGATTTCTTGCTCCCTTGATCAGATCCCCCTCCCAGTGACCTGGCACCGGCCGATCTTCCACTTCAGCT
>PACG01000181.1 GCA_002699335.1 Candidatus Poribacteria bacterium
AGATAACTGTCTATACGAATGCAACGCTGGAAGTCACGTACAATGCCGGTTATCTGTCGAACCAGACTCTTGCATTAGACTATACCCCGTACACGAGTTATCTTTTGCGCGGGTTTGAATAACGAAAATCAGGGATGAAGAAAAAAATAGGTTTGAACCTTGACAGAATTAGGCCAACTGTGAGAGAATAGATATTGGCTTTACCGAAAATAAAGCCAGAGAACAACCCTGCCGAGTTTGCCTCGGCTTTTTTTATGCCTATAAATATCGTTGCGACTGGAAAACAGATACACATGGATTCGGTTATCAAATTTAGACATGGTAGTTCTGGTCGTCACCAAGATTGATTTTAATGGCACATTATCTTATCGGTCCGATCTGAAGGAGTTTACACACTGATGCCTAAATTCACCCTACTATTTTTAATCTTCATTTCCTTTTCAGCCAATGCTCTAGATTTGGCCGAACCATCGGTAGCTGGGTTTATCCCGAATCGACTTGATCGGATTGATTCCATGATTCAGGGATGTATAGATCGACAGGAAGTGCCTGGAGCCGTGGCTATCTTAGTCAAAAATGGTCGAATTGGTTACTTCAAATCGTTTGGATCAGCTGATATTGACAGCCAAAAACCAATGGATAAAGAGACCATGTTCCGAATTGCCTCGATGTCGAAACTAATAACAACGGTTGCTGCTCTCCAACTCTACGAACAAGGCCATTATCATATGGAAACTCCGTTAGGCTCTATCTTACCCGAGTTTGACCAGCCAGAAATCTTTGTCTCCTGGGACGAAGAAAAACAAACCTTCAATACAGAAGCGGCCAGAAAAAAAATTCGGATGAAACATCTGTTTACTCATACTTCTGGAATTGTTTATCCAATCTTTACCGATAAGGGGAGAGCCGGTTATATGGAGGCTAGAATTACAGATGCTTTTCCGGACGGTAGGATCGACTTAGCTGAAAATATTCGTCGTTTAGCTGGCGTTCCACTGGCCCATCAGCCCGGAGATAGCTACACCTACGGTATGAATATGGATGTTTTGGGCCGAGTGATCGAAGTGATTGACGGTCGCCCGTTTGCTCGTTACATGCGAGAAGAGATCTTTCAACCACTAGGAATGATTGATACGGGATTTTCTATTTCTGAAGACAAGCAGGATCGGATTGTTTCGGTTTACACAACCCGAAATGGAAAAATTCAGCCTTTTGATGAACAAGTGATAGCAGAGCAAGCACCCAACAACTTTAAAGAGTGGTGGAAATTAGACGCTGATAAAATCGCCTTGGGGGGTGCCGGCATTATTTCAACCACATATGACTATGCTCTTTTTTTACAAATGCTGGTTAATAAAGGGCAGCTGAATGGAAAAAGAATCTTAGGACGAAAAACGGTCGCATTAATCTCCCGTGCTGTTTACGGTCACGGATCAGAATCAACCACTGCCATCGGGCTTAGCGTTAGTGTGGTGACCAATGAACAAGGCCACTATCAGCCAGACTCGGTTGGTACTTTTGTCGGCGGGGGTTACTTTTATACTTCGTTTTGGGTAGATCCCAAAGAACAAATGATCGGAGTATTGATGAGTCAAATCAATCCGAGTAACAGCCAGATGGGCGGAAAATTCAAGATTATGGCTTATTCTGCTTTAAAGTAAGGCTGGAACTAATTAGATTTAACCTGCAGGTAATTAGAAGTTGATCAATTGTATAGCCATACTAGAAATATCAACCGACGTGTACATTTGTTCTCACCAAGAAATTAGCAGTCTGTGTCAGACAGTCTCACAATGACAATCTGGGTAATCTGCAGTTGAATTTGAGATTCAATAATTCACTAACTTAGTAAGTTTATTATGATCAACAAGAAAAAGATATTTTCAATAGCTAAAAAAGCAGGAAAAATTACTATTCAGAATGCCTTGACGCTATATTACACTCTGAATTCCGATGCACCGGTATGGGTGAAAGTAATCATAGCAACTGCATTGGCCTACTTAGTCAATCCAATTGATTCGATTCCAGATTTAACACCAGTGCTGGGCTTCACGGATGATTTAGGAATCTTAATCACCGCGTTATCGGTGATAGCTGTTCATATCAAGGACGAATATCGTCGGCAAGCAAGACAAGACGCAGATACCATTTTCAACAAACATCCCAGTTAACAACCAAAGGTTTCAATCCCAAACTGGTTCGATTAAAAGCGCCACCTAAATCACCACCACCTAAATCACTAAAAAATCCTCCGCCATCATCAGAACTACTTTCTGTGCTGGACAAACCATGATAACCAATATTGGAATCGCCAGATGGACCGCCCTTATTGCGGGAACGCATATTTCCAATGTTGAAAATATAAGCAATACGAGCGCTAAAGAAAAGAGCCAACGGAACTATAAAAAATAAAAGCACAATGAGAAATCCTACAAAGGAACCAAAACTTTCTGTGACCCAGGTTGAAATTGAATGCAACATAATATATTTTCTCTATATAGTTTAACTCTCATTCCATCATTAAGACTCATAACGGCATAAGATTTAGAAGATGATTCTAAATATAGGTGAAATACAGGGAAGTTAAGATAGTAGTTTTTGAGATTCCAGATCTAGAAAAGAGACTATTAGAAGAAAAGGGTACCAACAGCCGCTGACACCCGCCTGATTACCCCCTACACCAGTTATCTATTGCCCGGGTTTCAATGAGTCAAGTATTTAGTAATTCCAGATATTAACCACTTTACTTCGCGCCTGACTGACCACTGTCAGTTGGTTTTGAGATAACCCCATTTGGTCGTCAATTTGTGATTGGCCTCTACCGATAGGATGTCTTTAGCTTTCATTACTGTGATGACTTCTGCTGCTGTTAACGCCCGATTATAAACGGCTAATTCATCCATCTTCCCTTTGTACAAATTCGCACCACCGTTGGTATCTGGTCGGCCTCCAATTTCGATATTATTGTCATTCCAGACCATCACTGGTCCTTTCTTGTCCACTGCTTTCTCACCTTCCAACTTACCGTTAACGTAAACCCGAATCTCTTTGCCGTCAAAGGTTCCTGTCACGTGGTACCATCTATTGGCTTTTAACCCTAACTTAGGTAGTGAAATTGTGGTATCAGGATCTCCGCCCACAAAAGGTCCCATGTTCTTTTGACCGGAGTTAATATACCAATAAATTCCCTGCCCACTGCCTAGACCAAATTCGACATTATCGTCACTCTTTCCTGACTTATCATAGAAGATATTACCGTAGACATGCCCAGTACCGAGAGCCACTTTGGAAATTTCAAATGGATATATCCACACAGCCACGGTTAAATGTTCAACGTAGAGCTTATCTTTCTTACCNGGCAAGGGGTCTTTAATTAGAGCCGGCCCATCCTTAAATTCAATTGCTCCTCNAACCTTACCTTTGTCGGTAAACTTGGCGCTCTTGTGCAATTCAGCNTCAAACTTGTTGGGACCAGCGTCCTTAGCCACCTTACCTTGACCTTCATTAAAGGGCAGGTAAAAATGTAATCCTTTAGTGACTTGGCCTATGGTGTTCAGCGTACTTAAACCGACAACTAACAAACTAGCAACCAGAATGTGGAATTTCATGGGTTAATCCTTTTTATTGGTTTTATCAATGCTGGTTATTAATCCGACCCGTGCGTTAAATTGGCAATAGAACTGTTCGGATAAAAAAGTGCTGAAATCTTACGAGTATTGGAATTGAGCAAATATGAACAATATTTCCCTCAGCCTCTCGGGTATTTTGCACAATCCTGATCAATGGAGATTGTAACAGGATTGGCACAATTGTCCAAGGCCTGAGATCAGCATCGCAGCATCGGCTATTTCCTTAGCTCCTCACCGTCACCGGCCTGATGGAATACACCTCGGCGGTCATTGGCACGGCGGGAATAGGAGATGAAAACGTCTGACATGAAAAGCGAAGCCGAGAGTTTACATAGCCATTATATAGCAATGTAAATGACAGGTCAACAGAGTCAGAATTAGATGGTGGCAGGCAGCCAGTTAGGAGAAGAAAGAGACTATTGAAGAGAAGGGTACCAACTCAGCAGCTGATACTCGCCTGATTACCCCGTACACCAGTTATCTTTTGCCCGGGTATCAATTGATCGATTAGCAGCTTAAAACTTTTAGTACAAATAGCCTGTGGTTTATGCTACCGTGCCGATTAAGCGGAGACGAAGGCGTCGCCTAGAGGGTAATTGTAACCGTCTCATCGGCGGATGGTCTGGTAGTACTTAATCATTATAGCGCAGTTTTACTAAGAATTCCCAGCATTAAAATAGATGTCCTGGAATCATAGAGCTATGGTTTCAGCCGCTGCCCGCTGTTATATTCGATTCCTATCCCGGCTGGCCATGGCAAGAGGAGTTTGCCACGGATGCAACTTTCTTTGGTGCTGGGTTGCCAAGCCCATCCAGCCCCTATCCTAGTTATGGGCGACGTACCAATCTGAAGGTCAGCGTAGAAATTGTTTGGATGTCCCGAACTCCACTGGTAGCCAAGAGCCGTCCCTGCTATTGCATAAGTATCGATGACAACAACACCAGCTAGCTGTTACCTGTGCGGACAAAGAGGAGTAGGTTTCGAGTCCATTATCGCCGCTGTAGTCAAAATTTATTCCCAGTAATAAAGCCGGTGAAACATAAGGACCTTAAGCTTCCGGCTTGAGGCATAAGATTAAAGCCAACTAATANCAACGCNAAACACCAATTAAAGGCAAGTACTTTCTCATTTCCACTCTCCGGTGTTGTGCGTGAGGCTAGAGAGGTGTTAGGAGCTAAGTTAACAGAGCCATCGAAGAAATTTATTCAAGCTTAACCCTTGTCCATAGACAGAACAAGAATTCGTCTGGCTCCACAGTAGCCAGCATAACGGGCCATTCTGACTTCATCCAGAGGAGATTTCAAATGGTAGTTGGTTTACTACGAGCCAAATTGATCGATGGCTGAAAACTAAGCCTGCCGACTTTGCATTATTTGTTCTTTATTTGGTAGCAGTATAAACAACATGTAGAAGGCGNCCCCTTTACAGGATTTTCAGACTGTGGTATTTTGTAGCTGTCCGCTTGGATATGGCGGTAATCGATAGCCACTGGTGCTGGTTGGTCGGTGGCAATAAAAAAGAGAAGGGTATCANCTCCCAAGCAGAAGGAATACATTAATCATTAGTTTTACTCTACTGCTAATTTTAATGTATTGTGTGCCAGATAACTAATCGAGTGGCAGTGAGGTAAGTCGACGGCCCAACTACGGTTGAGTGGTGTCACTAACATCATCGACGTCTCACCTATGATGNCCTCCGAGATTTCTACTTTCATAGCAAGTACCGGGATGTCATCCTGCCTATGATCGGGTTGTGTCAGCTCGAAATCCTATTGGAGAGAAGTAAGAAGAATCATTCCAAAACGTTGTCGTATTGAATTTTCAGTTTTGATAGCTTCGGTAGTGATTCGATCGACACGCTTATGAAACGGGTACCGTATTTTTTATGGAACAGTCGTGTCNCAGATTCGATGATCGTCGGAATATCGCGCAAAATAGCTCTTCACTACTGAAAATTAAGGAAAGAGCGTGAGATCCAGAGAGTGGAAGATTTGGCGAGTTTATTCTTTTTCACCATTGTATAGCTCCAATTTCCCAGAGGAGAAATAGCGCAGAACCCATTTAGAAGAGGACCTGATGAAATCGAAAATTCAACTGGGTTTATACCAGTTCAGTCAGTTAAACCAAGAGTGGCTTACTTTCACTAAACAATTGGGTGTAGAAAAGGCCGTTATTGCGAATCCGACACTCCCAGGCGAGGGCTATTGGGAGTTCATCGATCTATTGCGGCTGCGAACGACGGTTGAAGATGCTGGATTGGCAGTTGGCTCGATAGAAAATGTTCCAATATCTTTCTATGACAAAATCATGCTTGGTCTTCCCGACAGAGATGAGCAGATTGAAAATATGGCCACTACAATTCGCAACATGGGCAGAGCCGGTATCGAAATCCTTGGATACCATTGGATGCCCAACGGTGTTTGGCGAACGTCATGGACTACGCCCACCCGAGGAGGAGCAAGTGTTACCAGTTTTGATTATAATTTGGTGCAAAATGCGCCGTTTTCACATGGAAAAGTTTATACCGAAGTAGAGATGTGGGCACACTACGAATACTATATGAAAGCGATCCTGCCAGTTGCCGAGGAAGCCAATGTTAAGCTGGCACTTCATCCTGACGATCCGCCGGTAGAGTCTTTAGCGGGGATTCCACGCCTCTTCCGTGACCTNGGCGGATTTAAACGAGGGATGGAAATTGGCGATAGTCCAATGCACGGGCTGAATTTTTGTGTTGGTTCTTGGTCTGAAATGGGACCTGGTGTGCTGGATGCCATCCAACATTTCGGTCAGCGGAGCAAAATCTTCTATGTTCACTTTCGAGACGTGCAGGGTACTGTCCCCAAATTCTCTGAAAGTTTCGTCAATGAAGGGAACTGCGATATGTTTCAGGTAATGAAAACATTAAAGAATGTTGGGTTCGACGGTTTTATGATTCCCGATCATGTTCCGCATATTATTGATGATACTGAGTGGGAACATCGTGGACGAGCTTATACCATCGGTTATATGACAGCGTTCCTTGAATTGCTGGGTTCAATAGCGTAACGAGCAATTTATGGGAGCAACGGAAGCCGAATGAGAATATATAGGAAAAGCTACCAACTATGGAGAATATCCTCCTCACCAGTCAACATACCCCGTACACGAGTTATCTATTGCGTGGGTTTCAGTAGAAAGTTGACTAATCCAATCCTTATAGTTTCGAGAGGATTGGCAATCTTTGAATTATATCAAAAGTAATACGATTCCCTTGGCCAGAGTGTGCAGTGCCTGTTCCACCGGCGAGCGTATCCTGTTTAATTCCAGCCTTTCATTTTTCAAGTCCTCTCTGGGCTTGGGCAAAAGATAGGGTTCTTTCTCCCTTGCCCTACTGCTATCTCACCTTCCCAATGCCTCTACCCCTAACCGATCCTCCAGTTGTTTAAAATACAAACTGCGCGGACTTACCTTTTTCCCATGCGATTCCCAATAACCATCTTCGCGTTCGTATCTTCCATTTTTCTTTTTACCAATACAGCCAATGGCATAATTTTGTGAAGTCGGTGGACGCTGAACCACAAAACTNTCAGCTTCACAGTTCCATAGAATTTTTTGAGCTCCAGCCCAACCGTGTCCTGTACCCGAACTTTGCCGATCCTGCACATTTATCGCATTGCCATTCACGATGACATTGTCAAACAGTGTGGCTACTGACCACCTGTGGTGTGGACCTGTATCTGAATGTGCCATCTCAGCAATACAATCTACAAAAGCATTTGGCCCCGGTACCCGTGCGTGAAGCACATAGTCGTGACGTCCCCGCCGAGTATAACACCGCTGCACCAAAGATAACTGCCCGTGAACAGGAAATGAATAGCGCCTCGACCCAGTAATTTGCGACACCGGATCCAAACACCGGCTATCCTGCACCGTCATCCACTTGGCNTGAGATCCAACGGTCACACACGAATAACCAAAATAAACCGACGTTACCCGTCGTGCCCAGGCATTTTTAACCCGAGAAAACACCACAAAATTCCAGCCGTGATCTTCATCGACAAACTCGCCTTCTCGCCGGCGATCTTTCTCGCGGTCATCAAATTCCGATACACCGCGCAAATTCTCAATGCCCACCTGCTCAATCCGNCCCAAATATTCATATTTATAGATCCATCCACCACCATATTCACGCTCAAAAGCATTGCCCATGGGTGCATCAACCGTAATCTCATTGCCATCTATTGCCACCACCACTCGATCAAACTTTAAATCATAAGCCCCCGGCTTCCACTGCACCACAGTAGGTTTTGGCATCTCAATGCGATCCATACCAATGGCCGCAATCCATTCTGCTGTACTCGGCCGGTGCACAATCACTTGATCACCTACCTCAAAATCCGAAGCATCCGTCACCTCAAACGCCCGTGCTCCCACCGGAACATAATCGTCCACAATCGCCTGCCGCGTGCCATTCATCTCGCGAGGACTGCGACCACGCCCTCCAAACTCAATCAGCGTGCGCTTGTCCGTCCCAGTCGCAATCAGCACCGTCCCATCCTCACCTTCTCCTTCACCACGCAGCACCACCCCACTCGCCCTTACCTGAAGTGTCCCATCAATCCGATATTCCCCTCGCTTGAGCAACAACGCTCCACGAAACCCATTGGCGTCTACTGCTCGCTCAGACACTTTATCGATCGCCGCCTGCAACCGCTCCGTATCATCCCTTTCCGCCTGTGGCTCCACCGTCATCACCACTGGTATATCTGGCAATGCCACACCACCTCCCATATACCCACAATGCGAAAAATCGGGAATCACATTTCCCTTTTCATCCGGNGTATATACCAGCTTTCCATCTTCACCAGGATACACCAGCTCACTATAATTCTCCTCTGCCCACACTGACCCAACACAAACCAGCAATGTCACCGACACACTAATAAACCCCAACAAATAAACNACAGACAACATCCTTGTTTTTTTTACCTTTTAATACGGCCAAATCCACGCATGCCCAAAAGTCCGCGTCTTTACTCTCCAACTCATGAATATAATAAAAAACTATCGAAGAGTTGCCACTTAACTAAATAATGGCATAAGGGCCGTTGATACCCGCCTGATTACCCCGTACGGGATTAATGCCTGTAAACATATTCCATTCAAGCAGAGAATTCGCACAGTCTAGCAGTTATATTGTTAGTCTTTCAGGATCTAGTTGAAGATCTGATATAGACTCAAAAGATCACGTCTGAACTCTTTATTGATTGTTAGATGTTCTGCCAATTCTATGTTAATTATTGCAGATGCCAAGATCAACATTAACTTGACAATAAATTAAACTATCTCACCACCATCACTATTGACATCACCTGTTAATTTTTTGTGGTTCTGGTCCTGTTGTTTCCTCTATTACTTGAGGTTTTTGAAATAAAGCACCATCGAGATTTTCCACTTGATGACGTTTTTTTGCTTCCCGATGACCAACTTTGGTTAGTTCTTCGTCAAAATTGATGGATTGCGTCTTTCCACTCCGATTATAGACTACCCATCCTAGTTCAAACTCACGGATGAATAACCCTTCTGTTTCTTGAAATAATTTCGCTTTCATACCGATCGGATATCCCAAATTTACATCCCAGAAATCATACCAATTATGCAGATGATCTGGTGTTGGCATGGCGTTATCATCAGCAAACAAAACATATCCGTCTGAATGGGTTAAGCTTAGGGATGTGATCATACGCATCCACTTCTGATTTAAAGCACTATTCCTTTCAGCAATTCTTATTGCTCGATTCCCGTTGTATTTTGTTACTACTCTCCATCCTTCTAAACAATTAATGCGAGGCTGTTTGAGATTTTGTTCTGCCCAAAGTAAGGCGTTTTCCATTTCCTTAATCTCAAACAGATTATATCCTCTATCATATTTGTCTTTATCACATTCCATAAAAACGCCGTTCACGTATGATGCCGAACGAGGTATTTTACGCTTATTAGAATTGACCATAATTAGGAAATCATCTCCGACTTTGGACCGAATTTTCCGTAGGATAGCGATCCGAGCTGTCAATTCCTTCTCCAAGGTTAAAACCGTTCTTGACCAGTCGCCAATTTCTGCAGTAGTGGCAAAATCTTCATTCCACCAGTCGAGCATAATTCCGTCAAATAATCCTGATTTTTTTAGCTCTAAGGCTTTTTCTGCTATCAATTCCTGAACCGATTCTTGGGTGAAATCAATTAGGTAGTGCAGTACTTTGTCATCCTGATCGATTTTACCGTTAACATTGGTATCTTCTCCCCAACCAATTACATGTTGTCCGTTGCTGTCCTTCAACCAGAAGGGCGAATTAGGAGGGTAAAAGCCAACCTGCCACCAATGTTCGACCGTTTTTTCGTTAGTTTCTGAAAGATATGGGGCATCTCTAAATCGAAGTTCGACCAGCAGTCTTAGATTGGAGTTTAAGAACAATAACTGCTGTTTTCTTTTCCGAGCAATATTCAGCTGGTCTGGATNCAAATCTATTTCTAACCCCTGGTATGGCTGGACTTGGGATATATTCCAAGTGATTCCTAATAGGGCATGTGGATGGGCAAAAGCAAGGTCATGCCGAGCTAAGAGACTTATCACATCTTCATCTGCTCCATTTTCAATTCCATTCCACGCTTGGAAAATTGACGGGTAACTTCGATTTTGTTGATCGCTTGCGATGATAACGGAATCACCAACATTTTCACCTAGAGCTTTCTCCAGTTCTGTTCTTGGATTGAGATCGAGAATCTCAATAACCTCTCCCCAGATAGAATCAGCAGCCAAAACAACCAGAAAAATTAATAGTCCAATACGTTTCATTTCAATTTCTCCAGATTTCAGTATTTCCAGATATCAAAGTGGATCATAATTGCAGTATTGCTCAGGTATAAGCAGGGATTGGGCAATTTCTATTTTATCAAAACACCACATTCTAGTAAAGTAGGATCTGCTTAGGGTCTTTGAGTATTCATTCTTGCTTACCAGTTACGCCGCCTCTACTATTTTTCGTTTCGGATTGCCCCATGAGCCTCCAGCCATTCAACCAGCTCTTTGTTTTCGCTCCTTACTGCACCGTCAAGTGGACTTGTGTCGCACCAGTCAGGGATCCAATTCACATCGGCATCTTTTCCAAGCAGGAATTTGGCGGGCTCAAATTGGCCAGCGCAACACGCATTCCAGAATGAATACACGATATTGTCTCGGCTGGGTAACGGCACATCCTCAAAGCGTTTTTCAATTTTGTCCATTAATCCGATAGCCGCCTCGTCGCCCAAACCTGTTTTTGAGCCACGTTCGACTAGCCGTTTTGCGGCATCCCAGTTCTGAAAGCCAATTGCGTCCTCCAGTGGATCACCACCGGCAATGACAGCACCTTGAACATCCATATTGGCACCACCGTCCAGCAAAACGTCGATTGCAGCGAC
>PACG01000182.1 GCA_002699335.1 Candidatus Poribacteria bacterium
ATTGACCAGAATTCACAATTTCATAATCATCTAGTGTCGTCGGAATGAAAGCCGATTTTCCTCGCTTGATCGGAATATCATCAAAGTTTTTACCTGCCAGTTTCCCTTCCCCTTGAAGAGCAACTAGGCAATAAAAACCTCGATCAGTCGACTATGGATAACCTGGAATCAATTGTTAATCGTGACGCCTGAAAAAACGGATGCGGGGGAGTTCCCTACTCACACCAGCAGCACTGAGGGCCATTTAGCCTCACTCACTCCTCGACGATGTTGTTCTTCAGGCGCCCCTCGTCGAGCCCCTCGAGGAGAAAGCCGTTGTCGTGGATGTCTCTCCAGTCTGACAGCAAGGTGTCCTTGCCGGCCGCGGTCGGCTCGTGGCTGTAGGCTGAGCCCTCGCGGATAACCACCGGGGTCTTCGCATCGGCCGGGCAGCCGAAGGCATGGAGGTGCTTTCGATGCATGACGAAATTCGGACCGCCGGGCCTGAGACAGCGGTACTCGGTCAACTGGTCGTAGGTATGCTCGCGCCCGACAGGAAGCACGACACGGTCGGGTCGAGCCTCGCCCTTCGGCATCGGATGACCGTCGACAAGCCCTTCNTTCTTCACGTTGAGACGCTCATCNTCGATGATGTCGGGAGCGTAGAAGAGATCCATNTCCCCGAGCACGACCTCGTAGAACTCCGTCTTCCGCCAGTGAAGGTGAGGGCTGCAGAACTTGCCGGGGTGAACGATCATGAGCTTGTCGCAGAGCCCTCCGAACTGAGCCCACTCCATCCCGCCCTTGGGAAGTCCCTGGACGGCCGGCTCGTTGAGAGCCTGGAAGATCGCGAAGGCCTCGTAGGGCTCGCCGGACCACATTCCGTTGACGAAGGCCTCGTATTGGTCCTCGCCGAAGACCAGACCGGTGTTGTCGTTGATCATGTCATCCTGAACCGGGTAGCCGCAGGCGATCGCCAGCGCGGTGCATTCCGAGATCCAAGCATCGTATTCCTTGCGGGTAACGTAGTTCCTGGTTACCATGGTATCTTCCTCTTGTTGAATTTCTGATAGTTGTTGTGGTTAAATGACGGGTTTCTACGCGGATCATCGAACGGACAAATACGGCTGAGTACAGGGGAAATGTTAGCGCTGAACCGGAGAGAATCTTAGCAGAAATGGCCAAACCCGTCAAGGTGTAAATACGGCCTTCAGCCGCTGCAGAATAAGGTTGTGATGGCAAAAATGGAAATAACGTCCGATAAGACGTAATTATCAGTTGTTTTAGCAGAAATAATTTGCTTAACTTTATCAGTTGTTACTGGCGATTTATAGGATTCGAATATCAAAAATAAGGCGGCAGTGACGAATAGAACTAATAAAGATATATCTACTTTTCGCCTGTGAGATTTTATTGATTGCTTCGTCAAAAAAAGAATTATTACTGAAAAAGATACCATTATTAAATGCAAGTAATAAGCTTCAGGAAAACACTTTAGAAATTAAAAAAATCGCCTTGCTAACGTGTATGCGGATGAATAACGTGGGTCCAATGAAGAGCTAAGCGATAGGGCCGTCGTATTTTAAAAGATTGATTTCTTCCTCTAGTTTTATTCTAAAGAATATCGGGTGATGGGATTTTGTCATTTCGATGAAACGTTCACTTTCTTTTTCAAATCGCCTATCCATTTCAAACCTCACCAGCATCTACCGTCAGATTTTCAATGGAAAAATCGGCAAATAAATACGACCGATAAGAGCTATTCTATTGGCAAGGACAAAAACTGCTTGAATAAACCTCTAAAAATGAGCCTCTTTGGATGTGGAAGATAACCCAAAACCAAGTGCCTCCGATGCCACCGAAGCNCCTGTGGGTTAATGCGCAGACAATAACTAAATTTTGCAACCGGTTTCTTCAACGATGGACAAATAAGTGCACCGATGCTAGAAGGATTATGCTGATGACGATTGGCATTTTGTCACTCAGGTTGGTGATAAAGACACCGGCTATCTACTGATGACCAGCAGATATTAGATGCCCTAGCCAGATAGGTAAGTATGCAGNAAATCCCTATTTTTAATTGGAGCAAGGACAAAAAATTCTGGCAACCTGATTGATAATATCGAATACTTCAAAGGTTCCATAAGAGAAATTGCAGTTTTTGGTGCTGCTCTCAGTAAAAAGCGGATACAAGACGTCGCAGCCCAGTGGAATGCTGTTTTTCCATCAGGTAAATTAGCTATAGCTAAAGCGAGATAATATGCCATAATCTACAGCATGACATATCCACTGGCCTTCCGACAAAAAATCTTTGCTGCCAAAGCAAAATACCGTTTAACCTATGAACAAACTAGCCAACGATTTGAGGTGCCAATACAGATCTCATTTCGTTGACAACAACCTATTGAACCTTGTCTAACTCGAGATAAACCGGCCACTAAAATTAATATGGAAGCCTTAGTCCAGGATGTTGAATTTCGTCCCGATGATTATCAATGGGAGAGAACCAGACGATTGGCGGTGAGTCAGAGATCTATTGGCTATTAGCTCTAAAAAAAACACTCCGACAGCCCAAAGCGAACTAACAAGCACGTCTCAACTTTCCAGCCAGAATTCAAGATTACCAATCTCAAGGTAGGCGAATTGTTTAGCTGGATGAAAGTGGCTTTGGCCACCATATGTCCACAACACATAGTTATTCTGCAAGAAGCAGGCGTTGTTATGATAGACATGATTGGCAAGCTAAGGGACGGATAAGTGAGATTATTGATTTTTCATTTTTAATGATGTCTTCTATTTGAAGGTAGTGTCAATGCAGATGTGTTTTATGCTTGGATGAGGCAACAGTTATTACTCTCACTACCAGCTGGTGAGGTAATCGTAATGGACAATGCTAGTTTCCATCAACCAACTGACATCCTGAAATCTAGGCTATACTACACGATTGGTAGGACGTTGGAAGATACCGACAGCCGGAGAATCAAAGAGAACAACAACGCTTCCTGTAGTAGTAAAAGTTCTACTCAGATTTCATTCCAATTCCACCCCGAATTTTTGGCCCCATTCTAGAATTTGTTCCCAGGTTTCGTCTTCGACAAAGATGCCTTCTTTGGTGCGCTGGCGCTTTACTTTGGACTCGATTTCGCCGGGCAGGAGGATTTCGTCGAAGCCTTCGGCGGCAGGTGAAGATTTGACGTGTTGGATGAAGATTTCAGATTCCTGGTAAAATTGTTCGATAGGTAAAAATTGTTCGATATCGATTATGATGAGTAAAACACCATTGCTAAGGCGTTCGTCTTTTCCGATACATCCGGCACCACTCAGAATGCCGGCGAGAAGTTCGATGGCGACGTTGAGACCATATCCTTTGTGACCTGCTGCTGTGCCTCCTAACGGTAGGATGCTCCCTGAGGGATAGCCATAGAGGACGTTGGGATCGTTGGTGGGTTTGCCTTCAGCGTCGAGGAGCCAGCCGTCGGGGGTTTTTTCGCCACGATTACGTTTGACGCGTACTTTGCCTTCGGCCACGACGGTGGTGGTCATGTCTATGACGATAGGATTACCCCCTGGTGAGGGAATGCCAAAGGCGAGAGGATCAGTGACCAGGCGCGGTTCTGTGCCTCCCCAAGGAGCCATGCGGTAGGCAGGTGTGCCAACAGCGTTGACAAAGAGTAGACCGATCATGTCTTGGCGAGCGATGTGCTCAACGTAACTGCCAAGGCGGCCAATGTGATTGGCGTTGCGAACGGTGATAGCAGCTAGGCCACTTTGGCTGGCTTTTTCCAGACCGACCTCTACGGCTCGACTCATAGTAACCTGTCCAAACCCCCAATTGCCATCAACGATGGCGGTAAGGGGATTTTCACGCACGATGTTGACATCCGAATTAGTGAGGATATCATTGTTTTCTATGGCGGCAAGGTATTGGGGGATGCGGATGATACCGTGGGAATCGTGGCCAGTGCTGTTGGCCTCGGCCAGTAATTCGGCGATCAGCTTGGCATTTTGGCGGGACGTCCCTGTAGCTTCGATAACATCTGTACAGATGTCGACAATTCTTTCTATGCTGAATGTAGGCATAAAATTCTCCTGTGTCCTCCTTCAGTAAGCTTAAGGCTGAGCTCTTTAAATAAGGGGGAAAATCATATATGGTTGAGTGATTTTTAAGGAAGTGGTCTTTGAGTTGATAACAACTACATTAACGTGCGGTGATAAATCGTCAAGCATTAATAATTTGCTATTGATTGCATCTCTTCTAAAAATAACACCCGAAAATACTAGTCCTTTAACGACGCTTCCTTCGGCCTCAATCTCTTGTGCTTTGTTCTAGGGGGTGGGCATCAACAGCTGAATTATAGTAGATATTTTGGTTAAGGATACGACACCGAATCTAATAATTACCTTCCACTACTTCCAGAATTCGGTAGTAACCGCTTTCATCAATGATCTAATCTAACTTCAATAGTTCTAGAGTAGCACTCACATGTGGAGTTATTCCGTCCAGCATCAGCACGTAACCGTTGCACTTTATATTCATTTCCATTTTTAACACGAGCTTTCGAAATCAACGCTATTTTCGGATTTAATCCATAACTCAGGTGTTGCGAGACCCTTTTGAATAATTTGAGCAATCCGCTGGATTGCTCATTGGTTTGAATTTTATCACGATTGCTGTCCTGTGGTAAAAGGAGCACTGTTAGCAATCGAAGTTGGCGAACTAATATGTCACCTGAAAGTTATACCGTGTAAGTTAGATTTTCAATCTCAGGATCATTTCACGGGCAGCAGGGCTTGTCTGATAATGCCTTGACCTATCCTAGTAGAAATTACCACATAACGCCGGCAGACAACCTTTGTGGCTTATCGTACTCCGAAAATGAAACCGAAGTTAGTAGGGCTGAATTCTTGGTGTCATTGGAGATTGGGCTGAGACGGTGGAATCAAAACTTTTTTGTGTCAAGGCCCATTTTTTGTCTTGCCAGTTTGGATCGGTTGATANATCCTGGAACTCCCACGGATCTTGAGCTAGATTCTAGATTGTAGAGTTCGCANATCCCTTTGTNNTGNTAGTTGACCNACTTCCATTGCTGATCGCGATACATGGTTGCCAAAGTTTGATCCGGGTAATCAATAGCCCCATAAAATTCACAGCGGACACTCTCTCTATGTTCCATTGTCTGCCCAGTTAATAATTGATGCAGAGATTGCCCTTGTACATAGTAGGGGATTGGAAATCCAAGACTTTCATAAAGAGTAGGCACTAAATCGATCAGTTCCACCAGAGCCGACGTAATTATGTCTTGTTGAAATTGTACTGGATATGAAATGATAAGTGGTACTCGCACCAGACCTTCGTAAAAACGACAACCCTTGAGCATTAAACCGTGATCTCCTAGCATCTCTCCATGGTCAGACATAAAAATGACGATTGTGTTTTGGCCTTGTTCCGTTTGATAGAGAAAATCGATTAGTCGACCAAATTCGGTGTCGATTTGCTCAATCATGGCATAGTAGGCAGCTTGCACTTTTTTGTGTTGCCATTTTTCTGGTAAATCTGGCTTTGCTTGAAAGTCAATTCCTGCTTCCATCAACTTCTGTTGGTGAGATAAATCGGTCGATCGGAAGTTGGCGCCTGGTAATTGTGTGGGATCGTATCGCTGGTAATATGATAGTGGTGCATCAAAAGGTGGATGAGGATCAAAAGGATTCACTGACAAAAACCATGGTTGGTTTGTTGCTCGGTTCTTTTGTATAAATTCGATAGATTTTTCAGTACACCAGTGGGTTTGGTGAAGGTTAGGTGGTATGTTATCTCGATCGGCTGACGGTTCATGTAATCCCCCAAAACTCTGCTGATGTGCGCCGTCACGATAGTTGGCGGCTTTGACAGGTGTTTGCATCAAATTCTCTGGATTGGCACCTTGCTGACGCAACCACTCCGCATAGTCGTGCCCAAATGCGTTTGGACCTTTGTGGTCGTGACTATATTGAAAATATCTATATCCATCACTGACCCGTTTTTCCTGTCCTAGTGCAGCGCTCGATAAATGCAGTTTCCCAACCAATCCACAATCATAACCAGCTTGTGACAAAACATGCGGGATAAGTCGATTTTCGTAGTGGGATGGGAACTGCTCAATGCCGTTACCGTTTACAGCTAAAGCTGATGGATACCATACCCGTCAAGAAACTAGCACGACTGGGGGTACATATTGGTGACTGNCAATAGGCATGAGTGAAAGAGCAACACTAGTAGATACAAATTTATCTAGGCAAGGGGTCTGTATATGACAATTTCCGAGTGNAGCNATAGTGTCNAAACGTTGTTGATCGGTNCAATACCAAAGGATGTTAGGTCTCTGCATTATTACGANTTGNTAGTATTAGTTTATGTAGCTTATAGAAAATGGCAAAATGTGTATCTTTGCCACGCTGAGCTTCCTGTTCGGGGTATCCATGGATTTTATCTACTCTGGTTCCATATTAGCAACTTCATCAATATCATCAACACCTGTTATTTTAAGTTTTTTCCCTCTGAGGCGGAAGGTTCGGGGAACTGCTAGGGGGGTAGGACAATAGGTTTGTGAGCCAAATACGAATGAATCCGAGTAAAATCATCGCTCGATAGCTATCAGCCGGTTTTTCATCTCCTGTGGCAATGCGTCGATTTTCTGAGAGTATAAAATTATAGATAGATAACAAGGATTATGTTACACATCTCCTACAGAATGGAAAGGAGATGTATTCTATATCAATTTCAGGCCAGAATTGCTCCTCTCTTGCCATTAAGCAACACTATAGATGTCAGAACTGCGATTATAATTTTGTGCCAGGAGGCGGGCGTGTTAAGCCAAAAACATCTATTAAACCGGCCTTTTCCGTCTTGCTCTATGGTCTGGGCAAGGCGTCCTATGGATTGATGGCCAAACTATTTGGAATGACGTCCTCCGCCGTTTAAAAGTGGCTTGAAAAAGAGGCCGATGCCTGGCCTGAAGCAGAGATTTCTGGCCGCATCCGAGAGATTGAATTTGACCAGAGGTGGCATTTCATGGAGTTAAAAAAACAAAACATGGATTCTCAAAGCCGTAGACCGTTCTAGCAGGCGAACCATTACCTGGGTTATAGGCGGTGGCGAGGCTCAAACCTTCGCCCGCCGGTATAAAAGGTCAATCACTTAACAGACGGCATCTTTGATACAGATGATTGGGAGGTTTCGGCTGGGGGAAATAGGCCTCCACGACGTCGCTGCTNCATTTGATAATGCCATGATTTAGGCTCAGCCCTAGAATCCAGGCTGGAGCAGAACCACGGTTCNATCCTGGTATCAGCGTTGAAGCCAACTAGTAAGCTACACTTTTGCAGAACCATCAGGCCCTTTGGGCACATCATACCAGCAACAAGCGGTGGATAGAAGATACAATAGCCTGTTGAGAAGGTGTTTGGNATTGGTTGCGGGTTTTCCTTTCCCTCGTTTGCCCGAAGTAGAAAACAGATTACTAAACAATTTCCATTCCATGTCACTTAAACTTTTAAATCAAGCGACCATTTCATCTTTATGTGAGGAGAGTATAATAAGATCCTCCCGATTATCGGGATAGGTTCATTATCCCGTTCGGTCTCCGGTTGGAGTTATCTTAAAAGGTTTGTAGATTCACTGTCAATGTCGAAAGTTTTGGATTGATTGAATTGATGGGGTTTGATATAATCCGAGGTGTTATTTAGGATTATCGACGTGTTGCTTCGATTTAAAGCTCTACAGTATTTTTATTTTTTGCTTCTCTTTCTCTCTCTTTTAGGTCCCCACTTTGTCAGCTTGGCTGAAACCGTCTATGTGCCACAGGATTATCAAAGCATACAAGAAGCAATTCAGACACGTCAAGATCAAGACCAGATCATCGTTGCTCCTGGGTACTACCAAGAAAATCTTCAGNTTGNGGGGCAAAATGTCATTCTTCGCTCNACGAACCCAAATGATGCAGTAATAGTGAGCCAGACGATTGTTGACGGTAGTGGTATCGACTCAGTAATTACCTTGGATGGAACGGAGAACCCATCCTGTCAGATCGTTGGATTGACCTTGACCAATGGACGAAATAAAGTGGGAGCGGGAATTTTGGGCAACGGATCGAAAGCCACTATCGCCCTCAACCGGATTGTTGGTAATCGAGCTATTTCTGTTGATCAAACAAGCGCACACGGCGCGGGCTTGGCACAGTGTCACGGCCAAATCATTGGTAACGCCATTCTTGAAAACCAGGTGGATGCCAGGTTGGCAAGCGGTAGTGGCGGTGGAATTTACCAGGCCAACGGTACAATTCTAAATAACGTCATCGCTCGTAACCGTGTGGAGGTACTTTGGAAAGCAAGCGGTGGGGGATTATCCTCATGCCAGGCTGATGAAATCATTAATAACACAATTGTCTACAACCATACTGTCTCACTTTCCGCCTTAGCCGGTTACGCGCATGGTGGTGGTGTTAGTAACTGTTCAGGTGTTATCCAAAATTGTATCCTATGGGCAAATGAGGCTATGATCTCCCCCCAAATCTACAATAGTTCTCAACCTACCTACTCTTGTCTCCCGAATGGGACAAGTATCCACCACAACATCGCTACAGACCCGCTATTTTTGGCTGCGGCGGAGAATGATTTTCGCTTGGCCGAAGGTTCACCTTGTATCGACCGGGGTGGCGAACTGAATGCACCACCGACTGACCTGACGAACTTTCGCCGGTCTGGTACCGATATCGGTGCTTACGAATGGAGATCAATTCCTGTCGTAACCACCCTGCCTAGTGAATCTACCGAAGACGGACAGATTTGGTTCTGTGGCTACCTGGATTCAAAACTAGAGATGTCAGCAGGTACTACGTCACCTGGCAGATACTTTTTTGAATATGGTGAGAATTTGGCTTACGGATCAACGACGCCAGTACAAAATCTACCTCCCGATCAAACAACAATCAAGTATTTGGTAACCGATCTTCGTCCAAACGCAACTTATCATTTCCGTTTGGTTGTAATCTACGAGGGGGGGCGCAGTTACGGCCAGGATNAAATCTTGATTTTAGGGCAACCCATCGTTAAGGTTCCTGATGACTATCGAAGTATTCAGGCCGCCATTGACGCAGTGCAAAACGGTTACCAAATCATTGTTAGTGACGGCACTTACGCTGGGAATCTGAATTTACGAGGCAAAGCCATTCTTTTAAGATCAGCAAACGGGGCAGAAAACTGTATCCTCGATAGTAAAGAGAATGGTCGAGGTATCGTTTGCCAAACGGGAGAAACCACTGAGACTATCATCGACGGGTTTACCATCATTAACGGTCGTGCTGACGGCGGTGGCATCGCCTGTCTCGAGGCATCGCCGACAATTCGAAACTGCTTACTGGTAGATAATATAGCCGGCCAGTTTGGATATGGTGGTGGACTCTACTGCCGAAACGCTAACCCGGTACTGGAAAACTGTATGATTCGTCAGAACCGTGGAGGTGGGATTTACTGTCTGAATTCGTCCCCGCAAATCACTGGTTGCTTGATCGAGGACAATACTACTATTTCTAGCGGAGGTGGGATTTACTGTCAGACCTCATCTCCTGACATTCAGCAAACTATTATCCGGCGCAATCGTGCTGATTACTATGGTGGTGGTCTGCATTGCCGGGACGCTCAGCCGAAACTGGTTAATTGCATTCTAGATCAGAATAGTGCTATCAAAGGCGGTGCAATTGGTGCTGAGTTTTATGCCTCTCCACTGCTGATCAATTGTACTATCGTATCGAATCAGGTTCATTCTCAATCACAGAAACCTCCCATAAAACAGGCAAGTGGTGCTATTTACGCCCAACAAACTGCCTCACCTCGCCTTGTCAACTCGATCTTATGGCTCAATGGGGAAAATCCGATCGAATATCACGGGGACATTTTGCAAATCCGGTATTCCTCAGTAGAAGGCGGGTTCCCAAACCTGGGTAATATAGATACTNATCCGGTCTTCGCCGATATTGAANAATACGAATACTATGTCTCCNACCAAAGTGACTGTATTGGCGGTGGAACCCCTGATCTAGCTCCAGCTTTTGATTTTGAAGGCAATNCCAGAAGTCAAACACCGACCATTGGAGCCTACGAAATTGGTCGATACATCGCAGCCAAACATGTGATTCAAACCATTGCAGATCTAGGTGGTGCGATTGAACCNGCTGGAGACATCTCAGTACTTCGTATGTCGGATCAATCCTTCCAGATTTTGGTGCAAACAGGGCATCTGCTAACGGACATACTCGTCGATGGGGAATCTATTGGCCCTGTAACAGACTATAACTTTCAACGTGTCAAATCCAACCATACCATTGAAGCCAAGTTTATCAGCTATCCAGTTGCATTTCAGATCCGGGTTGTGTCGCAAACCTATCAGGGAGAAGCTATTGAAATTGAGTTAACCCTCTTAAATGTCCGTCAAGAGCCAACAGTTCCTCTGACCCCAATTACGGTTGACCTCTCTCTCGAGGGAAGTACAGGGNAATTCTTCACTTCAGCTAACCATCAAAAACAGCCACCAGTTACTGCGATTACCATTCCCACTGACCAAACCTCCACCACCGCCTTTTTCCAAACCCACCAATTGGGCCAAACAAGAATCGACGTTCGCCACCGTCAAAGTACTGAAACTTTGTCTGCCTCGAGCTCGGCTTCTGATATGGTGAATCCAGAGGTTGCTTCCGCTGCTCACGATCTAACTGTTATTACGGCCTTGGACGAAATNANAGTTAGTGGTAGCCCTATCGATATTGGGCAAGCTGCAACCATTACTCTGATCGGTAAATCAGCAGATGCCGATTCTTTTGATGCCGCAACTGCAACCTTCTCAATTCCTGGTTTGGTTGAATCTCAGAAGGCCTATGCCTCAGCNGAAGATCCAACTCGTTACGTTGGTTACTTCACCCCCATCTTAGACCAGCATCTAAAAGGAGTTTACGATCTAACTGGCACAATTGGACACAGTCAAAAAACGCTGAGGGATGNCATTCAATTGGTGACAACTCCGCAATTGTCAATNCCTACTGTCGATAAAGCTGAGTTGGACGAAAACGCTAATACTGGTCAATCGATTGTTGCACGGAATGGCGATAAAATCTATCTCTCAATCGGTGCCAACCGACCCGGTTTGATCATCATGGCAGATATATCAGAAGTGGACACCACGGAGACTGAACCGATCCAACTTAAACATATCCTCGACAGTTCTCACCGATCCCCAATCGGTGAAAGCGTGTCCTCGACAGTTCCCGCCGCCCCCCAATCGGTGAAAGAGACGACCGCGAGCGACGATCAGGAATCAGCCTCCAACAGCGCTGAAGGTGAAGTTGAGGTCTATTCGACCACCCATGAGATCAGCTACCAAAATACGGCCACCGATGGCACTAAAGTTATTNGGTTCACAGCGGATGATCCTCATGGCGATGTTGCCACTCCCCTAAAGGTCAGTATCGATCTGCAAAATGCGATTTCTTTTACTTTGGATGTCCCAGAGGATGTTAGTTTAATTTACCTCCCGTTGGCGGTAAANCGTGTCAATGGACANGAGAGAAGCATCGATAGAATNTCGGATCTATATAGAGCCTTAGGTGGTGATCANACCGTCAAATTTCTGGTCACCTATCAGCCGGNNACNGGTGATTGGGTCAGNTACTTTGGCCACTATCCTGCAAGTTTTCGGGCAGATGTTCNAATCAGTAATGTAACAGGAATTATCTCTGTTATGCGACAGGCTGTCACCCTTAATTTAGAAGGACGTCCTCTCGATCATCGGCTTGAGTTACAAACCGGTCTCAACGTGATCGGTCTACCACGTCAAGATCCGCGACTAGTTGAGGTAGGAGACCTACTGCAATTGGATTCGGTTGGAGAATCAATTACTCACTTGATTGTGCAATCAAATCAGGTTGATTCAGCCGATCCACTGAAAGGGAAAAACTATCGACGTTTCTTGGCCGTGGCTTTCCCAAATGCTGATGGTATAGTCACCTTAGCGAGACAGGAACCAGTTACTGCCGGTAGGGGAATCGTCGTTATGACTCAAAGTACAGGGACAATTGTCACAAAAGGTGACCCTTGGCCAGCCAAGCTAGATCCGGTTCCCCTTCCAACGCCGATAGCTGCCCCGAGCACTATTGCCATGCTACCTGTAATAGATCTACTTATGCTATGTGGTAGTGTCGACGCCGACTTCGGTCAGACGCCTATCCAAATCCGTGTTGCCAACGAATCCAGCGGNTTAGACGANAATTCTCGCTTTTGGCNAAGGTGGTCACCTCAGTGGGAAGAGAAGTCTGAACTGAAAAATGCACTTGACTCACCCAGTTCATTGGACTCTCTAGATCAGACGAGTCAGACGTTAGCCCAAACATCGGTAGGTACAGCAGATCGTTCTCTTCGTGGTCAATACCCCTTTGCACTGACACTTGCCAGTCTAAGTACCGGCGCAGATCATAAACCTACTCAGGTCGGTGATGTCCTGGAAATTTCAGTCCAATATGCAGATCTTTCTGCCTTTACGATAAAACATACAGTGACTGCAACTGAGACACTAAATCGGTATATCGATCTTGGTCAGCTTAGACCAGTCGAAGCTCCCCCATCAAAAACCCATCTTTTTGCTAACTATCCTAATCCTTTTAATCCCGAAACTTGGATTCCGTACGACTTAGCCGCTCCGACTCAGACTGAAATCAAGATCTACAATGTTAACGGGNCTCTGATTCGTAAAATNGAAATGGGGCACCAAACAGCGGGATCTTATACCTATCACTGGGATGGTCGGACCGAAAACGGCGAATTAACCGCCAGCGGGATCTACTTTTACACCTTGAAAACCAACGACTTTGAATCGACACGAAAAATGGTGATTCTCAAATAGGAAAATGGTAACGCTCAAAAACGATAAAAAGACGATCTTCGGTTGGTGTATGTATGATTGGGCAAATTCTGCCTTTGCTACAAGTATTACCACGGCAATTCTTCCTGCCTATTTTGGGGCCCTGTTTATCGCAAGCCACGGATCAGCTGGATGGAAAGGGTGGTCGGGAGAATCCCTATGGGCATTTGGTGTAAGCTTTGCCACAGCAATTGTCGCCTTATCAAGTCCCCCGTTGGGTGTGATAGCCGATNACCTATCATTAAAGATGAAGTTCCTCAAGATATATGCCTTCGCCGGATCTCTTTGTNCCATTCTCCTGTTTACNGCCGTTTGGCTTCCAGGNNACGACTGGATGTGGTTACTTGGTTTCTACATGCTTGCCAATATTGGATTCGCAGGTGGAAATGTCTTTTATAACTCACTTCTGACATCGATTGTTGACGAAGATCAATACGATGATATCAGCAGCAAAGGGTTTGCTTACGGCTACATTGGTGGTGGGTTATTGTTGCTTATTCATCTCATTGTTATTACCGCGTCCGACAGCAACCCGCTAGTGATTCGTCTTTCACTCGCTTCGGTAGGTATCTGGTGGTTTGGTTGGGGATTGGTGACCTTTACAATGGTTCCTGAACCGAATCTTATCAATCCTGCTAGCAAACTCAGCACAAGATCAACCATTAAGATGGCTTTCGGTAAACTTTGGCAAACGGCGCAGGATATTCAGAAATTCAAAGTACTTTTCACCTATCTTTTAGCTTTCCTTTTATTTAACGATGGAATTCAAACCGTACTCTCTGTGGCAGGGGTTTATGCCGCTATAACATTGGGGGTCTCCCTAACTTTTCAGATGGGAACGATACTCATATTACAGTTCGTGGGTGCACCTGGCGCAATCGTATTCAGTAAAATTGCCAAAAAAATTGGAACTAAGTCAGCATTATTTATTACTTTGTTTGTCTGGATGTTGGTCGTTCTACTTGCCATTGGCATGTCGGCACTGGAGCCCGTCGATCCAGCTGAACACGATTATCGATTGGAGTGGAGAGAAACAAGTTACGCTATCGTTAAAGTCCCGAGTCTTAAGAATGAAGGCTCAGATGCAGACTGGCAAGAACAAGTCGGTAAATGGAATACAGATGATACCTTGACAATCAGTCAAGCTCAACTTTTGAAGGAGTCCACCGCACAATCACGGTTTTCTATCCACATTACGGATGGTGAACTTGTTGAATCAACCATAGGAAGTGGTCACCCCAGTCAAATCGGAGATGGATGGATTGATTTTATTCCAACCACTCTACGTACCTATGTTTGGAAGCCACTGCGGGTTCCTTTGTGGATAGGAACCAACGGGCGATTTTCTTCCAGCCTACAGTTTCTCTTACTCGGTATATTTGTGGGCTTCGTGATGGGCGGCAGCCAAGCACTTGCCCGAAGCCTATTTGCCACTATTATGCCCGAAACTCGTAGCGGGGAGTTTTTCGGGTTCTTTGGATTTATTGGCAAGGCTGCATCCGTCATTGGACCGCTTTTGTTCGGTTTTACGGCACGGATATTTGATCGCCGGGTTGGTATCTTAGCTATTCTGGCAATTATTCTAGTAGGTACCCTGGTCTTGAAATTTGTAGATGTTAACGAAGGACGCCGAGTTGCTTCGGAAGAAGATGAACAACGTCGCAAAGGACTCACAGTCCCCTAGTTGTTCGTTTTAAAATCTATCTCCTGGTTGACAAATCAGCACTTTTTACAGTTTTTATAGTGTTTTCTCCACGCTAAAAAATGATGAAGTTTGATCGGATCTATTTTTTAGCCGCTTTGTTGCTGGTGTTTCCAGCCTGTAGTGGTGACTTACCTGAACCATCAGCCGATTTCTACGCTAAACAGGGTTGGCAACAGTATCAAACGGGTTTGTACGAAGAGGCACAAAAAAACTTTGAATTGGCTCAAAAACTGGACCAGGATAGTGTTGACGCCGCTGTAGGTCTGGGTTGGATTTTTTTTCGGCAGTCGGGGGATCCTCAAACAATGGAAATGGCGAAAGGTGAATTCGAGAAAGCCGTTTTGTTGGCCAAGCAAGATGGCAACACTGACCTACTTGATGATGCACGCGCCGGTTTAGCAGGAGTGAACCTGTCCCTAGAGCGGTATCAGGAAGCTATTAGATATGCCGAACTGATCGTCGACCCGAATTACCGATTTACCCGAGGCCAACCTGACTTTGGCAGTAAAGAGCTAACCCTGCTTTTGGCAATTTGCTATTTTCATATCAGTGATTATGAAAAATCTGTGGAGAAAATCCAGGTTCTAAACCCAAAGTTTAGTTGGCAACTCGATGACGAACCGAGCAAAATATTGAAAGAACTGGAAAGACAATAGATGCCGAGCCGATGTTTTTCTGCTTTTCTGAGCCATCCGATGATCCGACCTTCAGTTAGCGGGCTCATATATCTACTTTTGTTCATTTTACTGGTCAATTTTGGGCGAATTGCTATTGGCCAAGCCAATGGACAGAAATCTTCATCGGCCGATTTCATTGTTATTGATATAGTGGGACAATCCATTTATTTCAATCTTGGATTTGAACAAGGAGTAAAAACGGGAATGCGATTCGATATTCTTAGTCCCATTATAGATGAAAGTACCCAGCCGACGAAAAAGGGTTGGTTAATTGTTAGCCAAACTTATGCTGATGTCTCACAAGGCGAATTGCAAGAAATCAGCGGAGCATTACCGGAGGTTGGAGATATCGTCGTATTTCAGCTACAACTATCAAGTAAAACAACAAACGGCGCTGATAACTCGTCGATTTCCCAGTCAACAAGGCCAGTCACACAAACAGCAAATCAGCCGAACACACACGAACCAAGATTAGCGCCTCGTCTACCTCGCTTGTCCATCAATTTGAAAAGGTGGAGTCTGACTGGTGTCGGATTGGTCAGTGCTTACCTTTCGATCAAATCACATCAGTTGATGAACAAATCTATTGAGACATATATGGATGCAATGAATGAGGGAAACCCTCAGCTAATGGGGACTTCAGCAGGAGAGAAAAAAAAATTTGATAGAAATCGGGTGATTTACGGTATTATCTCAGCAGGTTTATTGGGGTATTCTGGCTATCAAGCAATCTTTACCAATCAGAATCACATGTCATCCCAGTTTTATCGGGACAACCAACCAAACCGTTTCTTCTTATACCCATACTGGACATCGCCTAGATCAGGGTTGCAGATCAAGAAGCCTTTCTGAAGGGTAAAATTACAGGTGGCAAACTTGATAAAAAGGAATTATTACCGGACTTTGGGTGTTCCACCCAACGCAACGTTGGAGGAAATTAAACACGCCTACCGAAAGATTGCCATTCGCTACCACCCGGATAAGAATCCGAATGATCAGAAAGCCGAAGATAAGTTCAAGGAAATTTCTGAAGCCTACAGTGTTTTGGGAAATCCAGACAAGCGTAGAGAATACGATCGTTCCGAAGGATTCTCCGCTGTTGGCACGGATAATCGTCGCAAATCAACTTCCTCCAACGCGACTTTCAACGATGTTTTCAACGATCTGTTCAAAGCACGACCGACTCGGAAGGAAACGGATGCAGATAGGCGGACATCCACTCAGTCTCGGCAGCAGACAAACCGAACCGATCCATCTCACCATAAATTAAGAGGAACGGACATACGCCGAAAGCTCATCATCACCTTCCGTGAGTCGGTGCTAGGTGGAGAAACAGCCTTCCAGATTTTGCGAGATGAACCTTGTCAGACTTGCCAGGGTCGAGGAACCTGCCCCGGCTCTGTGAAGGCTGCTTGCCCCAGATGTATTGGATCTGGGAAAGCGAAGGTGGGTGAAACCTGTTCCCGGTGTCGAGGTACGGGTATTATTATCCACCAGCCCTGTCGCACTTGTGAAGGGTCAGGTGTTTCAGGAAGAGAGCGAACGCTAAAAGTCAAAATCCCGTCCTTGATCGAGGAAGGTAAATCGTTGCGGTTAGCAGGTCAGGGAAACACTGGCTTGTTAGGTGGGGATAAAGGGGACTTACTGGTTGATATTCAGATTACACCTGACCCTCTGTTTCAGCGTGACGATGGCGACCTGCGCTGCCAGATTCCGATCAGTTTTGCTAAAGCGACACTCGGAGGGAAAGTGAAAATACCAACGCTGGATGAGTCTGCGATGTTTTCGATCCCAAGGGGTACACAACCCGGCCATACGTTTCGCTTGAAGGGCTTAGGGTTTCAGCGGAATAACAAACATGCGGGTGATCTACTAGTTACCGTCACAATTGAGGTGCCAAAGACGCTCGGTTCCGAGCAAGAACGTCTGCTACAAGACCTATTGGCACTGGAAGAAGAACAAGACTAAAAAAAGGTCACACTGCCTGAAAGTCTCCACCAAATAAAATCGATAGGAAATAGTTATGGATCGTTATGTCCGTCTTGCTGTGATTGGTACAGGTAGAATCGGCAAACTACACGTTGAAAATATCGTTTGCTCTATTCCACAGGCTAAGCTAATAGGTGTGGCTGATATCGATCACGCATCGGCTACAGAGGTAGCCGGTCGGTTTGGCATTCCATTGGCAGTCGCTGATTATGGTGAATTACTGAACAGACCCGAGCTGGAGGCAATAGTTATCTGTTCCGCTACTAATACCCATGCGCAGATTATTCAAGACGCCAGTCAAGCCGGGAAACATATCTTTTGTGAGAAACCGATTGATTTTGATTTATCCCGAATTGACCAAACGCTGGCAATGGTGGCCGACGCAGGGGTCAAATTACAAATCGGCTTCCAACGCCGATTCGACACCAACTTTCGACGTCTGAAAGAGTCAATGGCTGAAGGTCTGATCGGGACACCGCACCTTCTCCGCATTACCAGTCGTGATCCGGCTCCACCTCCTATTTCATACATTCGGGTTTCCGGCGGGATCTTTCTCGACATGATGATCCACGATTTCGATATGGCCCGTTTCCTGATCAACAGCAAGATCGAGGAAGTTTATGCCACCGGTAGCGTGATGATTGACCCCGCTATCGGCCAAGCGGGTGACATAGATACCGCATTGGTAACACTTAAGTTCGCCAACGGTGTTATTGGTACTATTGACAACAGTCGGCAAGCGGTATACGGTTACGACCAGAGAGTGGAGGTGTTCGGCAACCAAGGCATGCTACAGGTGGGTAACTGTCAAACCGATACCGTGACTTTGAGCAATGACAATGCTATACAGCGGACACTTCCCCCTTTCTTTTTTCTAGAACGTTATCAACAAGCCTATCAGAGCGAACTACAGGCCTTTATCGACGCTATCCTGGAAGACACCTCCCCTCGGGTAACGGGTGAGGATGGTAGGGCACCTGTCGTTATCGGGTTAACCGCCCAACGTTCTTTAGTCGAAAACCGTCCCATCAGGCTGGACGAAATTGAAACCGATGTCTGCAAGGAGATAAACAGATGAACGGGATACTGCAAGCTGTACCCATTACCCAGGTCCAGTTTACCGACGAGTTCTGGTCCCCTAGGATTGAGATTAACCGTACCTCGACACTGCCACAATGCTTCCGCCAGTGTGAAGGAACCGGTCGAATTAAAAACTTCGAGGTTGCAGGCAGACTTGCCGAAGGAAAATTCGAAGGTATCTACTTCAACGATTCTGATGTTTACAAAGTGGTGGAGGGGGCTGCACACATTCTGGCCACGCAGCCCGATGAACAGATCGAAGACTATTTGGACCAATTGATCTCCAAATTTGCCGCTGCTCAGCAGGATGATGGCTACTTGAATACCTACTACACACTGGTGGAACCGGATCATCGGTGGTCTAATCTGCCCGTGATGCACGAATTGTACTGTGCTGGGCATCTGTTTGAAGCCGCCGTTGCCCACTTCCAGTCTACAGGTAAGCACAACTTACTGGACATTGCAATTAAATTTGCTGACCATATCGACGGTATCTTTGGTGAGGGCAAACGTATTGGCGTACCCGGCCACCAGGAGATTGAACTGGCCTTGGTCAAATTGTACGAAGTGACCGGAGAAAAACGATACCTGAACCTAGCTGCTTTCTTTATCGATCAGCGTGGTAAAAGTGGTGCCGACTACTGCCAAGACCATATGCCGGTTCGACAACAAAGCGAAATTACGGGCCACGCTGTTCGAGCCATGTACTCTATGCGGGTGTAGCGGATATCGCTCGCTACACCGGGGCCCCAGATCTGTTTGCTAGCATGGATCGCATTTGGGATGACGTTACCCTGAGAAAGATGTATGTCACCGGCAGTATTGGCCCCTCGGGACATAATGAAGGGTTCACCGTCCCTTACGACCTACCCAACGAGACAGCTTATGCCGAAACATGTGCCGCCATTGGAATGGTATTGTGGAGCCACCGAATGTTTTTGTTACATGGCCATTCCCAATACATCGACGTGTTGGAGCGTTCCTTGTACAACGGTCTCCTGTCAGGTGTCTCTTTGGATGGTAGCGAGTTTTTCTATACCAACCCCTTGGCCAGTTACGGCAATCATCATCGTCAACCGTGGTTCGGCTGCGCTTGTTGCCCAACCAATGTTGTTCGATTTGTACCGCAGGTTGGTGGATATTTTTACGCTACCACAGAGGATAGTCTGTGGGTCAACCTGTACGCGGCCAACCGGGCAACAGTTTCGGTAGCAGGTCAAACGGTCAGCATTTGTCAGGAAAGCGACTTTCCATGGGACGGGCATATCAAGCTGACCATTGAACCAACGACATCCAACAACTTTCGACTCTGTCTGCGTCATCCCGACTGGTCCTCACAGGTAGATCTGCTAGTTAACGGCGACAGGCTGCGCGATCTACCAGCTAACAAAAATGGGTATTTTGAATTGGCGAGAATTTGGCAACCTGGCGATACAGTAGAGGTCAATTTCAACATGTCTGCTCAACGAATCGTTACCAATCCACAAGTGAAATCAAATCTCGGAAAAGTCGCACTATGTCGTGGACCGATGATCTACTGCCTGGAAGCAATTGACAACGAAGGCTCGACAAGAGACATCGCTTTACCTCGTACCAACCAACTGGAGGCTAGCTTTGAATCCGACCTTCTGGGTGGTGTCACGGTACTGCGAGGAGCAGCTAACCGTCGTGGATCTACTGAATGGGAGAACCAACTTTACCAAACAACCGAAGCCGATCGGGATATCCAAATCATGGCTATTCCCTATTTTGCCTGGGATAGTCGGCAAGCGGGACAAATGACGGTTTGGTTGCCGGAGTGTTCAACCCTGACCGAACCTAAACTCAAGGCGAGTTTAGCGAGCCGGGGAAAACCCGAAGCCTCTCACCTGTTTGGCTTTCTAGAGGCTGTCAACGATTGTATTCTCCCTGCGAGTTCGTCTGATCAGTCCATTCCCAAATTTACTTGGTGGCACAAGAAGGGATCCCGGGAGTGGATCAGTTTGACCTTTGATAACTCGGTGGTAATCTCAGAGGCAGACGTTTACTGGTTTGATGATACAGGTATTGGGGAGTGCCGTTCGCCTGACCAGTGGTGGATTGAATGGGATAATGAGGGAGAGTGGCAATCGGTTCAAAACGCCTCCGAGTATGGCCTTCGGTTGGACATCTTCAACCATGTGACCTTCAACAGCGTTACGACCCACCGGGTACGCATTGTAGCCCAGTTGCAGGACAACATGTCGAGTGGGTTGTTGGAGTGGCGACTTAATTAAGCCTATCCTGGTCACTTGTTGATCGCCGGCTACCAGTTCGTTAGTCTACCAACCGTAACGCTCCGGTCCCCACGGCTTCTTGACCAACTCCTGTTTGACCGAGATCATGGTTTTGCTGGGAACGTCTTCATTTAGCACAACACCGGCCCCAACCACGCTGTAGGAACCGATCTTCCGACCTGGCATAATGATGGCATTGACACCTGTTCGACAGTATTCACCCATATAGGTGGCGTTGGCACCGTAGGTAGGGGTCTCGTAGCGACCGTTGATTTTGTGGGCCGTATCGCCGTCGTCGAAGCGCAGTGTGCCGCAGACGGTAGCCGCTCCGATGTCGGTGGCAGTACCGAAAATGCCCGACATCTCGCAGTAATGGTAAAGATAAACCTTGTCGAACAAGACACCTGACATCTCGGCCCCATGTCCGATGATGCATCGATTGCCGACCACGCTTGATCCGACATCGCAGTAGTCGCTGATTCGGCACTGATCACCGATGAAGAGGTTGCTACCCAGAATAGCTCCGTTGGTAATACTGCTGTTGGCACCGGCGATCAGGTTGCCCTTAACTATTACCCGCTTGCCAATCCGGGAATTTCGACCGAGGACAACATGACCGTGGATATCGGCCCCGTCCGAGACCTCTGCCCCCTCAGCAACGTCATCCTGTTCGATCTGCTGAGTGAGGTGGCTCATCAGACGATGGTTGGCCTCCAACAGATGCCAAGGTTTATCCACATCGACGAAAAAATCCTCGGTCTGAACCGCTAGTACGGATCGCCCTGCATCTACCATTAACTGTATCGAATGGGCAATTTCAGCTTCGGGCGGTGGCATTCCCCCAACAGGCACAGGGGTAGCAACTCCTGGATTTTGACGCAGGTAGCCGACGGCTGATTGCCGTAATCCATAAACACCACACAACCGGTATGATCCACCACGGGGATGTCCCTCTACCCCCGTAATCTGGTCGTTGCCGACGCCGGCACAGATCCAGTTAGCCGGATCTTCTGGTCCCAGGGGATTCACCAAGGCGCAAGCTTCTGCATCAGTTTCTTGGAATCGGTTCAGCAGACGATGCAGATCATCTGTGTTGGTCACCAAATCGCCGTAGAGAATCAAGTACTGCTCGGACTCGGAGTGAGACTGAATCGCCTGGTAAGCCGCAGAGGCTGTACCATCAAGTGACTTTTGCTCTATAAACTCGACACCTGGTAGATCTGCAGTTACACCGATGACCTGCTGTCTATAATGGCCCACAACGATAGTAATTCGCTGAACACCGATTTCAGATAGTTGTTGGGCTAAGCGACGGACAATTGGGGTATTACAGACAGGGAGAGTGCATTTCTGGCGAAATTCGCCGTAGGGCCAAACTTTTTCACCTGCACCAGCAGCTAAAATAACTGCGCTAGTTTTCATTCGACAGAGTGGCGAAATAGTCAATGGTTTGAGTCAACCCTTGGCGAAGATCAACCACAGGTTGCCAATTCAGGTGCTGTTTCGCCCGGCTGATATCCGGTCGCCGTACCTTGGGATCGTCTTCGGGTAGCTCTTGAAAGATAATCTGGCTTCGACTTCCGGTCAATTCAATGATAGTTTCTGCCAATTCGAGGATCGTTAGTTCATTAGGGTTACCAATATTGATGGGAATATTCAAGTTAGACATCAGTAACCGGTAAATGCCTTCTACTTCGTCCTGGTAATAGCAAAAACTTCTCGTTTGACTACCATCGCCATAGATAGTAATCGATTCACCGTTTAGTGCTTGATCGATAAAATTAGGAATTGCCCGACCATCTTTGGGCCGCATTCGCGGGCCATAGACATTGAAGATTCGTAGTAACCGGGTGTTCAGGCTAAACTCACGGTGGTAGGCCATGGTCATCGCCTCTGAAAATCGCTTGGCTTCGTCGTAAACACTTCGTGGGCCAACCGGATTGACATTGCCCCAGTAGTCCTCTAATTGTGGAGAGACTTGCGGATCGCCGTAGATCTCGGAAGTTGATGCCATCATAAAGACTGCTGATTTCTCTTTGGCTAATTCGAGCAGATTATGGGTGCCTGTAGAACCGACCAGCATGGTTTGAATCGGTAGGCGGTAGTAATCAGGTGGACTGGCCGGACTGGCAAAATTTAGCACATAGTCCAGATCTTGATCTACTTCTATTGCTTGGATAATATCGTGATGGAAGTAGGTGAAGCGATCCTGGTCCACCAGGTGTTGAACATTGCGCGGATTACCTGTAACCAAGTTGTCAACACAAATCACCTCAAAATCCCGGTTCCAGAATAGGTCACAAAGGTGTGATCCTAGAAAGCCTGCACCTCCAGCAATCAATATACGTGGCATCTACTTACACCTGTACTTTTCACTTCTCACTTAATCACAGCTATTTTAGCAAAAAGAGAACTGGAAGTCAAAATAGCAGGGGATTAATTATTCGCACTAATGATGACGAACTAAATTAGATTGTTGAGCACGATAACTAAGGTAGCAGGAGCCATTAACTTTTGCTGAAGGCTTTGTTGTGATTATGAAGAGCTGACTCAAAGTAGCCAATCTTTAATTTTCCTAACTATGAATTCATTTGATGGTTAGCCGTTCATCCGCAATTAGTGTCAAATGAATTTTCAAATACACTCTAAGGCTGAAAAAATAATTCTTCCATAAAAATAGAAGAGATAGTTTTCACACTAGCGCGTCAGAAAATTTGAAATGGCTAAAGATTTCGGAGTAATATCATTCGAGCAATTTGACATTTACAATTGCTCGCTTGTAGGCGCAAGAGAAGAACAGTTGAATTAAGGGTTTACAAGCAGCAGAAAGTATTTTAGACTAGTGTTGATTTAGTTTTAATCGTGTGAATATGAGAGGATTAAATTTCAAGGACCGACTCGCTCATGTTATTCTGACTCGTTAAACCTTGATTTTTGCAATATTGGCAAAAAACAGTAGAGGTAAAGTTCAATGAAGTATCGGCTAATTCTCCTAATTTCTATGTTCTCTTTGATAGCATTCGGAGTTAGTCAGGCTCAGGTCGAAGAATCTCTGGTGGTCTATTTCGACTTTGAGGAAGGNACAGGAAAGACAGNAANCGATCTATCCGGANATGACANCCANGGGAAACTAGAAGGCGATACCGGTTGGNCAGAGGGGAAATTTGGCAAAGCCGTCAAATTTGNTGGGAAAAATGGAATCNTTCGTGTCGAACACTCAAANGATTTTGAATTNGTCGATGGAATNACCATTACGGCCTGGATCCGTCCAACTCTGAAAGCAGGCCCCGGNANCNGGCAATTGATCGCGGCNAANGGNCGNGATGTTCANGAATTTTTTGANATCCTTCTCCACCCAACGGGATTCATCTGGATGGGATGGAAACTCNCCGGAGNCCGTGCGGTTCCGGCCAAGAGTCCCCTGAACGTTAAGAAAAACGTATGGCAACATGTAGCTGTATCGTACCAAGCCGGAAAATGGNGGACAACTTACCTAAATNGTGAGGTATTGATCGATTTTCTAAGAAAAAAATAAGCTGGTTCCACTAGACGCTCCTCCATTATTGGGAGTGGAAGAACCATTAAACATGAACCGATACTACAACGTAGATACGGACGATTTTGCTATCTTCAACCGAGGTCTTTCTCAGAACGAAATTAAAAAAGCTCAAGCCGGAATGNAGGAGATTGTGGCTATTGACCCACAGGTCAAACTTCAGGCGGTCTTAGGGAGGTTGAAAGCGAAATATCTACAATCAGAAACCCGATTGAATCTTGAGCGGTAAGTAGGTTGGATTTTATCAGTTCAGTAATCGCTTTGTTTAATTAGACTTCTTGTGAATGTGATGTCGCCATTGTAAAAAGTTGTGCTTGCTTGGTCGTGTAATGGTAGAGGCAGCCACATTGCTATCAACAGGATTTGCTCTTACCCATCTCAATTTTTTGGTGATGCCCAATCGCTACCGGAAACTGTCGATCTAACCAAGACTCTGATATGGGGTCGAAGCGACCGATAAAATGTTTGTCTCCGAGTTGAAACTCAATCTCACGATGCCCGCCAAAAACGGCCATTTCCCACTCATCCCCTAACTCCGACTGAATCATGTCTGACATCAACTGGTTAACTGCATCTTGAGTAGGTGTATAGCGAAGTTCAGTCCCAATACAACCGCCATATCGCCGAAAAACAGATTCTAGCAGTTCGGTTGGCTGTGAATAGTCGACCAGCTTTAGTCCAACTAATAGGTGATTGTTGCAGCGTTCGACAATCAACTGGGGGTCAGTATGAGAGGCATCTGTGACCATAAACCGTAGCCCCAGCGAAGCCAGTCCACTGCAGATAACCACAGCCTGATTGGCCTTACCAGCATAATTCTCAACACGCTTTCCGCCGACCAGCACTTGATCAACTGTATCCAAGCGAGGCACGACAACGAACATCTCTAATTGTTGTACGGTCCATCGTTCTTGGCGTTTGGGTTGATAGACAATTACCGCTGTGGAACCGGATTGAATAGCCGAGGGGCGTCCATCATCACCCCATAGTTTGGCCGAGGTTCCAATTGGCTGACCGTGATGATGATTCAGATAGTAATTCGGCTGTCCCGGGCGCCGCCGGTTTTGCACAAAACGAGCAAATGCTTGGCCCAAGTCAGACAACGTCCCGACAGGTTGGCCAGTACGTGTCCACTGGGCAATGTAATTACCGTTTTGCATGCCGTGAACGTGAGTCTTAGTGGCGGTTGCCACAGATAGATTTTCATCCATCCAAGTTGTTAGCTCTGAAACGCCACCTGGTATCCAAGTGATTGGGTCTTCGCTTCCCAACTTGACCAGNGACTGCTCAGCCGAAGCGGTTACGGTTACAGGTAATGGCTTATATAGTGCGACCTGGCTGACATCGACCGGNTGCTGATGAGCCAGAAGCACNAACAGACTGGCGTAAGCGTGATCGTGAGCATGGAGGAACTGATAGGCGACCGATTCATCGTAGAATCCACCCCAGAGTAGATCGGCTAACATCGGTGCCAAGCCGGAACCTCCGTAAAGGCTGTCGTGGTATGCCCGGCCCCAGGGGCCACAAAGTTGGCGGATTTTGGGGTGCCAGCGCCAGGCAAACTCTAGCCACAGGTGCTTTTCTAGTTGGCTGGCTAGCTGGGTCGAACGGGGTTCACCTAATTGACAAATAATACGGAGGAGAAGGAGCGTAACAGGGTGATAAGTTGGGCTATTGAACTCTGGAATGGTACCGTGGGGCTGAATCAAGCGGGTTAGCTTCTCTAGGGCACGTACACTGCTATCAACCAACCGTGGGTCATCAAACATCAGACCAGCAACCAATCGTCCTGTCCAGTTACCGAGAGGAATGTTATTATTACGGCCAGCGATAATATCCTCGCCACCACCGTTCAAAAAGCTTTTTACAGCTTGGCGAAAATTTTCTTGTTGGCCTGGACTTAATACTGGTGATAAATGATATAGGGCCAGTAATCCAGCCATTATATTAAAGTGTCCGCCTTGTACTCCTAGTTGGTCTAACCACTTCCGGCCTTGCTCAATCCGTGCGGGATTCTCACTCATCAAAAAACCAACAGCACAATAAAGGGTGGCACGGGTATCCGTCCCTTCGTATTCATCTCCATTGACCAGACCAGTTGCTGGATTGGTAAAGCGGTCAGCGTACCGTTCGGCTACAGACAAAGCNCGCTTGGCCGCTGGATCTAGAAGTTCAACCATCCCATCGGCTGAAATAGAGAACATATTTTTGCCTTGGCTCATCCCATCTCCCTTTTATCGATGTCGTATTATAGATGGGCAGGTTCAGGATGTCAAACCTACTACGAAGCCAATGATATTTAAGTTGAAGGGTAAATTGTGAATAAGCTCTGTGAAATGAAGTAGCTCGACTTGACAAAGACGACTCCTTTCAGCTTTTCTAATTTTATTAATTTACTTCGTTGATTTAAATAAGTTCTTCGCGCGCAGATTTATGTGATTTGTATCAATCTAGGTGGGATTTTTCCATTGGATTTTGTTGATCTAANCTGAGTCCAAAATCCTGAGCAATCCGGATAGCTTTCAGGTACTTAGACATGGTAACAGCACAATTAATCTGGCTATGTTCTTCTGCTGTTACTTTCCTTCCCGGCCGGTACTGAGACATCACATTTACGTAGGTATCGGAAGCAATCCCCTCAGCTAAGAAACGAAAAATCGCACCCGTTTGGTCGACTATCCCTGGCATAACAAGGTGTCGAACCAATAATACCCCCTACGTGCTAAACCATCTTCGTCAAACTTCAAGGTACCAACCTGACGATGCATCTCTTGAACCACTCCACATGCCATCTCAGCATAATCTTTAGCTTTCAGATAACGTAACGATTGTTGGGAATCCCAGAGTTTGAAATCCGGCATATAGATGTCNATCACGCCATCGAGGAGGTGAAGACTGGTCATTGAATCATAAGCTGATGTATTGATCGGCAACTTCAGCCCATTCGTCATTGCCACAGTACCAATGCTTCTAAAACTTGCGGCACAACATGCTCAGGTGTGACGAAATTGATATTGTGGCAACCTATATCTTGCAGTTCAAGCATCATTCTCGCCAACTGTTCAGGCGGAGTTTCCAAACCACGATGAGCTTGACTGATACCAAAGTTCTGGCAAAACACACAGCGTAAGTTGCACATAGAAAAGAAAATTGTGCCGTTGCCTCTCCAACCGCGTAAACAACTTGATACCTGTACATAACGACCTGTTTTGCAGGTGGCTGTCTTATCAGCTAACCGGCCTACNCCGCAATCTCGTGGACAGATATCATATTGACCCAATTCTTCTAAAGCCTGTTGATGGCAACAGATACTCCGATAAAGTCATAGCGGCCCACCTCCCAAGAGTCATGCTATTATGGCACCTGAAAAAATCTGTTAATCATATTATTTCAGTATAGGGNGATTGGCGGATTTTGATTGATGGCAAGGTTGAAAGCAGGATGAATCTGATTAAGAATCCGATTGCTGCAGAAGAAGCCAAACAGCTTTAAATAGGGTTGGATCGGTGCTGTGTACCCTAAGCATGGTGATTTTAGCAATAATTTAAAGTCGTATTGTAAATCTATCAGTAGGATTGCGATTCTAGGGTGTGCCCATGTAAAATTATAACTCAGAATCAGTATACAGAGAAGTTATGACTAATAGGAACAGGGTTTCTTAATATCTTCCATTGCTGTAACTACTCAGAATAACTTGAGTGAGGATATCTAAAGATACCTAAAGGAATGTCAATTAGTTTCCAGTATTTTGGCACAACCAGAACGTTGATAAGGTCTATGTGAAGCGACTAGACCTTAATAGGCAGAATTAGCTAAACAATAAATATCTTCACTGATTACCGTATCCAATCTTCGGTTGGCGTTATTTTTGAATAACTGAAAATCGTGTTTCCATCCGTTGTCACGTCAGTCGAGACAATCTCCAGTGCCTATTAACTTGATAGCGAAGCCGCCTCATCATTTTTTATGAGTCCCGACTGGTCCATCCTAGCACAAATAGATTGACGTATGCTAGAATTGGCAGGGATTGAACATGATAGTCCACACCACTGAACGAGGAAATAATGAAACTTGCAATTTGCAATGAAATGTTTGAGGATTGGAAAATTGAAGATGTTTTCGACTGCGCTTCCCAACTTGGATACCAAGCCGTCGAGATTGCGCCATTTACCTTAGCTGACGATGTCAGAGATATTAGTACAACAGAGCGAAGCCGGATCAAAAAAGCCGCCGCCGACTCCGAAGTAGAGATTGCAGGCCTACACTGGTTGCTCGTTTCGCCTGAAGGATTATATGTCAACCATCCAGACGATGCGATCCGCCAAAGAACATTAGATTACTTTTATGCTTTGATCGATCTCTGTGCTGACCTCAATGGCGAAGTAATGGTTATTGGTTCGCCTCAACAACGGTCGGTGCAAGAAGGTTCGGATGCTGATCGGACGTGGAATTATGCTAAAGAAACCTTCTCTCAGAGTGCGGCTTATGCCCAAGACAAGGGTGTAACCTTGTGTATGGAGCCGCTGTCTGATAATCAGACTAACTTTATCAATACGCCAGCCCAAGCGGTCGAGATGATTCAGCAGGTCGACAATCCCAATTTCCGCTTGATTCTCGATGTCTGTAGCACCGCCAATCAAGGTTTGGATATGCCCACTGAGATCCAGAAATTCTCCGATCACTTGGTCCACTTCCATACCAACGACAATAATCTTTATCTGCCAGGGTCAGGAGATGTCGATTACCCTCCAATTATTGAGGCTTTGAAGGCCGTTGAATTCGACGGATATCTCTCTACCGAGGTTTTTAAATTTGAGCCGGATCCTGTTACCATTGCCCGTCGGAGCATTCAGTTTTTAAGAGATTTGATAGAAAGTTAGGCTTATCCATTTAGGCCAGGAGAAAAGATGGAACTTTTCGAAGCAGTCAGTCCGCTTGATTTTCGGTATTACGGTGCAACAGAGCCAGTGATGCAACGCCTGTTGCCCTATGTTTCCGAATCGGCTTATGTTAGGTATCAAGCCCAGGTCGAAGCCGCACTGGTAAGAACGTTGGCCAAACATGGTGTNTGTTCAGAGAAGATCGCAGATCAGGTCGAGGCGGCCGTTGACCAGGTCACTGCCGAAGAGGTCTATGAGGAGCAGGCTAAAATACGGCATAACATNCGGTCTTTGGTCAATGTCATTAGGCGTAAAATCTCACCCGAAGCTCGTCCCTATGTGCATTTGTTTGCCACCTCTGCCGATATTCTGGATACAGCGACTGCCCTACGTTTAAAAGAACTGACACAAAAAGTGATCCTGCCCAATCTAGCCGATTTTGTTCGACAACTAATCACACTGGCTCGAACCCATGCCGACACCGTACAGATTGGNCGCACACATGGTCAACACGCTGAGCCGATCACCTTTGGCTACGCCATTGCCCTCTACATCAGCCGTCTTGGTAATCGGATTCAACTGATCGCTGAAACCACTCAAAATTTGCGCGGCCAATTCTCCGGGGCGGTTGGCGCCTTCAATGGCTTGGCCATGGTCTTCGATCGACCGGAACAGCTAGAAATGGATTTACTCCAACTATTGGGACTGAAACCATCAGATACTCATACATCAACCCAATGTGTTGAACCAGAATTTATCAGTGATCTAGCTTATGCGATCTCTTCAGCCTATACGGTTCTGGCTAATTTTGCTGACGACATGCGGCATCTATATCGCACGGAGATCGCCGAGGTCGGTCGCAAATACGACTCTAGACTAGTTGGTTCTTCTACCATGCCCCACAAGGTCAATCCCGAAACCTTTGAAAACGTCAAGAGTTTATGGAAAGCCTTTATTCCACGAATGCAGACGGTATTCATGGATAGTATCTTGGAGCACCAACGTGACCTAACCAACTCGGCCTCTAGCCGGTTCTTAACGGAATTATTCACCGTCTTCGATTATTCGATTTACCGGTTGAGTCGTGCTCTGGAAGANCTAGACGTCAAAACTGATCAGATGCGGAAGAATCTACAATTAAGTGCCGGNAATACTATCGCTGAACCGGTCTACTTGTTGTTGGCCTATTACGGATTCCCCGATGCTTACGATCACACCCGCAAGCTGGTAGCACAAGTGCACGAACAGGGGAAAACGTTGACCGATCTGCTGTGGGAAGATGGAGATCTGCGTCCGTTCCTGGATCAACTGACCGAAAGCCAGCGTCATACTTTGCAAGATTCGGCTCGCTATATTGGAGCTTCTGTTCGGCTAACTCACCAAACCTGTGACGAGTGGGAACAGAGAATCGCGCAGATCTAAAGGTTATTCCTTAAGCCTCAGAGGCTAACCAGAGAAGGATTAGTAGGTGCGTTGCGGGATTGGGTCACAGCAGGATCTCCGATAACCCTGTCCTGCAAGCGAGTTGTCAGGTGCGTATTACGGTGCATCACCTTGTTATTGCGAATGCAGAGTTGAAGAGCTTGTTTAGCGCCGATAAGGACAACCAGTTTTTTAGCCCGCGTAATTGCTGTGTAGAGCAGGTTGCGCTGTAGCATCATGTAGTGTTGAGTCACCAATGGCAAAACCACCGCTGGATACTCGCTACCTTGAGACTTATGGACCGTTGTCGCGTAGGCCAAGACTAGTTCGTTCAAATCGGCCATATCGTAATCAACCACCTTTTCTGGAAATCGAATCTGAAGGATCTTTTCGACTTGGTCAATGCCGGTTACCTGTCCGATGTCTCCGTTAAACACATCGTAGTCGTAGTTGTTGCGGATCTGCATGACCTTGTCGCCAACTCGAAAGTTTCGCCCTCCACGTACTACGTCCGACGGGTTAGGATTGAGTCGATCCTGCAACAGTTCGTTCAGGTTCTCAGAACCAGCATCTCCTCGACGCATGGGGCATAACACCTGAATATCGTTAATCGGGTCGAAACCGTAGTGCTTGGGCAGCCGAGTATGAACCAGTTGGCAGATTTGCTGCGCGACCTGTTCGACATCAGGCTCTTCTATAAAGAAGAAGTCACGACTTGACTCCCCTTTTAAGATTAGCATCTTACCTTGGTTAATCTGGTGCGCATTGGTAATGATCATGCTTGCCTGCGCTTGCCGAAATACTTCCGTCAAACGAACCAGATCTACTACCCCGGACGCAATAATTCCCTTCAAGACATTACCCGCTCCAACCGATGGGAGCTGATCCACGTCACCAATCAGGATCAATTTGGCCGTTGGTGGAACAGCTTTTAGCAGGTTGTTCATCAACACCAGATCGACCATCGACACCTCATCTACGATTACTACATCGGCGACAAGTGGATTTTCCCGATTTCGTTGAAAGCCATTCTCTTGTGGTGAAAATTCAAGTAGTCGATGAATAGTTTTTGCTTCACGCTGGGTGGTTTCACTCAGCCGTTTAGCCGCCCGACCGGTCGGAGCCGCTAGTACGATTTGGTACCCCAATTGCTCCAATAATCGAATCATCCCCAGTGTTGTTGTCGTCTTACCAGTACCGGGGCCACCTGTCAGTATCATCACCTGCGAGCGGAGTGCGGTTTGGATCGCTTGTCGTTGACCCGGCGCTAAGTGGATGGCGAGTGTTCGTTCGATTTGGCTGATCGTTTGCTCGAATGCAGATTGGCTTAAGTCTGTCTGTGGTTGCTGCAACAGTTTTCCGACGCTGTTGACCACACCGATTTCTGCATAATAAAAAGGGACCAGGTAGATGGCCTCTTGCTCTTCAACCGTTTCTGACACTANATCTTCGGCAGCAACTAAAGCTGAGATCCCGTCTGAGATGGCAGTTTCCGACAAATCAAGCATCTCCTGACAAGACGCTATCAACTCCGGCCGAAACTGAAAGACGTGGCCTTCGTCAGCTTTGTGACTCAAAACGTACTTCAGACCCGCCTTAACGCGATTCGGTGATTCGGGTTCAATCCCCAGTTTTTGGGCAATGGTATCAGCCGTTTTGAAGCCAATACCGTAAATGTCATCGGCCAAGCGATAGGGATTCTCTTTAACAATAGGGATGGCTTGGGATTGGTAGGTTTTGTAGATCTTCGTGGCGTGAGTAGTACTCACGTTGTGGGATTGCAGAAAGAGCATGACATTCTTGATTTCGCGTTGCGCTTCCCAAGCCTGTGTGATGATACCGATTCGTTTTTGCCCGATGCCTTCGACCCGGCGTAGCTTTTCTGGCTGACGTTCAATCACGTCCAACGTATCCGCACCAAATTTACTGACAATTCGTCTGGCCATGACAGGACCAATCCCCTTGATTAAACCTGAACCCAGATATTTACGAAGACCTACAATGGTGGAGGGTAAGACGGTCTCGTATTGTTCGATTTNGAATTGTCGACCGTACTTGGGATTATTGATCCACAACCCTTTTAAGGCTACGCTTTCCCCAGGATTAATCGAAGCCAGGTTACCGACGATGGTGATCAATTCTCCAGGGGAAGATCTCGAATCGAGGCGAGCAATGACATAGCCGTTTTCAGGATTNTCAAAAACGATACGTTCGATTGTNCCCTGAAGAACTTCCATCTTAGCNCNTCTACTAGCAAAGGTATAACTGAGGCAGGAATAGGATTTCGCTTGACAGTTGTTACTCGGTTTAAGAGGAATTTAGAGTGTTGTCATCAATTCTCTAAACGTGCTAAGTTGTGGCTGAATCAAGTGAGGAGGAGAAACTTCATCGTCTAAGGCTTCAACAGTCTTGAGACCATTACCGGTGATAGCGACGACGATGCTTTCATCGGTGCCGATCCTACCGCTTTGGATCAGTTTTTGGGTAACAGCGAGTGTGGTACCACCTGCCGTTTCGGTGAAAACACCTTCTGTCGCTGCCAACAATTTCATCGCTTCGACGATCTCAGCGTCGGTCGCGTGTTCACCACAACCACCAGATTTATTGACCGTTTCTACAGCGTAGATGCCATCGGCTGGATTTCCAATCGCCAGTGATTTAGCGATTGTATCGGGTCGGACCGGCCTGATAAAGTCACTTCCCTCTTTGAGAGCATTAACAATTGGTCCACACCCTTCGGCTTGAGCCACATGTATTTGGGTCGGTGACTTATCAATCAAACCGAGATTTTGAAATTCTTTGATGGCTTTGCCAATTTTGGTAATTAGCGAACCACCGGCGGCCGGAGCAATGAAGTGGTCGGGGGATCGCCAACCGAGTTGTTCCAATACTTCGTAACAGAGTGTCTTGGAACCTTCAGCATAGAAAGGGCGAATATTAATATTAGCAAAAGCCCACGGGTAGACATCAGCGATTTCACTACAGAGGCGATTAACATCGTCGTAAACCCCATGAATTCCGACCACGGTCGGATTATAGATCTGAGATCCAACCACCTTACCCAGTTCCAAATCGGATGGGATAAAGATAAAGCAGTTCAAGTTGGCCGTTGCTGCCTGAGCGGCTACCGCGTTGGCTAAGTTGCCGGTGGAAGCGCAAGAAACAGTATCGAAATCAAACTCTTTGGCTTTGCTCAGTGCTACGGCTACCACTCTATCTTTGAAAGAGAGCGTCGGCCGACAGACAGAATCGTCTTTAATATAGATCTGTTTGACCCCGAGTTCATTGCCTAGATTTTTCGCTTGAATCAGAGGCGTAAATCCAGAATGGAAACCGCAAATCGGTTCGCCGTCAACCGGAAGGAGATCTGCATATCGCCATAAGCTGTAGGGGCCAGATTCAATTGACCGGCGAGAAATTCGTTTTGCAATCTCCTCATAATTGTATTCAACCTCCAATGGACCAAAACAAAACTCACAGACATGAACCGGCGACTTTGGATACTGTTCGCCGCATTCACGGCACTTTAGGCCTAAAACCTTTTCCATATTCAATTTTGCCTTTCGAAGAACCCTTAATCGGTTGTTAATCAGTCGNCTTCGTATAGCCCTGTAATTTTTCTTGAATGCTCTCACTATTAGGAGCGAGATCTGCCGCTTGTTCCCAAGAAGAGATTGCCTTTGGGAGATTCCCGTCTTTCAAATAGGCATCCCCCAAGTGATCTTGGATTTCCCAACTATCCGGTTCGAGGGAAATCGCTTTCTTAAGTTGTTTGATCGCTTTTTTGGTTTTTCCCTGTTTATAGTAGACCCAACCGAGACTATCCAAGTATGCCCCGTTATCCGGATCTTTTTCAAGAGCAAACGTAATCAATTCGACGGCTTCATCTAAGTTTTTATCTCGCTCAGCGAAAAGATAACCGAGTGCATTGTATGCCGCTGGACGCTCAGTTGTTTGAACTACAGCCCGAAGGTGGTGTTCTGACTGATCATATTTTTCGGTCTGTTGATAGGCTAATCCTAACAAATAATTGGCATCGCTGTGGCCAGAATCCACCTCTAAAATCGCCAGCAAAGTTTCGATAGCTTGCTCCGGTTGATCCGCTGCTAGGTAAAGACTTCCCAGGCGAGATCGGAAAGCCAGCAACCCATAGTCATACTTGGCCAACTGCTCCGGTTTAGCCTGTTTTTGTTTCAACTCCCGCACTTTACTGTAGGCCTTTATCACCCTTTGCATGCTGGCTTGGGCTTGGCTCATGGTTTCCGGGTCTGGTTCGACCGCTTCATAGACGGNGTCTTCCAATTGATCGTAACGGTCAATGTATAGCTGGCCTAGTGATTCGTGCGCTTGCCAGAGGAGAGGATCTATTTTAACCGCTCTTTCAAAAGCCGAAATTGCCTCGGTATTTTGNCCAGTCTCTTGATAAGATTTTCCGAGTCGTAGATAGAACGTAGTTTGATAAGGCATGATCCGGGTCAAGGCCTTGAAGGCCTGAACAGCTAGATCGTNCTCCTGTTTCAAGAGTGCAATTTCGCCAATATAACGGTAAGCGTTGACATGGTCCGGATCCAGTTCTGTCACTTTTTGGAACTCGGCTATTGCCTGACGCCACTCCGGTGTCTTACTTTGTGATATGTTGGATCTATGCTTGAGTAAAATCTGTCCCAACAGGAAGTATGGCTCAGGATTTTCCGAGCTTTCGTCCTGTTTCCCCAGTTCAATCGCACGACGTGCCGCCTTCTCAGCAGCCTTAATGTCCTGAATCGCTAAACTGACAGTTGCGATCTGTGTTTGGAGAAAAGCCGATTCTGGATAGAATTCAGCTACCTGTTGGTAAAGTTTGCCAGACTTAGGAAATTTACGGTTGGTTCTCAGATAGGTTGCCCAACTCAGTTTGAGAAGATTTTTTCGAGCCTGCTGATATTTGGGTTGCAAAGGTCGGGTAGCAATGATCTCCGGCTCCAAAGCCCAACCGGCTCTAGCCAGAAGCAAGAACAAAATTAGCACTACGGGGGATAATGCTGTTCCTCGTGCTTGCCTACTCCCTATTTTTGAGGGGGTAGGCGAGGGTAAACTTAGGAAGCTATGCCTCATTCGGTCACCTGGATGTCTGCTAATTGCTCCTCATCATTCTTGTCATCATCGGAAATGATATTTCCCACATCAACCACAGTTTCATCGTCCGCCAGAGACATTAGGCGAACGCCTTGCGTATTGCGTCCGATGGTGCGAATATCTTTAACTCCCATTCGGGTAATCATGCCGTTGGAACTAATAATAATCAGTTCATCATCATCTTTGACTGCTTTGACGGCCACAACGTTGCCATTGCGTTGGGTGGTTTTAATGGTAATGACTCCTTTTCCACCTCTCGACTGTTGCCGGTATTCTTCTAGTGATGTCCGTTTACCATAGCCATTTTCAGTCACTACCAGTAAAGTTTCGACTTTAGTCCCTCGCTCAGGGGTTGGAGCCAGCACCTGCGTAGAAGTTATCATGCCAACCACTTGATCATCGTCGGCCAATCGAATTCCACGCACACCACGAGCGGTCCGCCCCATTTCCCGAACCTCTTTCTCGTCGAACCGAATCGATATCCCATTCTTAGTGACGAGTACAATTGCATGGTCACCGTCGGTTAGCGTTGCACCAATTAGACGGTCATCTTCATCTAGTTTGATAGCGATGATTCCGGCCGAATAGGGATTGCTAAAGAGGCTTAAATTGCATTTCTTAATCGTCCCTTTTTGTGTCGACATAAAGATACAACGGTCACTATCGAACTCTCGAATGGGGAGAAAGGCAGTTACTCGCTCATCACTTTCTAAACGTAGCAGATTGACAATAGATCTACCCCTAGCGGTTCGACTACCTTCTGGCACTTCAAAAACTTTTAGCCAATAACACTTACCGAGATCTGTAAAAAACAGAATATACTAGTGGGCGGAAGCAATAAAGATATGTTCTAAGAAATCGCCATCTTTAGTTCCCATGCCCATTACGCCTTTACCGCCACGATTTTGGCGGCGGTAAGTCGAGATTAGCACCCGTTTAATGTAACCAGTGTGGGAAATAGAGACTACCATTTCCTCATCGGCAATTAGATCTTCTATTTGGAACTCGCTGATGGCGTCGGCAATCTCGGTTCGCCGCTCATCACCGTAAGTAGCTTTCAGTTCCAGTAGATCTTTCTTAAACATATCGGTGACCAAAAATTCATTCTCCAAAATGGTACGCAATTCCTCAATTAATTCGAGAAGGTCGGCGTACTCATCGTTAATTTTCTGTCGTTCTAGCCCAGTCAACTGTCTCAGCGTCATGGACAAGATCTCGTTGGCCTGAATTTCGGATAGTGTGTAATCGAGTATCAACTGATCACGAGCCGTTTGTGGAGAATCCGCCGATTGGATAATCTCGATGATCTCTTCAATATGGTTCAGCCCGGTTCTGTATCCTTCCAAAATATGGGCCCGGCGTTCGCTACGAGCCAGATCAAATTGTGTACGGCGACGGAGGACCTCGCGACGATGCAAAATATAATAGTTGAGGATTTCGTACAAGGTCAGAACTTTGGGAACACCATCCACCAAACAAAGTAGAATGGCACTGTAGTTGGTCTGCATCTGCGAGTGCTTGTAGAGTTGATTTAGAATTACCTGCGCTATTTCACCTCGCTTCAATTCGATGACAACCCGCATCTCCCGGTCCGATTCATCCCGAATGTCCGAGATACCGGTAATGGTTTTATGAGTAACCACATCGTAGATCTTCTTCAGTAATTGGTTTTTCTTAACCTGAAACGGAATTTCGGTAACAACAATCTGCTCTCGCCCGTTATTAAGTCGCTCGATAATAGCACGGGCTCTAATAGTAATTGAGCCTCGACCCGTGTCATACATGTCCCGAATACCACTTCGACCAACAACAATTCCCCCGGTGGGGAAATCGGGACCGGGCATGATTTCAAGCAGAGCTTCTGTTGAAACCGAGGCCGGTCTTCCTTGATCCCTGCTTTCCCGTGAGCCATCGAGAGCATCAACCAGGGGATGGGGGGAGTACTGGGTCTGATCCGCCGAATCGGCGGCGTTTTCTAACATCAATATTAAGGCGTCTACCAGTTCGGTCAGGTTATGTGGCGGAATTCGGGTCAGATAACCCACACCTATTCCAGTTGTTCCATTTAGAATTAGATTGGGTAATCCGGCTGGTAAAACAGTAGGTTCGTCGGTCGATTCCTTATAATTGGGTTGCATGTCGACGGTATCTCTTTTAATATCGACCAACATTTCATTGGCAATCTTGGTCAGCCGACACTCCGTATATCGCATTGCGCCTGGAGGATCATCGTCAATCGACCCAAAGTTCCCTTGCCCATCAACCAACGGATACCGCATACCGAAATCCTGTTCCAGGCCAACCAGCGTAGTATAAATTGGACCGTCACCATGTGGATGATAGTTTTTCATTACCTCACCAACCACCGCGGCACATTTATCGTGAGGTCGGTCGCTGGTTAAGTTCATCTCACCCATGGCGAAGATGATCCGTCGGGTGCTGGGCTTCAGCCCGTCACGCACATCAGGAATGGCACGATTCGTATTGACACTCATGGCGTAGGTCAAGTACGACTCTTTCAGTTCTTCTTCGACGTATCGAGTAACTATNTTTTGGTCGGGATGTNGATCAATTCNCACCAATATACTCCTCGCTTAGGCACCATATAAGTCTAGNTGGACCTGTGCACCATATCGTTCGATAAATTGACGACGAGGGCCAACATCGTCNCCCATCAGGAGGGAGAAGATCCGATCTGCTTCGATCCCATCTTCCAGCTTAACCTGCAGCAAAATTCGTTTGTCGATATCCATCGTTGTCTCTTTCAATTGATCCGCATTCATCTCGGCTAGCCCCTTGTATCGGGTAATCGAGATCCCACGGCGACCAATATCCATAACGCCCTCCAGCATATCCCAAACATTAGCCGTCTGCCTGGGCGGGCGCTCACTTTTAGTCGAGGATTCTTTTAGGGAGAAGATGTAGCTTTCAGAAGTACTTGTCTGTTCTTGCTCCTCCCTTGTACCGTTACGATGATAACTTCCATTCCCATTCCCCGACCGGAGGCGAGACGACCGTATGAAGTCCCCTGCTTGAATATCAAGCTTTGCTAGGTTTTGAATCAGGTTGTCAAGCTCTAGAAGTTCTGGAAGATTAGATGCATCCTGGACAACTAACTCTTGGGTCTCAGCCGTAAGTTCTTCAAGCTCAAGTTGTGACTTGTCCTCTATACCTTGTAATTGTTCCATAGATGGCATCAAATCCTCAAAATGATAGGTATTCCCCTCCCTTGTTTCGATTTGCATGAGACGAACTTTCTTTGCCCCGGCAAAGCGCTGGTTAAAGACTCGTTCGGTATCAATACCCTTACGGGTCAGACCGGCTAGTGCCAACTCAACCCTTCGGATTGAGTCCAGTACCTCGCGAAATTGAGATGGTGTATAAGGGGTGCCACGCCTGATATTGATCAGTTCGCCCGCTTCCAGCGAAGCATTCAAGAGGAAGTCGTCCATCTCTGAATCATCATATAAATATTGTGTTTTGCGCCCTCGCCGAATTTGGTATAGAGGTGGTTGGGCTAAGTATAGGTGTCCGTTTAAGATCAGTTCCGGCATTTGACGAAAGAAAAAGGTCAAAAGGAGGGTTCGGATATGCGCACCATCTACATCCGCATCAGCCATGATAACGACTTTGCCGTAGCGCAATTTTTGTAAATCGAAATCTTCGTCTCCAAAACCCGCTCCTAAGGCGGTAATAATATCTATCACCTGCTCATTTTTAAGGATCTTATCGATGCGAGCTTTAGCGACATTGATCCCTTTACCTTTTAAAGGCAGAATGGCTTGGACTCGCCGGTCTCGTCCTTGCTTAGCTGTTCCACCAGCAGAGTCGCCCTCAACTAAGAAGATCTCACAAAGAGCAGCTTCACGTTCTTGACAGTCGGCCAGTTTTCCCGGCATAGAGGCGCCATCCAAAACGCCTTTTCGCCGAACTACCTCGCGAGCTTGCCGAGCTGCTTCACGGGCTTGAGCTGCTTGGACACTCTTTTGTATAAGCTGTTTGGCAATAGATGGATTCTCATCCAAATACCCTTTCAAATGTTCATTAACCGTGGTTTGAACGATTCCTTCCACATAGGTATTACCTAGTTTGGATTTGGTTTGTCCTTCAAACTGTGGATCTGGCAGTTTTACGCTAATCACTGCCGTGATACCTTCGCGAATGTCGTTTCCAGAGAGGGTAACTTTAGCTCCCTTCAGCAGGTCGTTATCTTTGGCATAATTGTTAAAAGTTCGAGTGATCGCACTCTTGAATCCACTCTCGTGAAACCCTCCTTCGGCAGTTCGGATGTTATTGGCGTACGAGCTGAGGCTCTCGGTATAACTAGTAGTGTACTGAATGGCAATTTCAACTGTTACATCATTCTGGACATTTTCGATATAGATCGGGTCTTTATGAAGCACCTCTTTGCTTTGATTGCGATGTTGGACAAAAGTAGCGATGCCGCCCTCAAACTGAAAAATATATTCTATTGGTTTGCCACCGTCTGGAATCCGTTCGTCACGAAATATAATTTTAACGCCCTTATTCAAAAAAGCCAGTTCTCTCAAACATTCAGCCACAAAGTCATGTCCAAACTCGACGATTTCAAAGATCTCGGTGTCGGGCAAAAAGGTGGTGGTGGTTCCTGTTTGATCGGTTTCCCCGACAACTTCGACATCGGCACTTGGAACACCTCGTTGGTATTGCTGGTGATAGATCTGTCCTTCCCTACGAATGTAGACACGTGTCCATTCTGATAATGCATTGACACAAGAAGCACCNACTCCGTGCAACCCACCAGCAGTTTTGTAACCAACATCATCCCGGCCGTCGAACTTACCTCCAGCGTGCAAGACCGTCATTACCACTTCCAGAGCCGATTTGCCACTTTCGTGATTTTCGACCGGAATCCCCCGACCATCGTCTCTCACACTGGCAGTACCGTCGGCGTGGAGGGTAACTTCGACTTCAGATCCGAAACCGGCTGAAATCTCGTCGATTGAATTATTGACCAACTCCGTAATCAAATGGTTAAGTCCTGACGGGCCGGTGCTTCCAATGTACATACTGGGCCGTTTGCGAACTGCTTCCAACCCTTCCAGTACTTGAATACTATCAGCTGTATAGTTCACCTCTTCCTCCNTTGTCGAAGAGGTAGTTGTTATTGTTGATTCTGCCATCTAAAACTCCTACATTTACCAATGAGCAACGGTCAATTGTTCACTGTCGATTGTTAATTNCCAAAAGNATTGTTATATTTTTGACCAATGTACGATTATTCGCCAGAGCAGCAAATGTATCCCAACTTTAAGTTTGTTTGCTACTTGTTACGCCTCATCATATCTTCTCCCCCCTATCCTCAACTGGATTGCGGGTTGAGGCTGTGCCTTTTCCTAATAAAAGTAATTGCTTGAGCGTTTCTCTACACTGCGGATCCTGGATAATCGCTACTGCGGCTTCGGCTTCTTGTTCCCACACTGGATTCTGTGCTACCGACATCCGTTCTTCGTAAGTTGATTCGGGCTCCTCCAATGTCAACGGGGAAAATCGATCGACTGATACAGCANTGTCGTCAGTAGGGCTAACATTGGAAGCTATAATCGGTTGCTTTGAGGTTTTGATTTCCCCGATCGGGGGCGAGGACATGTTTGGCTTGACTTTTACTTTCAAGCCGGTCACAAGCTGAAGACCTAACTTTTGATTCAACAATTGGATCAAATGGCGTTGCTGATAATGAAGCTCAGACAGCCAAACACTATGTTGCGCATGGACTTCCAAAATTCCGTTTTGGAACGCAACAGCTTTGGTAGCCATACCAACCTGCTGAATTTGCCCCCAAATCGCCAGCACACGTCGCTCTATTAGTTTGTGGCCATACCCATTTTCGTCGATCACCTCTTGCAGAGCTTGATGGATAATTAGGGTTTGATTCGTAGGNGGCTCCAGTTGTTTTTTAGGCAACGATTTGTCCACTGTCAATAGTAATCAGGCGGTAGTGTTGATTAAAGTTGGTCGGCAGATGTGCAACCCACTCTTCTTCTCGCGTAGCAGTGATGAAAAGCTGTGCCCCAAAGTCTTGGAACAAGGTAAACAAAAGTTGAGAACGGATATCGTCTAATTCAGATAACACATCGTCCAGCAACACAACGGGCATATTTCCAGTTTGGGAGTGAATCAACTCCACTTCCCCTAATTTGAGTGCCAGCGAGGTAGTTCGTTGCTGCCCTTGCGACCCATAGAGTTTGATCTCTCGCTGAATGCTGTTACTATCCAGCTCCTGAATAAATAGCTTAAATTCGTCTCGATGCGGGCCAACAGATGTATTACCGTAGATCAGGTCCGCAGATCGTGATTTTTGTAACCGCTGTCGGAAACGATTACCGGCAACTCCCTCNTCTGAATTATCTGCGGTTTCAACTTTCTGCAACGAAGGNCAATAGCGGAGGTTCAAGACTTCGGTTGACTGTGTCAATTGTGCATGATGGATTTTGGCCAATTGATGCAACAAATCCAGCACCTGAGTTCTGGCCTTAGTAATTAGAACACCATCTTCGACCAATAGTTCATCCCAAGGTTCGAGTAGATCTACCGACTGCCGGTGATTGCGGATCTGCTTTAGCAACTCGTTTCTTTGTCGTAGCGACGACTGGTAACGTTGCAACTGGCTAAGGTAAAGTGGGTTAATTTGGCAAATAAGCTGGTCCAGAAACCGGCGTCGGTCACCAGGGGACCCTTTTACTAGAATTAGCGACTCGGGCGAAAAAAAAACGACCCGAAACTGGCCGACCCACTCCGATAACTTTGGCAGCANATCCCCATTTAGCTTGAACCGTTTTTGCCCCTCTGCTTCATGAGAAGCCTCAACAATTAACTCATTCCCANCAGGGAGNCACTCGCGCACAACTTGTCGTTGCCAATCCGCAACTGGGAACTGCACNTTGTCTTCCAACGACAAGTTTGCTGACAAGGTGCCAATTCTGGCCTTGAGATAAAACCAATCTGAATCGTAGTGGATTAACTCCCGGTCGGAATGAGTCCGATGGGACTTGGCAGTACTGACAAAGTAAATCGCTTCCAGCAGGTTGGTTTTACCTTGTGCATTATTGCCAACGATTAGGTTGATAGCATCCGGAAAGTGAATCTCCAGATCGGTGTAGTTACGAAAGTTGCGAAGCGTCAAGTGGTTTAACCACATGAAATCCCCGTCAGCAAAAGGTGCCGACTAACTTGNNGGACCCCACCCCTTTGATAACTATTAGGGNTTTTCTAACCCGGACCGTTGGCACTGTCAAGGTTACTTAGACCGTCGAGTGTCGGCAGATTTAGGTGTCTAACCGCATTGGCATAATCAAGCATAGATGAGAATCGTCTTCTACTGGTTTGATGATTGTTGCACTCAAACTGTCCTTGAACTCCATGACCACTTCGTGNGCGTCAATATGAGACAAAGCATCCCGAAGATAATGAGCATCAAAGGCAATTTCAAGTACGACTTCTTCGCTACCAATATCGAGTGTCTCTTGTCCTTCTCCTAATTCGGGTGTTCTGGCCGAAACCCGCATCTCATCGTTTTCCAGATCTAGCCGAACCGAGTGGGTATTCTGGTTGGCTAAGAGGGAGACACGGCGGATAGGGCCAATCAACTTCTCTCGCTCGACGACGACTTGAATATCGTTGTTGTCGGGGATGATTTTCTCATACTTGGGATATTCTCCATCGACCAAACGAGAAACCAGCGTTGCATTGTCGTCGGCAAATAAGATCTGGTTCTCTTTGAGAGAGATTTGAATAGTTGGCGATTCGGCAAAAGTTTTAACCACTTCACGTACTGCCTTCAACGGTACAATTACGCTTATTGGCTCATCGGGTTTGGGTTCTAAGCTGTCGTGTGTTGCTACTGATAGCCGACGGCCATCAGTAGCAACGATCTGAGTGGCATCTGGCGTTAAATTGAAAAATAATCCATTGAGATAGTAGCGAGTTTCATCCGTGGAAGCGGCAAACTCGGTCTTTTGAATCATTGATCGGAGTTCTTCGCCATCAATGGTAAACGGATTACCATCCACTGACGGAATCGGTGGGAATTCGTCGCTTGGTAAACCGATGATCTTATATTGACCTGTGCCACACAAAATCTGTACACGGTCATTGCCAACAGTGGAGAGCCGAATATCTTCGTCTGGTAATTCGCGCACAATCTCGCCTATCTTGCGAGCTGAGACNGTAATCTCNCCCTCCTCCTGAATTTGCCCTAGTACTTTCAGCCGGATGCCAACCTCTAAGTCTGTAGCTGCAACCTCAATTTGACCATTACCGGCTCGAATTAAAATATTGGACAAAATCGGNAGCGTGTTTCTCCCGGTGGTAACGCCTTGCAAGATCTGAATCGCTTTCGATAAATCTTCTTTTTCAAACGTAAGTTCCATGTCATTCCCCTTAGTCGGAGCCTCCCAGAAAGTCAATCCNATATAAATCCAGGTGCGTGTCAAACAGTCAACAATTCAAACCGGCTACGGCGATGACGAGGTAAAAAGCCACGCCAGTTCAACTTTCNACTTGGACTAAATTATACCACAAAATGCTATTTTCGACAAGGCCCAGTTTAACAGAATAAAAAACGGGATTTCCTCTTGTGTTGTGGCGTCTGACTTTTTCAGCTTGCGGTTATCGAACATCTGTTTTATAATGTCTTTCAATATTGCAGGAGGTGGTAAAAATGGACAATGCCTTGAAAAAACTGTTTCTACTAGACGGGATGGTGTTGATCTTTCGGTCTCATTTTGCCTTCACGCGGAACCCTCGTGTGACGGCGAAAGGAAGGAATGTCTCGATTCCCTATGGTTTTACCAGCACACTAATAAGAATCTTAGAAAAAGAGAATCCAACCCATATCGCCGTTGTCTTTGATACTATCGGGCCGACAAAGCGACATGAAATCTTTCCTGCCTATAAAGGTCAGCGTGACAAGGCACCGGAGGAAATCGATATCGCGATCCCTGATGTAGATCAGATTCTCGATGCATTTAATATCCCGGTCTATCGACTAAGCGGCTTTGAAGCTGATGATCTGATCGGTACCATCGCTAAAAAGGCAGATCAAGAAGGGTTTGAAACCTATATGGTAACTACCGACAAAGATTTTGCACAGTTGGTAACCGATAATACCTATCTCTATCGACTTTCTACCCGAAACGACACCGAAGAAATTATGGGAATTGGCCAGATTCAAGAAAAGTGGGATGTGCAACGAGCAGATCAAGTGATCGATATTCTTAGCCTCTGGGGCGATACATCCGACAATATTCCTGGCGTTACCGGCATTGGTGAAANAACAGCCCAGAAACTGTTNGCCCAGTTTGATACCGTCGAAAACCTGTTACAAAGCACAGACCAACTAAAAGGGAAACAGCGGGAGAACTTAGAGAACGAAGCCGAGATTGCGCTATTATCCAAGCAGCTAGCCACCATTGACCGGAATGTTCCTCTCGACTTCAATTTGGAAGATATGCGTCGTCAGTCGCCGAATATGGAGAACTTAAAGCAGATCTTCATTGAATTGGACTTTAGCCAGTTGGGCAAACGGGTTTTTGGCGATCTCTTTGCGAAGCAACAGGATGCATCCAAGTCCGAGTTTCTACAAACCATCGACGATATTGAAACCGATTATCAACTGGTGGAAACAGCTGAACAAAGATCGAATTTAATCCAATTGCTCAGCCTACAATCTGCTTTCTGTTTTGACTGCGAAACCACCAGTTTAGATAAAAAGCAGGCGGCGCTGGTTGGCCTGGCCTTCTCTTTTGCGCCGCAAACAGGCTTTTATGTGCCGTTTCCTGCGGATTCGGATCAGGCGAGATCAGTGCTAGCTGAGTTTCGGCCGCTATTTGAAAATCCANAGATTGAGAAAGTTGGNCAAAATCTGAAGTACGATTTAACTGTTCTCCGCTGGCACGGNATCAAAGTCAAAGGCGAGTTCTTNGATACTATGATCGCGCATCAATTGATCGCTCCTCACCTTCGCCACGGGATGGATTTCTTGGCCGAGACCTATCTTAAGTACTCGCCGATTCCGATTCAGGCTCTAATCGGTGACAAAAAAGAGGCTCAACGCAGTATGCGGGAAGTGCCCTTAGATGAATTGATGGCCTATGCCATTGAAGATGCAGATATTACTTGGCAACTTCGATCTATTTTTAGTCAATTGCTACTCGACTACGATCTGGAACGGGTTTTTTATCAGGTTGAGTGTCCGTTGATTCCAGTGCTGGCAGCACTGGAGTTTCTAGGCGTCTCAGTTGATGCCGGTGCATTGGCCGATTACTCTATTAAATTATCAGAAGAGATTATTGGACTGGAAAAGAAAATCTATAGCTTAGCCGGAACACGCTTCAATCTAGATTCTCCCAAGCAGTTAGGACAAATTTTGTTCGATGAACTAAAGTTAGAAGAGAAGCCGAGTCGAACCAAAACAGGCCAGTATAAAACCGATGTCAAAGTGCTAGAACGGTTGGCTGTTAACCACGATATTGCCCAGAGAATGCTCGACTTTCGAACCCGCCGAAAACTGAAAACTACTTACGTCGATCAACTGCCGGCCGCTATTTTCGAGCTGACGCAACGGGTTCATACCACTTATGACCAAGCGGTAACCGCAACAGGCCGCATGCAGTCACACAGCCCAAACCTGCAAAATATACCGATTCGTACCGAAAGAGGAAAAGAAATCCGCCGGGCGTTTGTACCCAAAAGCGATAACTTTCGTCTCCTATCGGCTGACTATTCGCAAATTGAGTTACGTATCATCGCCGAACTAAGCCAGGACAAAGCCTTGATTTCGGCTTTCAAAAATGGGTCGGACATCCATTCTGAAACCGCTGCTCGTCTCTTCGGTGTTCCCTATGATCAAGTGGATGACGAGATGCGGCGACGTGCTAAAATGGTCAACTACGGAATTGTCTACGGCATTTCACCTTTTGGTTTGTCACAACGATTGGGCATTCCTCGTCGGGAGGCAAGTCGGATTATCGACCAGTACTTTAACCAGTTTCCAAGCGTACTTTTCTATATTGAGCGAGTAATTGCTTTTGCTCACGAGCATGGTTACGTTGAGACAATGACGGGACGGAGACGCTACTTACCAGACATTCACTCTCAAAATGCAACTATGCGGAACGGTGCCGAACGCAATGCGGTAAATTCACCGATTCAAGGCTCAGCCGCAGATTTGATTAAACTAGCTATGTCCGGTATCTATCAGGCTCTAGCAGAACACGATTTACAAACACAGATGATCTTGCAGGTTCACGATGAGCTACTGTTCGACCTGCATCGGGATGAGGAGGAAACCGTAATTTCGCTGGTCCTTGAAAAAATGNAATTAGCCATGCCGATGTCCGTACCGATTGAAGTGGAAATTGGTATNGGAAACAATTGGTTGGAGGCTCACTAACAAAATCCGCTTTAAAAATTGGGAATTGAGATGTGTTAGCCAAGCCACACTTACTATTCACCATTTAAACTTCAGCGACACTGATCCAGGCTCGTCCGGGTTACCAGTTAAGGGAACTTCAAGCTAGATCGTTCTGACATTTGCTTGACAGTGGATTACACCAAACTTATAATTAAGAAATCGGTTCTAATCATTTACCTGACGTTTTTAAGATCCTCACTAACCCGCGTTACCGCTCAATCCTGTTGTAATACAATGCAGATCCCTTTTATGAAACTCAGTGGTGCCGGTAATGATTTTGTTATCATTGATAATCGTCAAGATCTACTGCCGTTGCCACCGGTAAAATTAGCTGAAAAAGTTTGCAGACGCCGTCTATCTATAGGTGCTGATGGGTTGCTCCTCGTTGAGTTGTCTGCCAAGGCCGATTTTAAAATGCGTTATTTCAACGCTGATGGTAGTGAGGCCGAAACCTGCGGCAATGGGGCCCGCTGTATTGCGCAATTTGCCTATCTGAATGGAATCGTCCCGGCAGACATGCATTTTGAAACCCAAGCCGGACTTTACTCGGCGGAAATTACAGGGGATCAAGTCAAAGTCAGACTAAGTGATCCAACCCGGGGCCGGCTTAGCTTTCCGCTTCAACTAACAGCCGAAGTGTGTGAGGTGAGTTTCGTCAACACAGGTGTGCCGCATATTATCAGCTTGGTTTCAAACTTGGAAACGGTTAATCTGGTAGGTCTGGGTCGAGAGATCCGCAACCACGACAATTTTGCCCCTGCTGGTACAAATGTTAATTTCATCCAAATTAAAGGGGATCGAAAAATAGAGATCCGAACCTACGAGCGAGGGGTCGAAGATGAAACGCTGGCTTGTGGAACGGGGTCTGTGGCCGCAGCAATTATCGCTGCTTTACTGGGTGAGGTGACACCACCCGTCGCCGTTACAACGGCTAGTGGGACGGTATTAACCGTCTACTTTGATTTCTTTAACTCATGCTTATCTGATGAGATGGGAAAAGAGATACAAGTGACGAACGTCCATTTAGAGGGGGATGCCCGACTGGTATGCCAAGGTCAACTCACGTCCTCGGCTTGGAATTATTAATGGCTTCTTCATAAACCAAAGGAGATTTTGATGTTTGAAGGATCTTTTGTTGCAATTGTAACCCCGTTCAACGACGACGGATCGCTAGATGATGGCAAACTGAAAGAACTGATCGAGTTTCAGATTGAGAATGGTACTCACGGTATTGTTCCGTGTGGCACAACCGGTGAATCCCCAACCCTGACCCACGATGAACATGATCGTGTGGTCGAACTGACAGTCGAGACTGTAGACGGTCGTGTTCAAGTGATCGCCGGGGCGGGATCAAACTCAACGGCGGAAGCACTTCGCCTGACCCGACACGCCAAAGCGGTTGGAGCAGACGGCGCACTGGTGATTACGCCTTACTACAACAAACCTACACAAAATGGCCTNTATGCCCATTTTATGCACATTACCGATCGGGTCGATATTCCGGTTGTGATCTACAACGTTCCGGGTCGAACTGGAACAGATCTACAGACCGCAACTCTGGCCAAGTTAGCAACGCACCAAAATATTATCGGGTTAAAAGAGGCTACCGGTCAACTCAGTCGTGCCAGTGAAGCCGTCAACGCCTGCAATGACGAGTTTACCGTTTTGTCGGGTGATGATATCAATACATTGCCGATAATGGCTGTGGGTGGAAGAGGCGTTATTTCGGTTTTGGCTAATGTCGCACCCAGGGAAGTTGCCGATATGTGTAATGCCTTCAAAACTGGAGATCTACAAACTGCCCAGCAGATCCATCACCAAACAATGCAGTTGGCTCTTGACCTGTTTATTGACACCAATCCAATTCCAGTCAAAACCGCGCTACAGATGATGGGGAAATTGAACGGACGGATGCGATTACCGCTTGCNCCCATGTCGGACGACACACTTGAAGTGCTACGCCAAACCATGAAAAATACGGGCCTTTTGTAAGCTAGTGTGGGCTTTCAGTGGGTTGTCGTGCAGGTACAAACAAAATAGCCNAACCGTTGGCGACTCAGCCGAAATCAGTTCAAGGCGGAGTCGGTGTTAATTAAGCTCTGATGTTGAGCCGGTTGCCGTAAACCAGCGAGGGATTCCGCCGGTCTGTGGTCTTCTGCCGCTGAGCCGTCTCTTCGCCTTCCGCGTTTTCGGGTTGCGAAGCCTCTTTGACTAAGNATTCAGCTTCATCTTCCATCCGAAGGTATTGTTGGACAGTCATGTTATGTGTCGCTAGGGCGAATGATGTCGCACTATTCTCAACGGTTACACTTCTCACTGTTACTACCTCCGACTTTCAAACGTTAAACTAACAAAGTAGACTNTAACACGTAAAGGTTACAATGTCAAAACTATTTTGTGATTTCTATCTTAATAGATGTTTTTGGCTACGATCGAGTTTTCTTTTACTTGTGCTGATCTCATTGCCGTGTTTGGCCATGGCGAAAACAATCATCGTCGGCCCCAGTGGGAAAGTTACAACTACTAGCGATCAAGCTAGCGCTCCCACCATTCAACAGGCCATTGAAGCAGCGCATGCTGGCGACACCATCAAAATCATGCCAGGTACGTACAAAGAAGCAGTTTCTTTCAAGAAGAATCTAACGATCTCCGGTTCTGGAGCAGATGTCACTCACCTGGAATATCATCAAGAAAGACTAGTGGTTTCAACCAGCGACGTCAAGCAGGGCACAATTCAGGGCTTGACCATCAAGTACACTGGCAAAGGTCAAAGATCTGCCATCTGGTTCTTTCGGTCCAATATTCTGCTGGAAAATTGTGTGGTCAGTGGTGGATTTTATGCCGGAATTTATATCACTGCCAATTCAAATGTGACGATCCGCAACTGTCAAGTAGTTAAAAATCGACGAATTGGCATTAATATCGCCAACTCCACAGCCAATATTGTGGGGTGTGCGATTACACAAAATGAGCACTATGGCCTCAAATTGTCCAAATGTCGGAATACAATCATCGCAAAAAACCAGATTAGCCAGAACAGGTGGAGTGGAATTTACATTTCTGATGGTGTATCTATGAAAGACATTGCCAAATCAATAGTCACTATCCGTCACAATACTATTCAGGACAATAAACTAAACGGTATTCACGTAGAGTTAGCCAAGAGTGTAAAAATCCACCAAAATACAGTCCAAAAGCATTTAGGTAGTGGCGTTAAGTTGGAAGCGGTAGCAGGTAATCTTTTCCTGAATGTTGTGACGGATAATCGGCAAAATGGCATTGTTATCCGGCATTCGTCACAGGTCTTGGTAGATCATAGCACCATCGCTTCCCAAAAAATCGGTCTACTTTTAGAAAATAGCGACAACTTGACCATCCAGAACAATATCATTGCTTTCAACAGCACGGGAGTGGTGACCAAAGCAATTGCAGGTTCGACATTCTCTTATAATAACCTCTGGACCAATAAACAGCACTACGTCAACTTGAAAGTACCAGCCTCCGATACACGGCTCGACCCGCAGTTTGTCTCAGTAGCACAGATGAACTATGCCCTACGTCCTAATTCACCCATGATTGGCCTAGCCGCTGACAAGACCGATTTAGGTGGTTTATCGCACTCGACTCCGCCGACTGTAGCGGTTCAATCAACACCGGTTAAACCAGAATCTCAACCTGAAAAATCGGTCACGCAACAAGTAAAGCTTGAAACTGAAATTACCAAAGTTGATGAGCCAGCAGTAATAACAGAACTGGAAATATCTGATTCCGCTGAGCGTGATTTGATCCACACTTTAGCCAAACCTCCAGATCCTACCATAATAGCCGCCCCTCTACAGGAACGGCCGTATTTAGTTGAGGTTGGGCAAACCGTTCAGCTAATCGTCAAAGATACCTTTCCAGATTTTGAGGGGGCGAAAGTAGAGTGCCAATTTGAGGGAATCACCAACGGTTATCCTGAAGGTGCAGTTTATCAAAATCAGGTTTTAGAATGGAAGCCGAGCGCAGGTCAGATCGGAACACAGACCATTAGGCTTCGGGCAGGGAAGAAAANATCTGAAATCAAGTTTTTCGTCTGGCAACAGAATCGACCACCACGAATTACCAAAATTAATGAGGAGCCGATTGTACGAACAGACAGGAATGCCCCGGTCAAATACGAAATCCTACCCAATAAAGAGACTAAACTTATCTTTGAAGCCGAAGGCGAAGAGCCACTTCAATTTTCTTACGTTTTTCTACCTGTCGGTGCCAAGACCAAAGACAATACTCTAACGTGGAAACCCCCTCGCAACTTAGGGGCAAAACAAGATGACAAGTCGACATCAACGGATACACTATCAAAAACGCCTGGTCAGGCAGAATTTCCAGTCTTGGTAGTAGTGGGGAACGGGCACGAAGTAGATGCGTTGGATCTAATCTTAGTAGTTCGGTATTGACTAATAACCGCCTGCCAGCGTATAACCGATTAAAACGCCTACCCCTATTAGACCCANCATAACGATAACTCCACCAAGCGCATACTTCCACCAAGCGACTGACGTTGGTTGGCCGGTCTCAAACGCATCGTTAGCTTGTTTGATTTCATTGGTTATTGGTTGGCTGTTTTGGATTACTTGTAGCTCCGGTGCAGTTACGATAGGATCTGTATCTGTTTGAGGGGTAGCCTGACTTACTGAAGTCGTTGATTCAGCTTCGTCAGTCGATTGCTCAGAGTCGGTGGTACTATTGGCCGGAGGAGCGGNCGTACTCGCTCCCCACAACTCCCGCCGTCGGTCCTTGATTTTCTGTTTTACCAGTTCCTTTTCTTCGTCGGACAGGGGCACGNAGCAACTCCTCTAAGTCTTGACAATTTCAGTCCCAATGCCGTGGGAGGTGAAAATTTCAAGCAACATCGCATGCTTCAATCTCCCGTCAATAATATGAGTTTTACTGACACTTGCTGCCAGCGCGGTGGTACAGGCTTCGACTTTGGGTAACATCCCGGCACCGATAACACCATTCTGAATATAGCTGTCTATTTGATTGGTGTTGAGGGTTGGGATCAATGTTGTCTCATCACTCGGATCAAGTAAAATCCCGCGAGTATCGGTTAATAAGATTAGTTTTTCTGCTTCTAAGGTAGCTGCGACTTCGCCGGCAACGGTGTCAGCGTTGATGTTGTAAGTGTTACCATCATCACCAACGCCGTTGGGCGCAATCACCGGAATATAGTCTGCGGCTTTCAAAGATCTAAGCAGTTCCGGATCAACCCGAACAATTTCACCCACATAACCAATGTCTAAACGAGTGATTTTTCCGTCTGCATCCTCNACTTGNGGATAGTGCTTTTTGGCTTGGATCAAGCCTGCATCTTTTCCACATAATCCAACTGCTCTGCCACCGTGCTGGTTTATTAGTTGAACGATCTCTTTGTTGATCGATCCCGCCAATACCATTTCAGCGATTTCAACCGTCTCGATGTCGGTCACCCTCAAGCCTTGCACAAATTCGGATTTTTTGCCCATNCGTTCCATCACTTGGCTAACCTTTGGACCACCACCGTGTACCACAACGGGCTGAATGCCAATATATTTCATCAGGACAATATCTTTCATCACCGAATGTTTGAGCGATTCGTCGGTCATGGCGGCACCACCGTATTTAATGACGACGGTTTTCCCGGAGAATTGGCGCATGTATGGTAGAGCTTCAATTAACACGTTGGCCTTATGGACAAAACCCACTTCATTTATCGCTTGACTCACCAGGGTAACTCCACTGTTTAAAAGTCGATTAAGTTGTCAGTCGGACTAGAGGCCGTGGCGTAGAGCTTTTTCGGGATCCGACCGGACATGAAAGCTTCTCGCCCTGCCTCAATGGCTTTCCGCATGGCCGAAGCCATCAGGATCGGGTCACGGGCTTTAGCTACTGCGGTATTAAGCAGAATTCCATCGCAGCCCAGTTCCATCGCAATCGCTGCGTCTGAGGCAGTACCGACGCCGGCATCGANGATTACAGGTACAGAGATCATATTGCGGATAATCTGGATGTTATACGGATTACGGATACCTGCCCCAGATCCGATTGGTGCGCCAAGTGGCATTACCGCGGGGCAACCCAAATCTTCTAATTTCTTGCAGGTGATAGGATCGTCGTTACAATAGGGCAAAACTGTGAAGCCGTCTTTTATCAGGGTAGCAGTCGCTGATAGAAGCTGCTCTACGTCCGGAAACAGGGTCTGATCATCTCCAATAACTTCCAGCTTCACCCATGTTGTTTCTAATGCTTCAGCCGCCAGTTGTGCCGTCAGTACCGCATCTTTAGCGGTAAAACAACCTGCGGTGTTGGGCAATATGGCGAGATTTCGTTGCTGAAGGATGTGAAACAGATTTTCACCTTCTTCCCCAACGAACTTGACCCGTCGAATTGCTACTGTTACCACTTCCGCTCCACTAGCCTCAATGGCTTTGAGCATCACGTCGAAATTGGGGTACCCAGAAGACCCGATCAATAGCCGCGAATGAAGTTGTAGATCACCGAGTTGGAGCTGATCCACCTTTTACCCTCCTTGTACTGCTTGAATAATTTCAATTTGGCAACCGGATTGAACCACTGTTTGTAGCCACAATTGGCGGCGGATTACTTGTTGATCCATCGCCACTGCAATACCTGCCCGATCTGGATCTAAATCNAGGTCTTTCAAAAGCTGATAAAGACTCAAGCNGCGGGGCGACTCCCCGGTCTCGGGGAATACTTTGAGTTCTCCGTTGACGTGTACTTTCATCGCGTTGCACTGCCAGTAGGCGTACTAAATNTCAGAGTAGCAAGAGGTTTTGATCAATACAACCCCCTCGCGCTCTTTGTCGGACTAAACTTTATTGATCGGGTAGTGTTCGATCAGTCAACCGCCCNCTGGAAAACGATTGTCAAGGCTTCGACCATCATTAAGCATTCATTGACCTGAAAATCGGCCGGAAATGCAATGGTCGTCGTTATGCGTGGAGACAGGACTAAATTCTAGGAATCACACTTCAGTACCTGTTAGCCACNCAACAGATGGTAGGCCGACTCCCATTTGCATTTCGAAACGGTGTTGCAAATCTACTCGATCATCCATCCTGGTATAGTGCTACCAATTGGTGTGGTGTTCCATGCTGACGGTAGTTAGCCAAGTCGCCTTACCAGCACGGAAATTACGGTTGGAATAGTACAATAGCCACTTAGGAAAGTCAAGGGAGAAGCTGGCTTACATTTCTTCAGTTAATATGAGCGCAAGCGCTTTAGTTCGATGAGATTCGACCGGATCGGGTCTGATTAAATCAAGTGTTTTGTTTTGAGATAAGAGATTAAGCTTTTCATCTCTTGGATGATCTGGATCTCCCTTTGGGAAGCAATCTCTAGCAGACTAGGGTATCCATTTCCGGATCCATGGTCAGACCTGTCGTCCCTTAACTCAGTTTCTAATCGGCTCAGGCTACTCAAACCTAGATACTGTATCAAGAGGCAATGTTCGGGTTTCTGAATGGTCTCGTGACCGTCGAGAATTTGCCCTTTTTTCTGGGTTTGGTAGCTAACAGTGTAACATCTGCCCGTTTGCTGATTGACAACGGTGTACCCGGCTTGGCTGGANACCTCATTCCAACACTCGTCAAATCCGTTTGTTGGTATCTGCTCTCGTAACTCCCTAGCTGATCTAATCAACATTCGCTCACCGATTGGATCTCTAACAACCACTACACCATTCTCCTCATTTCGACGAGGCGCAATGTTCTGGGTTAGATAAGCATTGTCCAAACTATAGACGACGCCGTTTTTGATCCCTTTAGCTAAGTTCAAATGCCGCTCAGTGATATCCTTGTTAAGCGGATGTAGTTGATATTGGCTGTTACCGTTGAAACACTCGTGCAGTTTCTTACGAGATTCGATATTAGACATCCGATTCTTGGGCATCGGAACCTCAACTATTAATCGGTAACCAGTCAGAAGATCTTTNGTCAAACCTAGTCGGGATTCCCGCGAATCAGCTAATCGGGTTAATCCAGTCTTACTTTTAGACAGTAACCGACCAATCAGATATTTCCGTCGAAGCATTCGAATCCGGTTAGAAATTGAGTTTAGCATCGATGGCGAAAGTTGATCGATTAAGATCTTGTGTTCCCATCGAGTCCCACGCTCATGTGCTAAAATCTGGAGTTGTTGCATCGGTCCTTCCGACCGAATGTAACCGAGGGTGGTAAAAGGGTCGAAAGTAGTACGATATCCCCCTGACTCAGACCCTGCTAGCACGCAATCCAGTCGCTCATAGCGAGAATACAAACCAAATTGAAACTCGACAGACCCAAAAGGTTCAAGTGCCTCTAATAGATCAAGTGCAAATTCGTCACCACTTGGGAATTGCTTGAAGATAGCTTCTGTCCGCATTGGGTCGTTTAACGCATCCAGAAAGATGCCGATTGGAATTCCCCTTTGATCGGGAGCAGCACCGAAGACCTTGGTTTTAACTTTAAAAGGGGGCTGCCGAAGAAATAGATCTCGTTGTAAAACCAGTTGTAGCACAGGGTCAGCGGATAAGTCCTCGATGACCGGGGCATCTCCAAAAAACTGCGCCAGTTGGTTGTAATCGCCTCCTTCAACTGTATCGTCNCCTCTTTTCAGTTCTGCGAATTGGACAATATCATCAGATCCATAACAGAGAGGCGCACTAGAAGAGAGCTTGTCGTAGTTGGAGCGACGAAATCGGATCCTGGGTTTGATCCGNACAACGGGGATTAAGCCATAGCTTTTGAGCAGTGCATAGAGGGTAACCGTGTAGGATTCGGCATGGATTTTTTGCGTCAGAATTCCATTTGGTGTCTCACCTGGTTGNATTCCATCAGTCAAGTCACCGCCTTGAATCAAGTATGACTGGATTGAATCGCTATCATTAGAAAAAATCATCATCCGATGTTCTTCTCTACTGGTGTCTACCATTTGTTACTTCATTTCCTGTCAGAACAGAATTTTTGAATAGAGATCTGAGCTAAACATCTGCCTTTTCAGTTGAGGCCGACGCTCCGAATTCTCCTTAGCTCGTTAACATGAGCTTGACGACTGATCTAAGACNAGTTCTTTGGGTCGCCACAACTGAACCAGTTGACCTTGAATTGACCCTGCTGTTATCGAATCTGCAAGTTTCCGCCAGTTTTCTATCGGCAGTTGAACATAGGCCACGGCAGCCGTTGGCATGGTTTCGAAGCAATTCGTTAGTTGTGTAACCAGCATTTCCAATGTTGGATTGTGCCCAACCACCATAACCCGCTGATAAATNTCTGGTAAATCTGCTAGTTGCGAAATATAGGTTTTGGGCTCGGAGTGATAAAATGAGGTTATCATCTCGACTTTACCATCGTATCCACTTGCTTTGGCCACGGCCTGAGCGGTTTTTCTGGCACGTTTGGCCGTCGAGCTAAGGATTAGATCCGGTACCAATTGCCGGCGTTTCAGAAACTCGCCGATGTAAGGAGCATCTCGCTTGCCTCGTTTATTGAGTGGGCGATCGTGATCCGATAATAGTGGATCATTCCAACTCGACTTAGCATGACGTAAAATTAGAACCGTTTTCATGTCTATCAACTGAATTATCTGATTTCTTGCCAAACTCTCTCAAAGGATACCTGAATATAGCTTTAGTTTTCAATACTCGCCTTTATAGCAGCAGTGTTTAAGAAAATGAAGCTAGTACCCAATGTCTGGTTTGACATTGCCTCCTTGCTAATGTAACCTATCTACCGATACTCTTATGGTAGGTGAAATAGAACCATGAAGGATTTTAACCCAACCGAATTTTTGGATGCACTCCAACCAGATTTGAATCGATTTTCAGCCAAGCACTTCATCTGGGTCATTATCGCTGTCTTGATACTTTACGGTTTTGCAACATCAGTCTACACTGTGCCTGAAGACTCCAAAGCAGTTGTGTTGCGTTTTGGTAAAGATGTCCGTCAGGAGGAACCAGGTCTTCATTTCAAGTTACCAGTCGGCATTGAAAAACACTACCCGGTTCCCGTCAAGCGAATTTTCAAAGAGGAATTCGGGTTCCGAACCCTAAAAGCCTCTGTTACCACTCAATATGATAGCCGTGATTACCCGAGCGAATCTTTGATGTTGACGGGAGATCTGAATATCGCCGACGTCGAATGGGTAGTCCAATACAAAATTTTAGATCCTCGACAATATATGTTTGCTATTCGAGANCCGCAACAGGCACTTCGAGACCTATCCGAATCGGTGATGAGGCTGGTGGTCGGTGATCAAACTGCAACCCAGGTACTAACGGTCGGACGAAGCGAAATNACAGGCGAAGTGGAACAAAAATTACAAGATCTACTTAATCTCTATCAAACCGGTCTGCGGGTCGAAAGCGTTACCTTGCAGGATGTCAACCCACCGGACGCGGTGAAACCAGCCTTCAACTCGGTCAATGAATCCAAACAAGAGAAAGAGAAACTGATCAACGAAGCCCGCCGTGATAGAAATACGACGGTTCCAAAAGCTACCGGCCTGGCCAAACAGCAGGTTACCGAAGCCGAAGGTTACGCTCTCAAACGGGTCAATCAAGCACAAGGTGACGCCGACCGTTTTATCTCTATCCTCAACGCATATAAAANCGCCAAAGAGGTGACCCGCCAACGACTGTACCTGGAGACAATGGGCGAGGTCTTGCCCACCGTGGAGGAGGTCTATGTTATCGATGGTAAATCCAACACCCCACTCCCTATCCTACAACTAGGTCGAGGAGGAAAATAGAATGACGAAACTACTAACCGCCTTGGTGATTGTTCTTGTGGTTGTAATTCCGACCTTGACCAGTACATTTTATACGGTTCGCGAGGACGAACAAGTGGTCATTACCGAGTTTGGTCGAGCCGTAGGGAAACCGATTACCGATGCGGGACTTCATATCAAGAAGCCATTCATCCAAACGGTTCTTCGTTTCAGTAAGCGGATTTTAGAATGGAACGGCTTGCCTAACCAGATTACCACCAAAGATAAACGCTTTATCTGGGTTGATACCGCAGCACGATGGAAAATTACCGACGCTTTGGCTTTTTATCGCTCACAAGGGAATGAGGATAACGCTCAGTCCCGATTGGACGATATTATCGACTCCGCTACCCGTGATTCGATTACGGCTCAGCTGCTGATTGAAGTGATCCGTAACTCCAACCGAATTTTGAGTGTTAATCTCGAATTAATGATGGAGGAAGACCTGGATGCGTCTGTGCCCACCGAAGAAATTGAGGTGGGGCGGGAACAGGTAACCCAGATGGTTTTGGAAAAAGCCAACCAAAAATTGTCCGCAGATTTTGGGATTGAGTTGATCGATGTTCAAATCAAACGGGTCAACTATGTTCAGGAGGTTCAACAGAAGGTCTTTTTGCGAATGATTTCCGAGCGCGAACAGATCGCGGCTAAATACAAATCTGAAGGAGCCGGGGAAGCCGCTGATATCAAAGGGCAAATGCAGAAAGAATTGGAGCGGATTCAATCGAATGCCTATAAACAGGCTGAGCAGATCAAAGGGGAAGCCGATGCGGAAGCGGTTCGCATCTATGCCGACGCACACAACCGTGATCCAGAGTTCTACGCCTTTTTACAAACGCTAGAGACNTACCGCAAGACAATCGGTAACANCAGCAAATTATTTNTGACCACCGAAAGCGATCTCTATAAATACCTCAAAAAGGTGAATATGAAGTGATTTGGCAGAACTTAGTTCTGACGGCTGCCAATGATGCACAGGCTCACGTTTTTGAGTTACAACTCGACCGGTTACGCCGTGCGGAGNTTATTGATCCGGGAACTCGCACACAGGTCGTAGCCGACCCTGCGGGTAAGCGTATCGGTAGTGGTGGAGCAACCATCAACGCCTTAGCCAGGTGCTTTCCTGATGGAATTGATCCAATCCAAAAAACCCTGATCTTGCATGCTGGTGGAGACAGTCAACGTATACCGCATCAGAGTCTATTAGGGAAACTTTTCGCTCCTCTTTTACCTCCAGACTTCTCTGTTTTTGAATCGATCTATCGAGTTCTGAATGGAATTGGGCAACAACTGAAGTCTGGCATTGTAGTCGCAAGTGGTGACACTCCCATGCGTCAACCGACAGAACCGCGGTTACCAGATCAAACCTTCGATGTGCTGGGAATCGGTTATTGGGGCGCTATAGACCTGGGGNCACAGCACGGCGTCTACCAGTTCGAGGCTGAAACAGTTGTGCGAGTTTACCAAAAATCCGACCGGCAAACGCTGAAGAAAACATGTAATCATCAGGGGCAAGTGGCAGTAGATACCGGGATCCTCATCTTTCAAAACCGTGNTGTTGACGCCTGGCAAAAGTGGATCAACCAACCCCCAACTGACGATCAATATCTGGACCTGTACGGTCAGGTACTTCCGCTACTGGTGGCCGATCCGGAGATCGACTTTCGGGTTTGGATGCCGGAAAACCTGCAATTTTTTCATACTGGCACCACTCGTCAATACTTTGATTTAATCGGTAGTTCGGCCAATAAAGTCGAGTACATAGTTCCGCTTCAGACCAAACCTACAAGCTGGGTTAAAATCGAGTACGCGACCGATGAGAATCCAAAACTGGCTGGAGACAAAGCCACTATTTTCGGTCAACCAATTGGCCGGTGGTTAGCAAAACACCAGTTGGCACCAGACCTGATCTGGGAAGGTCCTGCCGGGGACAGCCTCTCCAGCCAGAACNGGTCTTTATGGAGCGCGCGACTATTCCCAGTGCTAACCGGAGTAGAAGAGATAAGCNACGCACAGACGGCGGGCGATGAAGTACCCAACTGGTTTATCAACCCCGACTCAGCTTGGGAGGCTACCCCACGGATGTCGATGGCAGAAGCCATAGTAGAGAGCGACCGAGAAAAAGCCTTTCTTTTAGATCAACAGGCACAAGCCAAAACACTGGCTCAAGAAATCCTGACACAGATCAAATCAGAGCAAGATCGAGATTTTCGACTCTTTCTCAACCAAATCCTCACACCGGAAGGCTACCAAACCACCACCCGGATCTTAACCACTGAACTAGAACGAATCGAGAGTCCACTACAACGTGCCAGACTACACAAAGTGGTCGCTGATTTAGCCGAAAAAATGGGAGATCGAGATCTACAGGCACAATCACGGGAACAAGCTTTTCAAGCGGTTAGTCAATCGGTCGAACAGAGCATCGTGATCCAGTCCGCGACTAGCGGGTACACCCGTTCAACTAATCGATCGGTTACTATCCAATTGCCAGTTCGGATCGACCTAGCGGGGGGTTGGACCGATACGCCACCCTACAGTTTGGAACGGGGTGGCGCGGTGGTGAACATGGGACTGCTATTAAATGGCGCTTATCCGATTCAAGTTCAAGCCAAGTGGTTATCAGAACGTGTTATTCGTTTTCGCTCAGTTGATCAGCAGCTGCAGATCGAAATTGATGATTTTGCTCAACTTTACCACCCTCCTCAACTGGGAAGCCCCATTGCCCTGCCCCATGCGACTTTACTGGCTGGAAAAATTTTGGATTATCTTCAATCACCTGAGACTGGAGGACTCGAAATTATAACCTCTTGCAACGTTCCTATGGGATCTGGACTCGGTACTAGCAGTATTCTGGCTGCCGGATTGGTAATGGCCACTTGGCAATTATTGGACGTACAATGGACAGAAGAACAATTATTTAATCAAGTTCTTTATGTTGAGCAGACCCTCGGTTCTAGAGGCGGATGGCAAGATCAGGTTGGTGGTGTAGTCGGNGGAATCAAGCTAACGACTACCGGGNCTGGGACTCCGCAGCGGTTTTTGGTTCAGCAGATTGAGCTAAATTCACAATTCCAAAAAGCTTTGCACGAACAACTAGTACTGGCTTACACAGGTAAGCAGCGAGTAGCTAAGAACATCCTCGAGTTAGTGGTCGCAGATTGGCTGTCTCGACGGTCAGATCTGGTGCAGACATTGACCCATCTCAGATTGGACGCTCACACCATGTCTAAAGCCCTGGAAGTGGGTGATCTAGCACAGTTCGGTCAACTGCTGACACAATACTTTGAGGGCAAAAAGGCCCTCAACGATGGAACCACAAATACTACTATTAATCACCTGATCGATCCGGTTCGCCACCTCTGCCTCGGTTGGGGTATTGCGGGGGCAGGTGGTGGTGGGTTTCTAGTTTTTCTGGCACAGAATGTGAGCGCTCGACGATTGATAGAGCAACATCTTCAGTCGACCCCGGCCACCATATACAACTGGGAGATGGCAAGCGGATACGTTATTCAAAGCTAACGGACGCCAAGTTAAAAGATTCAAGATTAGGAGTGAAACAAATGTTAAAGGTGATTCAAGTTGGTGTTGGCGGATACGGTGGCAGTTGGTTGCCCACCGTTATGGACAGCCAACGTGCACAACACGTCGCTCTGGTGGATCTAAGTCCGGACCATTTGCAACGAGCACAGGAGGTAACAGGTTTGCCACAATCAGCCTGTTTTTCAGATCTGGAACAGGTACTGATGACTGTCGAGGCCGACGCCTTACTCTGCATCGTTCCGCCGGCTCACCACGAGTCGGTTATCAAAAGCGCTCTTTCGGCGGGATTACACGTTCTGTCTGAGAAACCGATTGCGGATACGGTGCAATCAGCTCATCGGATTTTGCAAAGCGTCAGTCAGACCGACCGTATTTTTATGATCTCACAAAAAGCGCGTTTTCACCCTTGGGTTAGACAGTTTCGACAAATCGTGCACAGTGGGCAATTGGGCCAGATCAGCCACGTGACCCACTATTTTCGAGCCCCCTACTACTCATGGGGAGAATTCCGGCACCAGATGCAAGATCCGCTCTACATCGAGATGAGTATCCACCATTTCGACTTGCTGCGTGCCTTGCTGGGTTGTGANCCAGTACAGGTCTGGTCCACCAGTTGGAATACCCTTTATAGCAGTTTCGCTGGCGATATCACCGGATTAGCCCATTTTGTGATGGATAACGGATGGCCGGTTACCTACCACGCTGATGCGATCGCCTCCGGAGATATGACCGACTGGTACGGTGAAATTCGAGCCGTGGGCGAAACCGGTACCTTGACTATGATCTATCCCGACCTCTACATCGCACGAAAAGGGGCCAACCATAACGATCGTCAGGCGCCCCAGGAACCGGTGATGGAGGTAACCAGTCCGCAGGATGGACAGTTGGCAGCCTTCCATGAGTTTCTGGACGCAATTGAAGANAACCGTATACCGGAGAGTTCAGGCCAAGATAATTTGAAGAGTTTAGCCATGGTTTTTGGTGCTATCGATGCCAGTCGNGATCAGCAGGTTAAGCAAATCACAGACTACTTACTCTAATTGAGGNCAGGTCGACTACTGACATTCGGGGGAAAAGATGAAAATNGCGGCCTATCAATTGCTGACGAGTGAACAGGTGGAACAAAACCTGGAACAGGTCGTTGCCGGTATCGAGACGGCGACTCAACAGGATGTACAGATCTTAGCTTTCCCGGAGGGGTGTCTTTTTGGCTATTGCTGCCGACAAGACTATTGGGAGCAGATGCAACCCTCAGTTTTTGAGACCGTGGAGGCCGAGATCGGCAACCTATGCCAGACCCCATAGGATAGCCGTTGTANTTGGATCTGCCAGTTTTGAAAACGGAGCCTGNTACAACNATCTGGCAATTTTTGACCAGGACGGTAGTCTGCGGCATCGCTATGCTAAGACCTTCCTGGCAGGTGAAAAGTGGTGCCAGAACTCGCGAGAAAAACTNCCGATTGTCGATTTAGCANGTGTAGCCTGTTGTTTTATTATCTGCCACGATGTCCGCTACCTAGAACTGGTTAGACTGCCGGCAGCAATGGGAGCCCAGATCTGCATTTTCTGCTCTTGCGAATCTAGCTTGTTGTCGGAACACAAACTGTCGGCTTATCGGGCTATGCCAATCTCTCNGGCCACTGAAAACGGCATCTATCTGCTNATGGCCAATACCTCCGGCAACCCACAGANTTTAGCCGATCCAGGTTCCTCGCACGGCAATTCAAAAATCGTTGCTCCCAACGGCAACGTGATCGACGAGGCTGGATACTTCGAGAACCGACTGGTTTCAGCCAAGATCGACCTCAGTCGATCCACGGCTTCGGTTCCCAAACGGGTCTGCCAAGAAGAGACCATCTTGAGAGACTGGTTCCAACAGGGCGTTTCAGATCTGGTCATCCGAATCTGACAAGCGAGTGAGATGCGCAAGCACTGAAGTCGAAAGCCCCTCCAAATCGTAGCCCCCTTCCAGGAGCGAAACAACCCGCCCCTGGCAGACCGTATCTGCCATTTCCTGAACGATCTCCGTCAAGTCAGCGAACCCCTCTGACGTCATGTTCATCTGCGATAGTGGATCGCGTTGGTGGGCATCGAAACCGGCCGAAATAAAGATACAATCCGGATTGAACTCAACCACCCTCGGTTGTAGCTGTTCTCGAAATCGCTGGACGTAATCGGCCACACCGCTATAGGGGGGCATTGGACAGTTCAAGGTTGTACCCGCCCCCTCACCGGTCCCCGTCTCTTTGGCTAACCCCGTCCCCGGATAGAGCGGTGACTGGTGGATCGAGAAGAATAATACAGATGGGTCGGCGTAGAAAATATCTTGCGTTCCATTGCCATGATGGACGTCCCAGTCAATAATGGCAATGCGCTCCAGTCCATGTACCCGCTGTAGGTGCCGGGCCGTAATTGCTACGTTGTTGAACAAGCAAAAACCCATGGCACGGTCGGGAGTGGCGTGGTGTCCCGGAGGCCGAACCAGAGCAAACCCGTTGTCGATTTGGCTGCTAATAACCGCCTCTGCTACGGCAATTACAGCTCCTGTTGCCAAAAGGGCCGCTTCATAAGAGGCCTGAACAACCGTTGTATCGTACTCCAAAGGGATTTGCTGTTGACAATGTTGTCGAACACGGTCAATATGCCCGATCGTGTGGGCATAGCGCAACTGTTCGGTGGTTGCCAGTTGTGGTCGAATCGGAATCAGTTCCAAATCGACCTGTTCCAGTGCAGTCAGACACGCACGCAGTCGATCTGCCCGCTCGGGATGACNTTGCCCCGTATCGTGATCCAGATAACGTGAATCTGTTACAAAACCTGTTTTTAGCATCCGTTATTTTTTTCTAAAATTGTAGATATGTTTTGAATGTCAAATTTTAGACGTTGAACCGAACGGTCAACACGTCGCCATCTTGCACTATGTAGTCTTTGCCCTCCAGGCGGAGGCGGCCTGCATCTCTAGCCTGTGTGAATCCACCTAAGTCAACCAACTCCTGCCAAGAAATAGTTTCCGCACGGATAAACCCACGGGCCATATCTGTATGGATGGTGCCGGCCGCTTCGACCGCCGTGGTTCCATTTTGAACAGTCCAGGCCCTAATTTCGTTGGAGCCTGCCACCGTTAGAAAAGTGATCAGACCCAACAAGTGGTAAGAGGCTTGAATAAATCGGTTGAGGGCTGATTCTGGCAACCCCATCTCGGTTAAGAAAATCTTGGCCTCCTCTGGATCGAGTTGTGCGATCTCCATCTCAATTTGCGCTGACAGAGTAAAGAGGTCGGTATTTTCCTTTTGGGCATAAGCCTCAAATTGGCTTTCTATCTCGGCCACCGGCTCCGATTGATTCTCACCCACATTCAGGATAATAAACAACGGTTTCCGGGTTAGAAACTGATATCCCCGGATCGCTTTCTCTGCGGCCTCGGAGAGATCGAGTTCTCGAATTGCGATCCCTGCTTGTAAAGCCTGTTCACATTGTTTCAGCGTTTTAAACTGATATTCCAGATCGGCATCCTTACTGACCCGCAAATCTCGCTCTAGCCGCTCCAATCGTTTCTCGACAATCTTCAGATCGGCAAAGGCTAATTCCAGATCTAAGGTCTCAATATCACGAGCCGGATCGACCGCCCCATCGATGTGGGGCACTGACGTATCTTCAAACACTCGCACCACGTGTGCCAGTGCATCGACCTCCCGCAATTCAGCGATAAAACCGGCTTCAAAACCGCCTCGTTCTAAGTCTCCTTTGGAGACTCCGGCCACATCGATATAGTTGATAGCCGTGGGCATTACGCTCTCTGGTTGGAAAATCTCGGCCAGTGCGTCAAGGCGTGGATCTGGGACCTGAACCGAACTGATGTTAGAAGTTTGCCCTCCAGCATAAGTGCTGGTTTCGGCTTCTGCTCCTGTCAGGGCGTTAAAGATTGTCGTTTTCCCAACGAAAGGTAAGCCAACAATACCAATTTTCATATCCTCACCTACTCTCCCCGATTTCAACGCCCCAGTTGTGTCGGTCGATTTAAGCTAAAAATAATCGACTCCGAACAACCACGAACTGTCGGCGACGACCTTCAGCATACCATCTGCCAAAAAATTGTTCAAGACCTGTTTCAATTAGCTGTATCTTGGATCTGTCTGACGATAAGTCTCGTTTCATCGTGCCCCTTTTTTAATAGCTGAGTATCGTGACTCCAAGGTCATGGTCAACACTTTTTCCAATCAAAAAATTGATAGGTCTGCTCTTTCCTGCTATAATCACCAAAATTTCACCATGAAACGGAGTTAAGCGATGAAGATTTTGATAAATACGGATCTGACACCGAATCAACGCCAACGTATTGAGTCGGTATCAGATCAGATTCACGTCACTCAACCACAAGGACAAGCAGAATTACTGTTAGATGCCTCCGACTCGGATGTGATCTTTGGCGGCTTTAACAAAACACTTTTCGATACTTGCTCGAAACTGAAATGGGTACAAGTACTAGGTTCAGGTGTGGATGGTGCTCTATTCCCTGAATTCGTTGAAAGCCAGGTCATCTTGACCAGTGCCAAAGGGTTTGTTGGTACCCATTTGGCCGACCAAACTTGGGCACTGCTTCTGGGGTTGTTGCGAGGAATCGGGCGCGCTGTCCGTGAACGAACTTGGGACAACCGAATGTCGATTCGCCATGCCACCTGGGAACTGAGTGGTCGAACCCTCGGCATCGTTGGAATGGGCGGAACTGGATTGGAAGTTGCCAGACGCGCCAGCGGCTTTGAGATGGAGATAATTGCCGTTGATCCTGAAGCTGTGGCAACTCCATCATTTGTCAAATCTGTTAGGAAAATGGAGGGTTTCTACGATTTGCTGGCGGAGTCTGATATTGTTTCCATCTGCGCGCCACTGACTAAAGAAACGGAGGATCTGTTTGACCTTTCAGCTTTTCGACAAATGAAGTCTCACGCATTACTGATCAATGTGACACGTGGTCGTATTGTCAACGGCCCCGATCTCATCCGCGCCCTAGAGGATGGGCTAATCGGTGGGGCCGGACTTGACGTCACACCAGAGGAACCGCTACCTTCCGATAGCCCACTCTGGGATATGCCGAATGTCATTGTTACACCACATGTGGCTGGAGGTTCACCTATCCGTCAAGATCGAACCGTTGACCTGTTTTGCCAAAACCTTGAACGCTTTCTGTCTGGTAAACCGATGGTCAGCCAAATTGACAAGAGGAAGGGTTATTAACAGACTTCTCTTTAAACTCTCGATCTACTGATATACTCACCACGAATAGATTTAAGGGTTTCCTTTGTCTTTTGTTGTGAAAGCTCGACTTTCGTTTGGTGCAGATATGGAGGCTTAAAGCGGTCCGCAACTGACGCTGAACCTGGAAATACAAATTAAGCGGAATAATTACGAGTTACTTGATCGACCTAGCCATTTTCCTGGCCTGATTATAATTGACTTTGGCTAACTGGTCCCACTGCTGTTCGTATTGGCTGGAAGCCTCGGACCAGTTCTGATTAAAGTCGGGGCTGTTGACCAGAATTTCCTCGACCGGTAATTGGCTTGCTAACGATTTTGCTTGTAGAAGTTGATTCTGCTGTTGTGCCACTTCTTGACCTCGATCTCGCTTTTTCGCCAAACGCACTTCAGCCTTGTAGATCTCTTTCCAGGCCTGCTTTAACTCTTTGAGTCGGAAGGTGACAAACCAATCGAACAAAGCGTTAATCACATCGTAACGCTGTTGAGACAGATTGACATCAAACCGGATTGGCGAAGACATCTTAAAGGGGTTAGGAAACCCTGCCGGGGCTTGATCGTACAGATTGGGTACAACGGGCAAACGACTGACTTGGGGGGAAAAAAGCAGTTTTTGGCCCTCCTGGCTCAGCGTGAAGTTAATGAATCTTTTCGCGCCCTCTAGATTTGGCCCACCTTTAATCAATGCGATATTGGCCGGCACCATTGGGGTAATAGAGGGATAGACAAACGCTACTGGTTGTCCATTCGCAACAGCGGACAAGCCAAAAAAGTCGACCACCACACCAATTCCGAATTCACCGCTGGCAATTCCTTGCGGAACGCCGAAACTCCGTTCGGTTATTACGCTCATGTTTCCGGCCATTTGGAGCAACAATGCCCAGCCCTTTTTCCAACCACATCCTTGCAGAATCGCCTCTACGGTTAAATGAGTGGTACCACTTCGGGATGGAGAACTCATCGCCAGATGGCTGTAATAAATCGAGTTTGTTAGATCGCTCCACTCTTTGGGTGGGTCTAGTTTGTAGGCCTTCAAATACTCCTTGTTCCACATGATGCCGTAGCCACTCAGTGCGCAACCGGAAAAGTAGCTGTCCGGGTCGTGAACAGGATAGTCACCGACTTTGTCCGGAATCTGAGCTGCTAAGTGAGTAGGTAGCGTGTACGGCGTTAAAAGCCCCTCTTTTTTTAGCAAAGCGAAGGCATCAACCGCGCTGGCCCAAAAAATATCGGAGTTGGGTCTCTTAGCTGTTTCTCGAATGTAGGTGACCGCCGCAGACGTTTTCTTAGATCTAAAAACCAGTTCAGTGTCCGGGTAGCTGGATTCAAAAGCCGATTTGTAGGTTTCAAATAGATCTTTGGGGAATGAGGTGACGATAACAACCTCTTCTGCAACAACAGACTTTATTAGTAGGAGCACAGACCAGTAGGTTAAGGCGGAATATCGCATAGTGTTCTTTTTTCTTATAGATTAAAAAGAGTTGTTAGGTTAGTGCCGCTAATTCCCCGGGGGGCAACAGTTGGATGAATAGGGCAATTATAACCGATTTTTCACTCAACCGCGTAAGTTTTAAAATATTACTCTCGAAAGTATAAGAGATCATTGCCACAGTACAGGATGAGAGATCAAAGACCTGTTGTAATATTTTCCTCCACGCATGCATGACCGATTTCAGTTCCGACAGTCGGGTTAAACCCTCTGTCAAAGGACTACACACCGAAGATCCGGCTTGCGTCGAAATTATCGCTCGACGCAACGACCATCTTACGAAAAATAAACCGTCAAACTTCCTCTCCCTCCGACCGCAGCAGTGATTCGCGAAGAGATCCAGAAATTGCGCTAGATACGGCAAGGCAAGGCCTCAGTCAATACTTCCACGGGCATAGACAACCTCTTGTTTTCAGTAAAGATGTTCCTTTATCTTACCATCATTACAGTGATATTAACGGTAAGCTCGTATGATGATTTAACCAACTAGTGTTTCGCTCAGGTCACTTTGGGAAAAAAATGGAGTGTGTTTGTGAAACAGCGGGAAATGGACAAGTTGTGGTCGTTTTTTTAGTAGGAAAATGTAATCTAATCCTGATGGATATACAGATGCTAGTGATAAATGTTTTTGAGGCCACGCGTACGATCCGTGGAAAAGAGAAGGGGAACATGTGCCGATCATTGCAATGACAGCGAACGCCTAGGAGGAGGATCGTATGAGATGTGTCTCTGCAGGAATAGATAATTTTATCCTAAAACCGTTTAAAAGAGAAGATCTGTACCAGACTTTGGAAAAGTAGATTTTGGCCGAAACCCCACCAGCTTAAGATTGGCAAGCTAAAACCAGAGGTCTAAGCGTCGATTAACCCCGAGATTTATAAACATTAGCGAATCGTAGTCCAATTTTCAACTTCTTCTAACAACTCCGCATATCTGGTGTCGGATCTGTAATAGAGGTGTTATTTTTATCCTGGCAACTCCGCACTAATCAACCCAATAATCTGCGACATAAAATTATCGAATTAGCTGGGTCAATTTGTCAAAATCAGACTTGACAAACAGCCAATAATTGTGTGACATTTATGGTAGATTTAAATGCTAGGGAAAGATATAAAGTATCGACCATGGGCCAAGTCGTAGATCACTATCAAACCTTACAAATAGAGCAAGGTTCAAGTGTTGAGGATGTAAAACGGGCGTTTCGGACACTAGCAAAGCGCTATCATCCAGATAAAAATCCGGGTCAAGAAGAGGCTGCCGAACAAATGTTTCGTCGGATCACTACAGCTTATCAAATTTTGAGCGACGAACAACGGCGAAGGCTCTACGATCTCACACTCGATCAACCGACAGCGGAGCATAATCCGTACTTAGAGCGCTTACGTCACACCCAAGTTCGTCGGAAAAGGTGCGAACTGATGTTTCAAGAACTGCTGAATCACAACATCAACGAAGGAATTCGCATCTATGAGGAGTTACGATCTCAGGACCGTGATTTTTCAATTGACAAATTCCTCGAATATGCCGATAGCCGCGATTGTGAATTTCTGCTAGCGGAAGCCTACCAAGCTGAAGGCCTACACTCTCATGCGATCGAACTTTACCAAAAGTTGATCGATGATGAAAGGAAAAACCCCTTTTTCTTTCACTTTATCGATGAGATCAATGAGCGATTGTCTCAGATATACTATGAAGCCTTGATGAATCCGCAAAATCTAGAGGATATTCCCGTCTATTTAGAAAAGATTCAAACGCTAAAACTCTCCAAACGAAATTTAGGCTGGATTTACAAGAAGCTGGCCGAATACTACCTCGACCGCAACCTGCCCCAGGATGCACGGCGGATGGTAGAAACTGCCATCAATATCAATCCCAAGATTGCTGGCATCGGCGATCTATGCCGATTAACTGGTATCAAACGATAGATCAGTTCAAAATAACTTTCCTGTTTACCTAGGGAATCCTTTGACCTGAGGGACCAAGGTGAGATCAAGAAATTCGCTCCGCATAGTTCAGGGATAACTAATCCGGTTCTGAGATGCAACGGGATCTGAAGTAGTCATCCGCACGTGCGGATGACTACCGAGCCGGTTAGCCACACAGAGATCTTTAGCCGCGTTCTGCCATCGCTACCACGCAACGTCCGGTATGTGCCAGTGCCCAGTCCCTGTAGGATTCTTGACCGACGAAACACTATAATAATCGACTCTGCCCCAATCCGTACGATACTCTCAGTCATTACACCTCTGGCTACATATTCCCATTCGGCTTCAATCAGTGGTGCGATGAAGGGAATTCTGGGCAGATCAACGAAACCTCAGAAATGAGCCCCTTTACCGCAACTGATCCCGTTGCGTTGTTCAACAATGTGTGGGTTGCCTGGACGGGGGTGTCAACTGACTAATTTAACTGCTCGTCGGCTTCCGACTGCGACTGCCAAGGTCGCTTATTATGCGACCGTCCTCTGTGGTGACAGAGCTGAGCTTCAAGTTTTTCCATCGCTTGATTTAGTACCTCAGCAGGATGGTAATCGGCGACATGAACATAAAAATCCTTCTTTGGGTACTTAGGTATAAGTGCTGTAGCATACCGGTTCTTTTCGTGCTTAATCGTCACGTTTAAGCCAGTGGGCCTAGTTGCCAACTTTTCTAATTTTCTGGCTCTCTTTTCAATGTAAGTTTGAATATCATCAGTAATTTCATTTCGCAGTCTCGTCCGGTCGTGTGAATTTGCATTGCTTGCTCCGCCGTAGCGAAGTGAATGTGTAAATATTAATAACCTATTTGGAAAAAGAAGGAGTTGAAATAATAAGGAATTAGTGTATTCACTCTGTTTCGAGCTCTGTAATCGGACCTTCGAAAAAATTCATCAGCAAGATCGCAAGCGGGACAACGAAATCTTCGCCACACATTGATTTTTACTTGAAAACGCCTTTCATCGCGGCCAATCCATTTCGATGGGGCCGTATATAGGGCATCGACATGTTCTGGATCAGTCAAAACTTTGGTCTCGAACCGTCCCATCTGGCTCCTGGAAACCGCGTTGTTTCACTTTGCTCGCCACCAACAACCTGACGCATCGCAGGATCTATGCTCAGCCGTTCGGCCCGTTGGCATCTTTATCGCCAGCCTAGCGACTGAACACAGGCTGAGGCGGCCAAGCCGTCAGTGTTACCACTTATTCTCCCTGCTACGCCAATTTGTCGAAGATGTCTTCCGGCATCACCGTCAATCCCAAGACGTCCTCCAATTCCCAGTTGGCCTGCAGGCCTGCGCCGTTCGTAACCTTCGAACCATGAAACTCCAGCTTCAAACTTCGGTCGAAACCGACGCGCAACACGTTCTTTTTCATTTCACCCATTGGATTTCCTGCTGTTTGCTGCCTTCACCGTGAGAACACCCTTTATTCATAGGGTTAAACAATACCAGCGGATCCAACAATAACTTGATCAAATGGAAAATACGGGGTCATTTAAATCGGTTGCCGATCTCAAGACAACCGATCTTCCTTGAATTAACGAAATTTAGCATCGTAGAATTTTCTACGACACCACCCAAAAAGAAAGCTCATTCTAGAACCCTATCCAATTCACGATCCTCCCGGAACCCAATTCTTACGACATTTTGCAAGTTTGAGGAAAATAAGACGACCTAAAAATTATTTGAAATTCTTTTTTCGCGTTCCTTAATTCTGTGCCAGTATAGAATCTTGTGAATCGGTTCGACCGTGTTGGAAGTTAATATCATCAAGCCTTACAAATTGCACCTTAAAGTTACACCCAACAAGTGCGCAACCTACATGCACTCTAACTGGCCTCATGAAGGGCAGCGAATATAGGATTCTAGCGGGAAGGAGTCAGATCAGACACCAGACCAAACAGGCATTATGCTGCTATTGTCGGGTAAAATGCCTGTCTGCTGTGGTCCAGATT
>PACG01000183.1:0-4658 GCA_002699335.1 Candidatus Poribacteria bacterium
GCCAAAGCGGCTTTTTGCCTCTCGGTCTGGCTTACGATGTCAAACTGAAACAGGATGTGTCGCAAGGCACAGTCATTACCTATGANATGGTAACGTTGAACCAGGACTCCTTTGTTCTTAAGCTACGCCGGCTTCAAGACACTGTGGTGTAGAAACCTTTCTTCTGCCACACATCCTATTCTCGCCGTGACATCGATTTTGTCCGCTACTTGTTCAATCGCNAACCGCCCNTGNTCGTGAGCCTGGGCCGACTGGCAGGATATTCCACCNACCGCTGATTGGTTAGCTGAGATCTATAAGAGAATTTGTGGACTTAACTTCTGATATCAGTGGATTAAGAGCTACATTACCGAATATTTTAACACGTGGGACCGGTCGCAGAATCTTATTTGACTTAGTAAAAGTAACGCAGCTTCTCATTTTACAAGAGCTCTACCAGCGGTACTTTNCTGGGGCCTTTTGATTTGGAACAACAACAGTCTTTATGTGATCTTCTGATGGAGAATTAATAATCTCTGAATATCGTTCTAAATTAACCGTTCGCGTAACCAGAGGATCAACTTGNACACGTTTGGATGCAATCAAGTCCACGGCCGCNCTAAAGGTGTTGTTGAATGAACGTCCACCAATAAGTTGAATTTCCTTTCGAAAAATCATGTTTGGTTCAATAGGAATAGTCTCCCCCACAGGTGCAACACCATAACAAAGTATGCGTGCACCTACCGCACAAATATCGAACGCTAGTTTAGTAAATTCCATTGCCCCTCTGGTATTGATCACAACATCTGCTCCCCGGGGGAAATGACTGATCATCTGCTCTGGCGATGTGACGGACGAATCAATGANTACGTCTGCACCATGAACCGATGCCATCATTAATCGCTTAGATATACTATCGATGACAGTTACTCGCCGGGCCCCTTTTAGCCGGGTCAGCTGAACGAAAATTTGAGCATTCAAGCCAGCGCCAATAATGGCTACATCGTCTCCTTGCTGAACATGTATCCGGTTTGTTGAGTGTATACAGCAAGCTAAGGGTTCGGCCACGGCAGCCTCAAGCAAACTGGTATCAGCAGAAATAGGAAAACACTGTTCAGAGAATACTGACGTATATTCAGCGAAGCCTCCTCCCTGTTCAAGTACACGAGGTTTTCGATTCTGGCAAAGATTCGACATGCCTTTGTGACAAGTCAAGCAACTCCCACATGGACGATTTGGACTCACCGCAACCTTGGTTCCAATTGGCAGCCCGCTAACGCCTTTCCCAGAATCAACTATGGTACCTGCTACTTCATGACCTGCGATTATTGGGTCTTTGAGTTTAGGCAATTTTTTGACTCCTGGCTTATGTGCACTGTAATCGCCACCACAAATACCACAGCTTTCTACTTTAACCAAAACCTCGCCAACACCAGGAATTGGATCTTGCAATGATTCTACACGAATGTCTCCAGGACCAAAAGTTAGTGCTGCATTCATTTTTACCTCAAGATTCTGATCATTCTAATCAACTATCAGTTAAAATCAAAGTAGAAAATGTACTTGACTTAGGAACAGTATAGCCAGATCGAAAGCTGAACGCGCTGGGTATCAACACCGAACTGCTCGTATCAGTGCCTATGCTGAGGGGAGCATAATTCGCTGCTACGGCGGTCCCGCTGCCGCAATTCGACCCTCCCGGCGTGTAATAGAGGTTGTGGGGGTTACGTGTTTGGCCACCCAGGATGCTCTCACTCAGCCCGCCCGGCCGAACCACTCATTNGCATTCACTTTCGCCACGACGACGGCACCAGCTGCCCTCAATTTTCTCGTGACTGCCGCACCATACAGGATAGGGCTCTGCCCGTGGCGCGAACCTGCCAGTAGCCGTCATACCCTCGACGTTTATATTGTCTATATTGTCTTTGGGCACCACCGGAACACCGCGCAATAGGCTGCGAGGTATAGTCTGCTTGTCTTCTTTGTCCAAGCTTCGCGCTGTTTCAAGGCAAATTGAGACTGATCACTGCATTGATCCGCGGCCCCCGCTTGTCGTAGGCCTCAATCCGGCTGGCATACAGCTGGAGCAACCTTTCTGAGGAAAGCATCCCCGCATCGAGGGCACGACCGGTATCTAGAATGGTGGTTGCCAAGAGGACGAACTTGCTGTCAGTCATGGGGACCTCCGTCGAGACATTAGTCAACGCGCAGCGATGAATTTCGTTGCGTTTATCGCCTCGNGCTCGTGCAAGCCGCCACTCAAGTTGTCAGGTGCTCAAATTCGATCTCTGCCGCACGCTGCAAACCATGCTGATCTGCCCATTTCCTGAGCGCCCACGGGTCAACTTCCGTGCTCGACATCTTGCTACCTCCGACGAGTTGTCGCGTAATTGGGTCCTTTACCTNTTCCACCAGCCAATCCGGCTGCACGTCGTAATCAAGCGGAGTAATCCAGCTATAGGAATAGCCCATCATCAGGCATTTCCTGGGAACTTTTGTCCGATTGAGCCCGATTCGGTGATAGGTCCGATTCTCAAAAAGAAAGGCGTCACCAGCTTTTAGCTGAAGTTCTATGGCATTCTCCGGGTCATTTTGCTCCGCCGGAATCTCGAGCGGCCGGGTAAGCGTGTTGCTTCCGGGCGCCAGCATGGTATTGCCGCTTAGCGGCTTCGTGGTATCGGAAAGTTGGTAAACGACCTTGATCAGTAAGCGCACACAGCGATGAGGCCCCATATCGAAGGGACTTTCCCTGAAGTCACGGTGCCAATTGGTTGACGGCTTGGTTTCCGGAGGATCAGGGTATTTGTAGATGAGATGTGATTTCGCCAGGCGGAGATTGAAACTCAACAACTGAACCACCAGCGGAACCGTCGTTTCCCAAGTAAGTAACGGCATGAAAATTTCGTCTTCGGGCAGCACGTTAACCAAGCTGGTCCGACCACTGGGTTCATCACATCGCCGTTCGACGACCCTATCGCATGCCGCCGTCACGAGTTTCAACATGTCGGAATCCAACGCGTTGCGTATCACTAGGTATCCGCTCCGATCAAAGAACTCCCTCTGTTCATCTTCGAGTTTGGTGAACTTCATGCGTCCCTCCATATTGTAATTTTAACATATCACTGTTCCGTCTTTCCTTTAGTTAGCAANCCTGTTCGCTAAATTAGAAACATGGTAGACTTCTTTTTGTTTGCCGCATNGGAGGAGAAAGGACATATGAAATTCAAAAAGNTCGAGGACTANCAANGGAAGTTCTTTGNCCNNAATGGCTACTTAAAGATTCCAAATGTTNTAGACTCTGATATGCTTGAACAGGTTACTGTAGCATGTGATAGGGTAGTTAGTTAAGCGACACTATAAAGAGTCAGGACAACGCCGTGCCAGTTCATTTAATGTTCTCTTTGAAGATAATACCTTCTTAAAATTAGTAGCCTCAACGATTACCGGCCCCGCGGTGTAAAAGCAAGAGGGCTTTTTTGTTTTCGAGCAAAAGAAAAAACCACCAGCAGGGATAACTAATGAGGTTAAGTGTTTGAGAAAGCAAAATAAACGTAAAAAAAACCACATGCCATTGTCAGGTCATATACCCTGTGCTGGTTGATTTGCGCGGTATGCCTGTACGGACATGTGGTTTGAGCAGTGATGCTTAAGATACTAAAGCATTTACTATGCCAATACTTACTTATCGGTTGCAGGCTTAGTTTTGTTTAATGGAGGCAGAATTTTCCGGTGGGTGGGGTTTAAGAGGAAAAAAGTGTAAGAAAACGACACGAAACTAACCCAGCAACAGTCTACATCTGAATAGGATTCGCCACTAGAACTGCCTTTAACCTTGGAACATTTGGTTGTTGCTTCATCAGATAGAAATTCTGAAAATGGAACTCTTGTTAAAAATGAATATCAAAAAAGTAATCCTTCTGAAAGTTTTAATGGAGGTGGTGGATTATCAAGTTCGGCCGAGAATTATGGGAAATTTTTAGCTTGTACGTTAAATAAAGGGACTTTCAACGGGATAAAGATTTTAGAGGACAGTACGTTCGATTTACTGAATTCTCCTCAGCTTCATGAGTTCAAGCAAACCCATAGATACATTCCTGATAAAAATATTGAAACAAAACCAAGAGGAGACAAAGATAGTTTCTTTGACAATTATGATAACGGGACTCTGGCTTGGGCATACGAGGGAAACTCAGTTGTCAGACTAAAAGGCATAGCATATTGGGCAGGATTTTTTTAATACTTATCTTTACTATCGATTTTGAGAATGAATTTGCCCTTGTCTACATGACACAAATTTTGCCGTTTAACGATATGAATGCATATAATTTGTTCACCTCTTTTGAACGAATAATTTATGGCAGCATTGATTACAAAATCAGTTGTATCTTTTTCGGGCAAAGTTAACTCAACATGCGGCCAATGTTTAGGGATGGCTTAAGTGTTTGTCACTATATGCTTCTGAAGCAGATAATCAAAACCATTGCATAAATAGAGTCGTTACTCTAAAATAGAGAGCAGAGGAAATGTTTTGAGACATTAAACCTTGCACAAGAAGTTGAAGAAGAACAATCAAGGCGAGCTAATAATGCTCGTCTTTTTTGTTTCCGCATTCAAGTTATGACTGAATTAATCGACAATAATAGNATCTTCAAAACTTCCTTCTTGTGTAAGGTGAGCCA
>PACG01000183.1:4665-9581 GCA_002699335.1 Candidatus Poribacteria bacterium
TGGCTCACCTTCTTTTTTTGCCACCATATTATTTTATTCCCTTTTTTAGAACCTCAGAGTNCNTGGCTAATTAAGGGCTTGCTTAGTTATTCATCTCGGATTCAGTTGCTTTATGTATAAGTATTTCGCCTTTAGTTTATTATTTGCCCTGGTTCTGCTTGCTGGTTGTGGCAANAGTCCAACTAAGCCTGTAGATACAAGTCAAACCAGCACCAAATCCGTCGATAAGGAACCTTCGAAAGAAATCATATGGCAAACCGATGGTGCAAAAATGGTGCTGATTCCAGAGGGTAGTTTTCAGATGGGAGATGTGCTAAAAGAGCCTGAAGAATTCATGGCCCCTTCGCTTCCAACTCACAAAGTCAGCCTTAATGCATTCTATATGGATATTTGTGAGGTAACTTTGGGCCAATACAAGAGATTCTTGAAAGCAACCGAACATCCACCTTTNCCCGATTGGGTAGAAAAAATTACACCTGATGACAATTATCCAGTAATCGGGGTTAGTTGGTTTGATGCTCAAGCTTATGCCGAATGGACAGGTAAGCGTTTACCAAGTGAAGCCGAATGGGAATATAGCGCTAGANGTGGGTTAATCGGCCAACGNTTTGCCCATGGTAATGAACTAAAACACACAGATGCAAACTTCAAAGGCAAAGGTGGTACAGATATCTGGGAAAATCCCTCACCGGTGGCAAGTTTCAAACCCAATAGTTATGGATTATTTGATGTAATGGGAAATGTGTGGGAATGGTGTGAAGATTTATATGATGAAAATTATTATCTAGTCTCAGAGGCTGAAAACCCTAAGGGGCCAGAATCCACTCCAATGGAAAGAAGAGTGATTAGAGGGGGTAGCTGGATGAGTTTCAAACACTTCCTAAGAGTTGCATTAAGAAATTATCAAAACCCAGAAATNAAGAACAACTATACAGGTTTTAGATGCGTAGTTGACTTAAATTAATTGATGCACATAAGTCTGAGATGAAATATAAAAAGTTTATTTGGCTTTTCGTCGCCTTTATCGGCTTGTCCTGTGATAGACTGGAAACAGATATGGGGTTAAATAGAGCCGCTTTTGATGGAGACATACAAAAGGTGATTCGGTTATTGAGTGCAGACGCTAATGTCAACGGAAAGGGTTGGGATGGCGAAACACCGCTTCACAATGCCTCTTTTGCAGGACATCGAGAAATTGTGGAACTGCTAATAGCTAATAATGCCAAGGTGAATCCAATCTGTTGGGGTAAAACACCAGTCGATAGAGCAAAAAATAAGGAAATCGAGAATCTATTGCGCCAACATGGGGGTGAAACTGCCGAGGAATTAAAGGCGAAGCAAAATGGAGCGCAATAATTCTGCAAGTATTTACTAATCAGAATAATCAATTTTTATCACGCACTCCGGTGCCAGAACTTCTATCGGCTTCCTGCCACCATAGACGTCCATGGTAATGCTACTATGTGAATGCCCGACTAGTTCTCGGATAAAAGGTTTATGAACCTGTGCTGTAAGGCAAATACTGAAACTGGTCAAAAAACACTGTATATGTTACCAATACCTGGAGACCTTTCCAATTAGCACAAGATTCAACTGTCACAGCTAAAATNTATGACGTAACTGGNNAGCAAATCAGAATGATTAAGTTAGGTCATTTATCAGCAGGGAATTATGTGGAATCTAGTAAGGCAATATATTGGGATGGCAGAAGTGAGAATGGAGAACAAGTATTTCCAGGCACTTACTTCTATCAGTTNCAGGCGGGCGATTATACANAAACCAAGAAAATGGTGATACTGAAATAGGATAGTATCGGACATTATTAAATATNAGTATAAAACTTACCCAAGTATTGACTGGTTTTGATAAAAACCCAAGCTTTACCCTCACTTCGATGGCATAGACGACAGGACCATTATGGTCCNGTCGTACAATAATGGAATTGTGCATATTTCCAGAGACTGTTCTGTAGTTAGTGCTATCAGGAACTCTGAATAAGTTGGCTACTCGCTACTCGTATATACTCCCATTGATTTCATATTCAAAATAACCTGTTACATCTCTTCTNCAGATAAATTACGGTCGAAGAGTTTATAGCCATGCATTCCTTCATCCGTGCTGTTGCAAGATAACAGACGACTATCTTAAAGTAAATTCATAATGCCTGCTAACCAGTGGCATACTGCGCCATGCAATTTGGTTTAGTTCTGAACCCGAAAGAATGCAAACAGTAAAAGTTAAAAGCNCCCGAAAAGGCAGCCGCAATTTAGCACAAGAAGACCTTAAAGCAACCCTCGCATACCCGCCCTTAAAAAGAGAAGTTCTAATTTCTCAAGGTCAATGTTGTGGAAATGGGTGCCAGAATTGCCCATATATCCCGAAACATACCAAAGGCNGTAAGGATTACAACCGCTAGCTTCACTTGTTTTCTACCTGTCTAGCTTGAAAATTTCCGAGGTTTAAATTCGGCTCAAGTGATATTATCGGTATGTATCTAAAACCCTGACTGGTGGCAAATAGATAGTGAAGTCGGTTTTCGGTTGAATCAAAACACTGTGTATAGCCGATAAATCGCTTTCCTCAACCAGGCCTAGTCGATGGAGTAGGGGAAAATTGGCCTCTTTAACATGGCCTTCGGTGGGTTGCAGTTGGTCGTGCCAAATGGAGTAACTGCCCAGTTTTCCATCCCGACGGTAGAAGTAGCCACGCAGCGGGTGTGTCAACAAGACCAACCCCGACTCCAAATTAGGAAATCCCAGCAACTGTTTTGGCGGTCGTCCTGTATCCGACAACTCTAAATTTGCTCCAGCCCACTGGCTGTGGGTAACCATCTGGTAATTAGTATATGCCTGCTGTTGATTGTCGTACTGGGTATCAAAACGGATATTGGCTCGATGCCATGGCAACTGCCAGGTCCAACGTGGGATGTTCACTGTCCAGGAATCCAGCGAAGTGCCGAAAAACCAAACCACATGTTCACCCGTTTCCATATCAGTAACATAAGCCCGATAGTTGGTCTGGGCAAAAGTCCACTTAAGCCAGGGAAATTGAACAAAGCGGAAATCCAGGTCCAAAAAAGGTACAACTGAGACTAAGGCTTTCCGACCGTCATTGGACAGTGTAATGCAATCAAGTTCGAATCGCTGGTGAATATGTGGACGCAGGTCTTCGACTTCAACCAGATAAGTGAGGATAGCAAAGTGCGATAGGGTCGTTTCAACGTCGAGACCAGAAGTTGGCTTCTTGGCTAGAATTTCTGGGCTAAACTGGAGCGAATCAATCATATCAGCAATAGGATCAGACCGAATACCATTGCTGGCTAATCAGCAGAGTAGCAAGGCTAGAAAATATCTGATTATAAGACTTAAATGGTTTAATTGCCCTCTGCTCTTTATGATGTTATCGCCATCATTGCATAAATTCACGGCGTGTTTTATAATAGCTGATTAGAGGAAAGGCATTGATACATTGAACCTTGCACAAGAAGTTGAAGAAGAACAATCAAGGCGAGTTACAAATACTCGCCTTTTTTATTTCTGGAACTAAAGCCTCAGTAAAACCTAACGATAATAATAGTATCTTCAAAACTTCCTTCTGTAAGGTGAGTCCTACCCTCTGACTCACCTTCTTTTTTGCTTCTCCATTTTATCACCCCAAATAAAAATCTTAATCAGATATTGAATATCGTCGGCTGGATATTTTCATGAAACGAGTTGCTATATTTGTAGATGTGCAGAATATTTATTACACTACCAAGCAAGGTTTTAACTCTAACTTTGACTACAATACCTTTTGGGCTCAGGCAACCTCAGGTAGAGAAGTAATTGCTGCTATCGCTTATGCTACCGATAGAGGTGATGAAAAGCAAAGACAGTTTCAGAATATACTCAGAGCGATCGGTTTCGAAGTTAAGCTAAAACCATTTATTCAAAGAAGTGATGGTTCAACTAAAGGTGATTGGGATGTCGGCATCACACTGGACGTGATGGAATATGCCCCACAATCAGATGTGGTGGTGTTGGCCTCAGGAGATGGTGATTTTGATTTATTGCTCCATAAAATACGCAGGAACTATGATGTTTTAGCTGAAGTTTATGGTGTCAGCCAACTCACCGCGAAATCCCTGATAGATTCAGCTTCTAAATTTATTGCCATTACAGACAATTTGCTATTATGAGCACCCTTAGTTAGTGATAATAAACCTAATGGTTATTACTTCTATTTCAGTGGGCAGGCTGGTCCCATCTGAGCCCCTACTAGTTTCAATCTCCACTTCATCCTTGCCTACGTAATCTTTCTTTGCTTGATAGCGATATATGGCCTCCCAGTTTGTAGTTGAATCTCTGATAATTTCGCTTATTTCATAATGCTGGCCTTGTTTCTTAATTGAAGCCCCCTCTTCATCGCCAGAAATTCCTGTTCTGTACTCATAAATCTCCGTCCGCTTTAATTCCACCGGAATTATATCTTGATTATGATTGGCTTTTTGAGGCAAAACATTGTAATTTAGGCCCTGATTACAAGAGACAACCGTAAAGACTATGGCTAAAAGGATGAGAAATTTAGACCTTGGCAATGAGATTATCAATCGGTAGCCAAATGCCAATTTATACTCAGGGCAATCTTAATTACTACACATCCATGTGCCTAAAACGGGTGGCACATCTATTACTGAACAATTTTTGACGGAAGGATGGACAATTACCTACCATAACAGGTTGGAAGCTGCCAAATCCACCTATTATCCAGAACCCTCCCAACACCTACACTATGAATTGTTAGCTAAATCTAAAGTCTTTGATTCGCCTTTTGAATTGGTGTTTATGACCTGCAGGCATCCTTTTAGTAGATTCATTTCAGAATTCTTATTCAAAAATAAACAGATTGAAATAGACTCTAGCCAGAATACTGTGGTT
>PACG01000184.1 GCA_002699335.1 Candidatus Poribacteria bacterium
GACGATTTCGATCGCGATGTTGAAACGGCCTTGCATACTATGAAATCTTATCTGGAATAGATCAATGCTATTCTGTAAGCCTAATCAGAGGAATACAACTTCCTTTGAGGAAGGTTATCCATCCCATGTGAAACTACGGTATGGTTTTGAAAAGTGGATCGACCTCAAAACTGCATTAGAGTTGGTCCAACTTCCACAAATATGGTATGTTGAGGTAAGAAAGTTGTATATTTGGACAATCTGATTCCTGCTTATACTTGGGAAAGCTGCAAATTAGGCTGCGATTAACGAGAGTATGTTCTGTGATATTGCACTAGCTTGAGCCAACATAGCAGTAGCAGACTGGGCTAGTATTTGGTGCTTGGCTAGGTCAGCTGCATCAGCAGCGAAGTCAGTATCTTGAATGCTGGAACGTGCGGCTTCGATATTCTGGGTTTGGCTGGTCAGGTTGGACATAGTGAAAGCTAAACGATTCTGCATCGAACCCAAGTAGCTTCGTTCCTGATTAACCATATCAGTGGCGTTGTCAAGTGAGGTGATGGCTGATCTAGCTTGGTCGATATCAACTACTTGGCTGCCATTAATTCTCAAACCGCTGGCTGTTACACTGCTGATACCCAGCTGCAACTGATGGTTGATGTCGTTATCGGCTCCTACTTGTAAATCACGATTAGCAGCAATCTCTATATCTGTACCATCCAGTCCACTACTGGGAGAATAGGTACTATCTAAGTCAACTTGGATGCCGAAATCTGAAAAGTTGAGGGTTTCTGAACTCCCAGCAACATAATCTAAATCCTGAGAATTGTCATCAGCATCCGTCAATGATAATGTCCTAATTGGAACTGAAAACTCACTAAGGATTTGGATGTCTTGATCAACATCATTGGCATCCACCACACCATCACCATCACTGTCAACTGTTGTTGTCAAATCCCATTTATCAGCCAGATAAGCATTAACTTTTGTTCGATCAACATCAGATAGTTCTCCCTTAATTAATATCACCTCAAAAATTTCACCACCCCAATTATTTCCATTAAAATTGTTACTTCCACCAGGATAAGCGAGATTGCTTTCACCATGACCAGATATATCTCCCAATCTCAATTGCTCTAACTGCGAAAAATCAATCTCATCCATTTCCCCAGATGATTCTTTCGTCCCATTGGTAAAAGCATCAAAATTAGTATCCTGAGATTTAGTGATTGTGTAAATTTGAGTTTCTCCGTATTCTATGGCCCATCTGCTCCCACCACCATCATCTGTTAAATTCAAACTATCTTTCGCAACACTTCCATAGTTCGTCAGATAAAAAGCTCTGTTACCACCGTACAAGTCCATTTTAATCTGGAACCCATGTGGACCTACAGTTGAGCTGTTTTGATCCCAGGCACTAAATACGGACTGATAATAGCTGCCCTCTGGTTTTGCCACAATAAACAAGCTAAATGGATCCACTCCAATGTCTGCAATACTTGTATTTTCGACGTTTGTTATTAAGGCGTTTTTAGGAGAATAGCCGCTTGCACTGCCATTAAACTGAATACTGTTTGTACCAAGATTATAAACCGGTTGTCTTGATGTATTTGATTGTGAGAAATGATTCGTTTTCCCACTAATATCGAACCATTTACTTACCTTATTACTACCATCTTTTTCAACCATGTCGCTATTGCTAGAATCTAACACAACAATGGCCTCAGCTCCTGGTGAGTCTGTTAAGGCCAATGCAGGATCTAAATCCTTGACTTTACTTGCATCCGTCGGATAATCATCCTTGGCATCTGGGACACCATCACCATCAGCGTCTTGGGTAGGTGAACCTGTATTCGTGAAGATAGCAGGACTGGACAATGCGAGCTGTATCTGACCTCCGTCTGTCGTCTGGAACGTAGCTGTGTTTGAACTGCCATTTGTTGGCAGTGTGTGAGATGGTATGGTATTGACTGAATTCCATGTTGTTCCGCTATCAGGTGATATCTGCAGAATAATGTCACTGCTGATTTTGCTTCGTATGACACGGTAATCCCCACCAGCGATCAAGCCATTTGCTGAAGTGGAGATGCTTAGATTCGTATCTCCACCGGTGGTATTAATTGATAAATTGCTCAGTTGAATTGTGGAATTGGTAATCGATTGGTCTTGTAACGTATACGTCCCCTTTATAACTTTGTCTAGAGTCTGGATACTTACTCCTGATACGTCATCAGCGGTAGAGTTGTTAGCATTCACCTGATTACGGTAATCAGTACCGTTCAGGATATCCATCTCATTGTACTGGGTTACATTGGCAATACGTGTAACCTCATTCTTCAGGACTTGGTATTCAAGGTCGATGCTGGCTCGATCTGTATTGTTCAATGTATCGGTAGATGCCTGCACAGCCAGTTCCCGCATGCGACTCAGCATATCGCTGATGTCATGCAAGCCATTCTCCGCTGTCTGAATCAGATTATTAGCTTGCTGGGCATTCTCATTGGCTTGTTTCATACCCCGTATCTGGTTAGACATTCGGGTACTGATAGCGGAACCAGCAGAATCATCAGCTGCTTTGTTAATACGCANNCCAGAGGATAACCGTTCCAATGTTGTCTGCAGACCAGACTGAGTCTTGGATAGGTTCCTGTAAGCNAGCGCTGATGCTGNNTTGCTGTTGATTCTAAAGGTGTTCATATGGATACCAGTAACTGGATATAGATACAGATATAGCTATGACCTGATTATCTATCGGCAGGATCATCCGAAGACTTTAGGCTAAATGTGACAAAAATTGGATTATGCGGTGTTTCAAGGTCTCGGTTGTTCGACTGGAGGGATATTCTAAGACTGTAATGCAGGTCAAAATAAAACCCACCCACACCAGCCTGAAGTCTAATTCAGACCAGCATGGATGGATTGTGCGGCTTGGGTTTTTAGATTCTAGCTGGAGAGTATTTCCATGTTTGAAGATAGGAGTAAACTGCAGATGCCGGGGTTTGGTCCGCCGTGGGCCTATCGTAACTCGTGGGGGTGAGGAGAAGGTGTCAACTAAGGGTTGCTAATACCTGCTTGATTACCCCGTACACGAGTTATCTTTTGCGCGGGTTTCAGTGATCATTTAGTTACTTAAAACTTTTACTTCAAAATAACGATTTTCCGTGCTTCTGTATAATCCGACTGCCACTTCTAAAGGATAGCTGAAGTAGAGGAAAGCCACACGCAGGTTGAGCGAATTTCCGTTCCAAGAACCGCCCTACCAAACACAGCTACTCCCCAAACTGGGCCCTTGAGGATTACTCGAAGGCAGATCTCAAAGACGATTCAGTCGATCTAATTGATCCCCACTCAGATGGCAATCCAGAGCGCCAAGATTCTCATCAACCTGCTCCACGTCGTCACATCCCACAACCGCAACGGATATCTCATCGCGGGAAAGAACCCATGCCAGTGAGACCTGAGCAGGCGTTTTGCCCAATTCAGCTGCAATTTCACGAATTGTTATCAATATCCGCCCCGGGCGGCCATCTAGTTGGCCTTCAAACCGATGGCGCCACTTTGAACCCCACAATCTGTCCTTAGGCGGTGGTTCATCCGGTGAATAAACACCCGCCAGAAGCCCAACCGCGAGAGGGCTATACGCCATAACGGCAAGTCGTTGATCTCGAACAAGGCCAAACACCTCATTTTCCAGCTTTCGATCAATCAGATTGTATGGTGCCTGAAAACAAACTGCCTGCTCGAAGCCCCTTCGATCCGCCGCCCATAGTGCTGTGGCGACCTGCCATGCCTTGAAATTGCAGAAGCCATAATATCGGATCTTACCATCCTGGATGAGGCGATCAAAAGCGCTAACAGTTTCTTCAATTGATGTTGAAGGATCTGAATGGTGAGCGAGATAAATATCGATGTGATCGGTTCCCAACCGCGAGAGCGTATTCTCAACTTCTCGCAGAATATGATATCGCGACAGCCCTAAGTCGTTCGGGCCAGAATCAACGGACTCTTCTACTTTCGAGGTAATGACTAAGCTATCTCGCTTGCCTTTAATCGCTTTTGCCAGAATCTGCTCAGATCGCCCAGGGCCCAATGACCGGTCGTTGGTCGGCCCATAGGTATTGGCACAGTCGAGAAAATTGATACCGCGATCAATTGCGGCCTCAACGGTTTTCAACGCCTTCGCCTGGTCACTCTGCTCACGAAATGCCATGCCAAAGGCCAATGGACTCACTTTGAGGCCTGTTGATCCAAATCTGATGTAATCCATCTGTAATCCTCGCGCGATGCACTCATTCTTCCGCAAATTTGAAGCTGTAATAACAGTCTTTCTCAGTGGGAAAGGTCAAAGTATTGTTGGCATTCCCGTTTTAATCGAGCAATTTGGAACTTCCCTAGCCTGTGTCAATAACTAGAAAATAGCACATCGATAAAGCTATGTAAAGTATAACCTGTGATCCAATCTGAACCATCGGGTTCAAGCTTGAATTAGCTTAAGAAGAACAATCTTGAGAAGAGTATCGATGGATTATATTAAGATGGGCCAGCCAAGAGGCAAACTGAAGGTTTTTATGTCAGTTTGCCGAACTGTCAGATTAAGAGAAGGAAACTATTTGAGAGAAGAAAAAAGGGTATCAATTGACCGATGGTACCCGCCTGACTACCCCGTACACAAGTTAAACCCGTGAAGATCTTTACGCCGTTTTTGAAGCTGTTCTTTTGCGCTGGGAGATTATCCGACGTATTGTATGTACCGCCGTGGGCTTATCGTGATTCGTGAAGGTAAGGGAGTGCCTAGTTGCTTAAAACTTTTAGTAGAAAATGGGAATGAAAACCCGCCCATTTTATTTTCATTAACCAAAAATAGGAGCTGAAAACAGATCTTCGGTTCTACCGCTGGCTTTAGCCCGCAAATACTCTATTTCATAAGGTGACTCGATCAGCCGCCTAGAGCCATTTCGAACATCATTTCCTAGATTAAACTGTATCGGGTAATGACTGTATATCATCAACCGCCGAGGTCGACCCGAGGTATTTGGTCTAGAATTGTGAACCAAGACAGAGTGAAAGAACATTACTGATCCGGCTTCGCATAGAATCTCCTGTCCAGCGTTAAAGTCGATCAACTCGTCTTTGACCTGCAATCCCAGGCTGATGCTTTGATGTTCGAGATGTTTTTGGTGCGACCGAGGCCAAACACAAATTGGTCCGCTCTCTGAGGTACATGCATCCATACTAATAGCAGAGGAGATAATTGCTTGTGGGTAATTTTGCGCCTGATAATAAGCCCAGTCGTTGTGAACGGGAAACCGATCTTCCATCTCTGCCGATTCGATATCGACTGGTGTTGGTAACGGTTCCTTGTAGTTTAATTTCTCTTCCATTAATATGGGCTGATCATCCATGAGTTGGGCCAACGGACCCAATAGACGTTTTTCGGTGGAGAGGCGACTTAGGCAGAGCGAGAGGTCGTTAATCGGTTGAATTTTTCGCACAATCTGACCGGCTTGGGTCTGGCGAATATCCAACCGTCCGCTTTTTCGCTGATGATACAGTGAAGAATTGACTACTAATTCCAAGATGAAATCGGCTTCTTCTCGCATGGTCTTGACCTCGGAGGGATCGAAGACTGATGGCAAAACGAGATAACCATCGGTCTTAAACTGACAAATTTGTTGCTCTGAAATTTCGAATCCCATTTATTAATATCTCCTTTTGCAATGCATGAAATGTATTTAAGGAAAATAGAAGCAGGCAAAGGATACTGGGACTAACCTTACGGCACTCTCAAGACTGTTAGCATCAAGGTTTAAGGCTCAACATCACAATATTCTCGCTATTAACGTAAATGCCTTTTCATTCATCCGGCCCCATTAACACCGCTTCGCTTACCACAATAGGAACGTATAAAAGGGTTCTCCATCCCAAAGATCATCTAAACCATATGCTAAGTGCTGAGTCAGCGGACTTGCTTAGACATTATAGCACGCATGATATATTGAGGTAAATAGATGGGAAGTAGATAAAAACCTTCACTTTTTCCACTTTGCTGACGGTTTGGAGTACCTTCGTGGAATTGCAAGTTGGAATAAAACACAGCAACATCGCCTATGCTGGTCTTCTTGCTCTAGCAAATCTACATATGGTAGTTCTGTCTACTACCCACGAATTGTCATCGCTATGTGATATCCTTTAAAATCCAGGCTAGAATGCTGAAGGTTACTATCTGGGGCCGCATTTGATCATCCAGAAGGTAGTGGATGGGCTGTATTCCTGATCCAATTTGGACAAAGGTACCGACATTCAAACCATCTTTGTTATCGATACGCAGGGGGCCATCGTACATCAACGTCTGATTGGGTTTGAAAAGTGATAAATCCTGAAGCAATTCGAAACTTGAGTGAGTATGTTCATTTCCCCTCGTCATCAGATGATGTAGAACCGTCCATTGACTCACGACGGGATTCTCAGCCTGAAACGATTGCCCGGAGCCGAGGCAAATCGTTCCTTCCCTGTTGGTTCCACTCTCGGCCAGAACCAGCCGTTCATCCTCTTTCCCTGATGGCAACATGTATCGGGTTTTGATATTCCAGGACTTCAGCGTATCCAACTCATTGTCCTCGCAGAGGATCTGGGCTTCAAGATGGTTCGTTCCGCCGACCTCTGTCTGCTGTTCAATTTGATACTCAATCTCACCATTCCGGACCCTTCGTTGGATGATCAGCGACCCCATTTCGCTAGTCGGATCCGGAGCAGGAACATTGGGTGCAAACACCCAGTTCACGATTCTGAAAGTAAGGGTGAAGTTTTCAAGATCCGTGGCGTCTCGATCAACTGGTGAGAAATCCTTCAGGTATTCTCGAATCGCCCTGACGGCATACGGGTCCGTCACTTGTTCTATGCCCGGCTGACTGGAAGCTGTCATCGACTATACCTCCCTCTTTACGGATTCGTACCACTCGATGTATTCCCGATAGAGGTTGCCTCGTTTCCCCTGATTTCTTCCCTCCTCCGGCTCAGGAAATACTTCAATCCGGTTCAGATACTCCCTGAAGTGGTCGCGATGCTGTCGGATGAGGTCCGCATATGCCGGCTCATCCGACAGGTCTCTGGTCTCCAGCGGATCGTCCTGCATGTCGTAAAACCGGGTGGTTTCCGTATTCATGATGCTTTTATACCGATCCGTCCGTACAGCCACTGCCACTCGACCCACGGAAGTCTCCCCAACGAGATACTCCCTCCAGTCCACCTCTTCTCCTTCGAGAAGGGGTCGCCAACTTCGAGCAATTGTGGTCTTCGGCAAAGGCGGGGCTCCTGCATAGTCGCAGATCGTCGCCGCGATATCAACTCCACTGACCATGTGACCGGTATCTTGAACTCCTTGAGGTACACGACCCGGCCAACATACGATTGTAGGCACCTTGTAGGCTTCTTCCTCCATAAATCCCTTGCTCGTTTTGGAATGGTAGGCAAGTCCGTCTCCGTGATCCGAAGCGAAAATGAACAATGTGTTGTCGGCGTAGTGGGATCTTCTCAACGTGTCATAGACCCGGCCGATTTCACAATCCACCATCTCCACCATTCTGTGATAAACATATATGTAGTACTGCCAATCCTGCAGGCTCCAGTTCCGAACATTCGGCCTTCCGCCTTTGGCATAGTCATAATCGAAATTACCAGGCAGAGGTGGCAGCTTGTCTTTGAGCTTGGCGCCCAGACCGTATTTGGCCGGCCCCCCGTGCGGCATTGCCGGGAAGCAGCAATCGTGTGGATTCAGGAACCCTACAGACAGGAAGAAAGGTCTGTCATCTTCACGATTCTGAATGTATGCCACGGCCGTACGTGCGACATCAGAGTCCTGCAGTTCTCCCATCCCGTGACCACGATGCAGAACATCGAAACTCCCTGTCAGGTCGCGTCCGGTCACGTGCCACTTTCCCGTGTACGCACAATCATATCCGCATTCCCGAAGCCACTGTCCCAGGTCGGGAATGTTCGGATCGATCGGGTAAGGATTGGCCATCACGCCGTGTTCCTTCGACATCCTGCCGGTGTACCAACATGCCCTGGAAGGACAGCATTGAGGCATGGAACAGTAAGAAGACATGAACGATGTACCTTCTCGAACAAGCCGGTCCATATTCGGAGTGTAGACATGCGGATTGCCGTACGCAGCAATGACGTCGTGGTGCATTTGATCGACGTGCAAGAAAACGATATTCGGCTTATCCATCAGATTGGTCACCTCAAATTGATGCTTGACAGATTTGTGTTCAACGGCTTCTTTGTTTTGTCGTTCAGCAAATTTAAATGTAACTGAGAATTCAGATAAGCCATTCTATCACAACTATTGCCTTAAGGTAAAGCGAAGGGGTATTCTGAGACTGTAATGCGGGCAAAATAAACCCACCCACACCGACCTGAAACTTAGTTATGACCAGCGTGGATGGGTTGGGCAGCTCTGGGTTCTCGCTGGAAGGAATGCAGCGCTACGCTGTTTTGGGATTGAACCTTTTGCGCTGGAAAATTATCTG
>PACG01000185.1 GCA_002699335.1 Candidatus Poribacteria bacterium
GTTGATGTGAGTACGGGAATCCCCAACCTGGCAAGTTCTGCTCCCATACTACTCCAGCTTGTTAACGCAACATCTGCAATCTCAGCCAAATCGTAGCTGGAAATATCATCCTGTGGCCATACAAATCGGCAGGACTTAAAGGGCCGATCAAATGTATCTTTTAGTATTTCCAGATGACGCGAGGAAAAAGACTCCCGTTCGTTTTTCCCTTCTCGAGGGTGGATACGAACGACTAGCTGCAAGGCGTCACTACATTCGACGTATCGAGTCAGTGACGAAAGCCAATCAATCTGGTCTTCAAACGGTTGCTCGGGATGGACTCGATGAAATCCCATACCCTTGAGTAAGGATTTTCCAGCGAAATTCTCATCTAAACTACTGGTAAAAGCGACCAATGTCTTTTTTTGCTGATTTAGGCCCAGTTGTTCGGTTAATTCAACTGCTTCTAGTCTTTTGGCTGGCGAATACAAATGCGAACCTCGTCCAGTCAGACGATGAATAATATCGTTAGCACCTTCCTCAACCTGATGAGATTTTAGGCTTAGCTGCTTCCATTTATCCCATAGATTAGCATCCATAGACTCATATTCAGCCACTTGCCAAGGTGCAGAAAGCAGAATGATCTTACTCCTAGCGACATTTTTGTGCGAGGCTTGAGTTAATAATTTGACAGAAACACCGCTCTGTTTAGCTGCTAATCTCGCACTTAACATTGGGGAATAATCATTGTAGTGAATTAAACACGCCACAGAAAACATACGGCAAACCTTCTCAATAGCTAAGAAACTGAACATGGCGCTTTCTATGTATTTTAGCCACAGTTGTCTAACCTGAGGTCCTCGCTTTTCAGGCGATCCATCCTTGATTGCAAGAATAACATCCGAGCAGGTTAAATGACCAAATTTGGTGTTTAGCGCTTCGAATTCCCGTAAATCGACAGGTAAGCGCGACATATACCCGTCTACTGTGGTAGAAACGGGATGATCTATAAAAGAGCTTAGGTCAACGAACGCTATCCCGTAATTTAATAAAGTCAACTTAGCTTTGCCTAGATAATATTCTCTAAATAAATTCGTTGGTTCTGGCTGCATTAGACTCTCCAATTGAGACAAATCTGGAGAGAAATCTGTCACCATAAAAGGATAAAATAATTCTGGACAAAGTAGGAAAACGACCTGATATCCAAGTTCTTGTAATGTTCTTCCCAGTATACACTGAGCAGCAAAATGCGGAGACACAGATATATCTGGCGAGAAAAAGAAAATAGTCTCTTGTTTACCTAGAACTCTCTGGTAGTGAGATACCGCGCTCGCGTGTTGGCCATTATCAGCTAGTTCATTACCTAAAGCGAGTTGATATTGCAATTCAAAGGCATCTTGACTGATGTCCGTTTTGTCTAAGCCTAAAGCTTGAAGTCGCAGATTTGCTACATTTGGGTTAATTCGCATGGCGTGTTGGGAAAGTTGTTCTGCCTCCTGATAACCCAGTGACTGCAACACATTAGCAAGATTATGCACTATACTAGCATCATTCGAATTCAAAAAACTCGCTTTCTGAAACCATAAGGCTGAACGCCTCAATAAGCCTAGCTTCTCAAGAATTAGTCCAAAGCTATTATGAGCATCTGAGTCTTTGGGGGCAAGCTGCAACGCTTGATGAACCAATTTTCTAGCAACTCCAAAATTATTTCTGCGTAAGCTGATGAGTCCTAGTAAATGATGGGCAGACGCATTTTTAGTAGCGACTTCTATGACCTTCTGGCAGATTTCAGTGGCCTGCTGAAGTTCGTTTTGCTGGTAATGGTTGAGGGCAATTTCTAAAGCTTGATCTATCGTTACTTCCATTAATTTCTGCTCTTAGGAAAAATTATGTGAATCAATATAATAAATTCTACGATGGTAATTTTAATTCCATTCAAACTAATAATGCCCAGTTAGCCTCAGGAAGTGATTTTATGGCCGAATAAACGGTTAAGGTATAAGCTTCACACATGTTGCACAACTTGAATAACATAGTTAACTTCTTCATTCGTAAGTTCAGGAAAAATCGGTAAACTGACTAAATGGCTAGCCTGTTTTTCTGTGGTGGTTAGATATTTACCTTGATCCTTGTACTCTTCGTAGGCTGATTGCAGATGTACAGGAGAGGGGTAATGTATACCGGTATGGACTCCACTTTCAGCCAGTTTTTGGCGAAATTGCTCCCTATTAGCTACGCGGACGACGAAAAGATGCCAAGCGTGTTGTCCATGCTTGACAGAATATGGTAGATCAATATTACAGTTCTTTAACCCTTCAAGATATTGTTCCGCTATTTCTTGCCGACGACTATTCCAGGAATCTAGAAACGCTAGTTTCGTATCCAGTATGGCCGCTTGGATTTCGTCTAGCCGGCTATTTGTTCCTTTGACGACATGATGATATTTACCATCTTGACCGTAATTTCTCAACATTTTTGCCCGATTGGACAGGGCCTCGTTGCTTGTTATAACCATTCCGGCGTCACCAAGAGCACCCAGATTTTTAGAGGGGTAGAAACTAAAGGCGGCCACATCACCAAGGCTACCTGCTTTTTTACCTTGGTAGGTTGTACCGTGGGCCTGAGAACAGTCTTCAATAACCTTTAAATCGTTTTTACGGGCAATTTCGGTTATTGGTTCCATATCCGCACATTGACCATATAGGTGAACCACCACAATAGCTTTCGTTTGTGGCGTTATCCTGGACTCTATCAGATCAGGGTTGATAGTATAGGTTTCTGGGTCAATATCCACAAAAATGCATTTGGCTCCTGTCGCCTCAATCCCAACAACAGTTGGAACGCAGGTGTTGCTAGTAGTGAGAACATCATCACCTGTACCTATCTGACAAGCAGATAGCGCGATCTGTATTGCGTCCGTGCCCGAGGCTACACCAATTCCGTATTCGGCCTGGCAATAGTGAGCGAAGTTGTGTTCGAAGTTTTCCTGTTCTTTGCCAAATAGATACCAACCACTGNTAGTCGAGCGAGTAATGGCCGTATCAATCTCTGTTTGATAAGCTACGTAATTNCGTTTTAATTCACCAAAAGGAACAATCATATAGATGTANNAGTAATTTTATNGGTTGTTAGGTGGGCGNAGGATAGTAGTAGTTCCAATTTTCCGAAAGCTGACCTTTATTGGGTGTCAGCGACAGACCTAGCTTCTGCGGATCGATCGAACGGTTTATAATCACCTTTTGAACCTGCATTAATTCCGGTTTAGCTCCCAGTCCAAAACCAAAATCAGGCAGAACGGCTTCTATCATTTGTTGTGCTTGCTCAAGTTGCTCGATGTATGGTANATAACAAAGCGCCAGTACCTGATCCTGGATGAAATAGTTATACTTGAAAGTCAAATAGATACCAGGTTGATGGATCTCCAATCCGTGAAAATGGTAGTGAATCAATTCTTGACCATCGACCAAAATACGGTCTGAATCANCACAAGAGAAAATATAGTTACCGTGGTTCCAAGGCGCAGTGCCTGCCCCCAGATGTTTTAGCACATGCACTTCTTCAAACCGAGTTGGCCAGTCATCAAGATATTTCTGATCTCCAAATTTCCCATCTTCAAAACGAGCATAACACCATTCTAGACAGCGNTCACGCCACCAATGCAAGGCTTGACGACCAACGCTATTGTTTCTAAATGACATTAAACCGACGTTGAATATACCGGATTGATCTTTTAGATGTATGATTTCCTTCTGGTACCGATGTTCATGAATCATAATGGCGGCCTCCCCAATTTCCTCAAAGATAGGTTCGGGGCTAGAAAANAACATGGTNTCTGCGTCCGTATAGGTCATCATNTCACAATCTGGATACTTATTCATAGCATGCAGAATAATCGTAGCCGTTAGCGTCCANTAATACTCTGTTAGCGTTCGATCTCCTTTAGCTACCATCAGNTCNAGATCAAAATTTTCGATCTCATCTAATGNNAAGCACNCCACATTAGGAATGTTCAATTTGGTAAGTATCAGTCTTGTAATAGAATCGAAACAACCGCAAATCAGTGTATACGGTCCTTCCTCCACCTTAGCCAGTGATTGGGCTAAAGTGATCATCCGAACTAGATAATTGCGGTCTGAGTAGGTCACGTAGTATCGATGCATATTAATACTATGTTTGATTCTTTGGCTTATAGGCAATACCCGTGCCAACCCCAAGATAGAAGTGATGAATAGGTGACTCTTGAAAGTAGGTGAAACAACGACCGGTTTTAACAGCGAAATCAGGTAATACATCTGTAGAATGAGCATTATCAGAAATAATCACCGATTCGTCAGACAATTTATCCGCAATGATCTGGTACTCCTCAAATTCATGCTGTGCTGAATGGTCGCTGTCGTGGATAAATAGATCGATTGATTTGTCGAATGTTTTCAAATAATCAAGTGAATCTTGAATAGTCAGCTTTACAACATCCTTATAGGGCGATTGAACTAACTCACCCGCTTCGGGGTCAATACCAACAGCATACAAATTCCCTTCAAATCCCTCAGCCCTATTTTTTGTTATCGCTGCTGATAGAACGCATGTACCTAAGCCCCTATGCACACCTGACTCAATAATAACGCTCGGTTTTAGAGTTCTGACCAAAGCATACCAGAGAATTCTTCGTCCATAGCGAGTCACCGGATCTGTAAAATGGACCATTTTACTTTTTCCCGTCCATTCGGTAATATGACTCTTCAGGTTTACATCGGTTACAATCTCATTGATCATTCCCCGTATTTGGTCATAAGATTTTCCTGTTATGGGAACCAAAGTCCAGGCTAAATGCTTCATGTTCAGCGGGGTTAAATCATAAGTGAAATTAGATACCTCCTTAGAAAAAATCAGCCAATTAACCAGATGACTCAGTTTTTCTTGCAGATAATCATAACCGATGTTGATCCGATTCTGAATCCCCAAGATATGTTGGCTACCTTGAGCCACGAGATTTTGTAAAAACCATTTTTTGGCATCAGTCATATTTAGGGTTTGGATCCACTGGTTGAAGACCTGATTGAAGACCTGCAGATCGATTTGGTCTTGCCCCAAACTTTTTAGCTGCTTATCTAACCGTTCAAAGTCCGCTGGTAGATCATGCAGTAAACGGAGAGATGACAGTATAGAAAATTTTTGCCATCGCTCATCGACGTCAGGTTCAGTTCCCAAACTACTTTCGTTGTAATTTACCCTTATAGCTGGCCGATAATCGGATGTTCGCTCAAAGATATATGTACATTGGTAGCAGTCTGTCTGTGGGTTGCTGTCGATCTCAATGGTATAAACTCTTTTAAACCCGTGCGAGAGAAAAAGGTCTATCAGGTACTCCTCATTGTACCAAGCTTCGACCATGTTAACACCATAGTTGACAGTCTTAAGATACTGGGTTTCTCTCTTCCTGACAATATCGGTCCTGTTTAAAATAACAAAATTTTTGGCAACACGACACATTTCAGCGATATGTGCTGATACATTATGTACATGGAGTAAAACGGCAGATGACAAACTGATAGTATAAGATTGATCAGCATAAGGTATGTTCACCCCATCACCAATCTCAAATTTAGCATTAGGGTACAGATCTTTTGCCATCTTCACCAGTGATTCAGAGTAATCGATACCTGTATAGTCGATCTCATCAGGAAATAGGTAATCGATAACCTCATTGTAATACCCACTGGCACATCCGATATCTAGAATCGACATTGAGTCGTGTACAATATGATGCAATGCATTAGTCAATGAGTGAAAAATTGGAATTTGATGGCCAGCGTATGTTTTTTCAAGCTCTTTTTGGACGATTTGGCGTTGGTGGACAGGGAGATTTTCGTCTGTCCAGGCAGATTCAGATGCTAGGGTCATATCTTCACAAGAAGCTGGTTGATAATTACTGAAGAGGCTCTCAGTATCAGTATGATCAACTTGTAGTTCTTGTGCAATATTTTGATAGCGTAAGTGGCGCTCTAGAATTTCGGCTGTATAGGCCATTCTTTTATCATAAGTATGCTCTTCAAGAGTTCGCTTTTGCCCTGCTTCTGCGATGGCCTTTGCTTCATCCGCATACTTTAGAAAGTATTTGACCAGTGCAACACACTCTTCCGCGCTTCGATAGGCAACCACTTCCTCCCCAATTCTGAATAACTGATTCAGATTGTCCTTATAATCGGTGATCAGTAACGCGCCACATCCCGTCGCTTCAAACAGCCGCATATTATTTGCGTTGTTCTCAGCCACATCTACATGCCGGTTTAAGGTGATGAGCGACCGAGAAAACAGCTTGAACATGTCCAAGCCCCAAGTTTCCCCACGGTGCCGCGTTCGGATCGACGAAGACTGGGGCAATGAATCGGCACCGTAGCCAAAGATACTGATTGGTAATTCAGTCGTTATATGATTTAAATACTCGGTACCTTTGCTATGAATCCCAGAAATCCCACCGATAAATGTTACATCTAAATCACGCCGATTTGTTTTTATTTTTTCTAGAATATATGGGGAAAAAGCCAGAGGTTGATAATAAGCTGTTACACCCTGTTGACGAAACCGATCGACATAATGAGGAAAGGAGGTAAATAGAATGTCTATGCCTTTGAGATAAGCAGTTTTGGGAACTGGACAGGCAATTTGGCCCACGATTAGCCTGGTAAAAGGTCGTACTGATTCAATTACTTCCTGGGTTGCAACTGATAAATCCTGGAAGTAGACCACCTCTGGCATAACATCTCGTACCTGCGCAACCATGATGTTCCCCATATGAAATTGATTCGGATCCCAACCCGCTTCTCGAACCCATGCGCCTTGAATCTGTTGGCAATTATAAATAACGTTATCGCTTTGCCAATTTTGACGACGGAGCCCATTGGAGTAAAAGTTCGATTCGCCAAAGCATTCGGTATGTATCGAATTTATTTGATCTCGGTAGGAGGCTGTAAGTAATTCCGGATTTCGCTGATAAAATTTTTTAATAAAGCCTTCATAATAAGTGTCCACAAATAGACAGGTTGGATTAGTTCCATTTGACAATCCATCTTGCGGAAGTGAAGATAAATCGATAGATATTTCAGACCGCTTTTGACCACAACTAATGGTTGCTGAATACTCATGGTTGGTCAATATGGGATACGCAACGTGATTCCAAACACAAACCACATCATGGTGTGTGAATTCAACGTCGTGAAATGCGACCCAGCCTCCGACTTTAAGCCAAGGAAAGCTCAATTGAAAATCTTTGAAAACATCTTCCATGACATGAGAGCCGTCAATAAATATAAAATCGATTTTTAACCCGCCCGACAACTCTGCCCAATTTTTTAAGCTTTCTTGTGACTCCCCCTTAATTGGGGAAACATAATTTTGAAGGCCATTTGAAACAATGTTTCTTTCCCACACATCTTCGTAGTCTGTAATATGGAAATCTTTCTGATTCCCAGCCCAAGTGTCCAAGCTATAGATCTTCCTCTGAGTTCCAACACACGCATAACCCATGTTGACAGTGGAACGGCCTTTAAAAGCCCCAATTTCCATGATAACGGCGTTATGAGGAAGAGACTGTACTTTCTGAAAGAGATAGGCATCTTGCCCAGGTACCATAAAGCCTTCAACAGCCTCAACTTTAGATGCTACCTCGGAGTAAGAGTCAATTTTACTAAGCATTAATTTTGTAAATTGTAGGTGTATTAAAACTGCCTGTGGACAGCCTGAAATGATTCTACCAACCTTCTAGTTATAATACATTTTTTTACTTTGTTTAAAGAATATAAAAGTCTCTAGCATTGCTTGGTGTAAATTGACTTTTGGCTTCCAACCTAGCTCCTTCTCAATCAATTGATAAGAAGAATAGTAATCGCCAATATCGATGCGCTTACGCTCCACTGGAAATTCTTTGACAAGATATTCACTATCCGGATTGAGTTTGACAATAAGCTCAGCTAAATCTGATAGTGAAACGACATCAACTCCCCCGAGATTATATATTTTCCCATTGGCTTGTGGGGATGCTACTGAATAAAGCAATGCGTCTACGCAGTCAGAAACGTAGGTAAAGTCTCTCAGTTGCTCTCCTCCCCAGACCTCAAAAGGCTCACCATCTAGCACCCGTCGAACCCAAACACCCACAAATGTCTGGCGCGCGTCTTTGATCCGCATTCGAGGGCCAATGGTATTGGTTAGGCGCAATGCACAGACATGTAGACCATATACTCTGCTATACAGCAGATGGTATTGTTCACCTGCCAGTTTGTTGATACCGTTGACATCGACCGGACTCAATGGGTGGGCTTCATCAACGGGAAGGTATTTTGGTTTGCCATACAGCTGACGAGTGCTGGCAAATACAATTTTTATGTCCGGATTGTATTGTCGACAAGCTTCTAAAATGGCGAGTTGCGCTGAAGCATTAATTCGTAAATCCAAATCTGGATGGTGCATTGAATCCAGGTGGCTAGTTTGTCCCGCCAAGTTAAAGAGAAAATCTTTCTCCTTTACTAAGTAAGCAATGCTGAAGGGATCTCGGACATCCGATATGTTGATAGTCACGTCATCCTTGACTGGATCGATATTAAATAGATTTCCCCCATATTCAGGTATCAGGGAGTCGACTAACGTAACATCTGCACTCAGTTTAACCAGTCTAATTGCCAAATTGGATCCAATAAACCCCAGCCCACCTGTTATGAGGACTTTTTTATTTTTAAAAGCTATTTTTGGATTGACCATCTCTTATCGTTTGCAACTAAACCTACGGTCTCCGCAGGGCATGTTCCCAGTTTTCACTCTAAATAAACACACTAACAATCCCCCATTTAGACGCAATGCTAAGACCATTACTCTCACTCCACGGTCTGTAAAACGATTGGCTGCTCAACTATCATAAAGCAAATTCACCTCTTCCTCGTTCCGAGGCAGGTTTGTACCGGCTACAAGAAAGTGACTTCCTCGAATTTCTCCTATAGGAATTGGAAAATCTGACAAACAGTCACGCAGTTTCCTAACCTTGCCGTGGTTGGTCATATGATTATGACTTCTTCGATTGTCCAACACGGATCAGCCCATGACTGGTCTTCCTGCAGCCAAGGCAATTTACGCTTTTATACCTCTCGGAAGGAGTATCATGCACTTCAATGGGATGCGATCTTTGATGTTTACGTTCCCTGCAGAAAACTGATTAACCTTTTTTTAACTGCAGACCATTTTCCCAATTCTGATCAAACGGGATAATGCCTTGAGAAGCATAAAAATATAAATTGTGTCTCTCTGGATGAATTGTCTCAAAGACACGGTAGTTTGAAAAATAAGGTTCAAAAAACGAGGCCAAATCTTCTTTGGATTTAAATTCTCTTTCGTGTTCCGAATGACTTTTTACTCCACTAAAACTCTCAACCATAGTATACCCACTTAAAACACCTTCACTTCCCAAGGATAAACATATGCTGGTTAAGATCGCATGAATTTCCGTATCTGTGAAATGTTCAATTGCAGCGTCCCAGATAATATTATCGAACGTATGATCTGGGATCCCTTCTCTAATATCAAGTAGCTGGAAATCTATATTTTCCGCTGAATTATAATGCATTGCATGGTTTATAGCAGACGGGTTGAAATCGACTGCTATAATTTTTGATACTAATGGACTATAAAAGTATCTACTATTAAATCCATCGCCACAACACAAGTCCAAGATCGTTCCGCCACGTTTCAGCGCTAACATATTATAGACGCCCCGCTCGGCCCACAAGCTTTTACCTTGACAAAACTGAAAATACTGGTCCAAAAAATGATCATGCCATTCTCGTTGTACCAGAGTCCCTCGTCGTACCAGAGGTGTCCAATCGAAATAGAACTTTAACTGATGTGTATGAAGAGCGAACCGTCGGGAGACTTCACAAAGGTTTTGAACGAGCTCGGTCATCTGCTCTAGATATCGATCTTTATCTATGGCGTTATATGCGGTTGCTAATCGTGCCAAT
>PACG01000186.1 GCA_002699335.1 Candidatus Poribacteria bacterium
CCTTCGCAAACTGAATATCGTTCACACTGTCAATCTCTGGGTGGTCTGTAACCGCTTTCATTATCAGCGCGTTGTAAGCATTGATCCAGTAGGCTTTTTCGTCGCTCGGCGTCTGGAACAGATCCGGATGACTTTCAGGGCTTATTGCTTCGAGAAAACGGACAAACGCAATCAGCTGAAACGGGTTTTGACGGATACCGGCGTAATCGACACGACCGTCTACCCCAACGTGACGCGTAAGCATTTCGTCGAAATGACTGCTTGCATCCGCGCCCCTTTTTTCTGAGTAAGGTTGCTTGACCTCTTCAACCTCACAGCCGCTTGGCACAATTCCAGTCAGAGTGACCAAAATAGCTAAGATTGTTTTCATTTGGCTCTATTCAAAATGGGCGTCAAGAACAAACGGATGATGGATTACTACCCCGAACGAGAGTATTATCTTGCTTCCGGCAGCGATATTCAAGAAGTATTCAGTTTTTACTATGATGGTACTGGGGAGCCAGCGGTGACAAATAGCGATTTTGAAACAGGGAAATTTAACGGTTGGCGGGTTGACGGTAATGCATGGGGTATAGCTGACTGAGCACGATGGAGCCGGATGGGTAAGTTTCATGCTGAATCGCTGGTGGGCGGCGAGGAGACGACCGTAATTCTAAGATCAGATAAATTCACGATTACTGGGCGTTGGATTGGGCTTTCTCTAAACGGGTGGGATCGCGATCCACTCAGGCCAAACAAATGTTTTCTTAAAGATGCTCTGACTAATGACGTCTTAAGAACAGCCTCGCCGCCAAATCAGGATGCGTTTGCTACTAGGTTTTGGGATGTTTCGGACTTGACCGAGCGTGAGTTTATCTTATGGTTATTGACGGCGATAATGACGCACTGAAAAAAGGCGGATTTGCTTGGATAGGCATAGATGCTATATATCAGCTTGAGTAACGCGCCTAAAATACGATCATTGCTTATTTGATCGCGCTCTTGACAAAGTCAACCGAGAACAAAGCTATATAATAGGTTCTAAATGAAACAAACTACAATTTATCGTGTCCAACTTAGCCGGTAAGTCACAACCTATTGGAGCTGTACGTTCTAATATCTCAGAGAATAAAACGCCGATACTGTCCCTCTTGGTGAATGGGCAAAAGTACACACAATTCGCGCTTTTGCACCGTCTATTATCGCTAGCTACTAACTTTACTGGCATGTTTTTTTGAACTTCGTATTCCTGCCTTTACAACGCCGTCCGTTTAAATTAAGATACCCTATTATTTTGCTCGGTTATCGCGCTTTTTTAACTTACAGAATAGATCTAGTGAGGATCGAAATGAGTCTGAAACTTTCCGCTGGAAGTGCAACAGCCAACATCACTCCACCACTGGGGACAGCGATCCCCGGAGGTTTTCGTCCGCGGTACGCAACCGGTATTGACGACGAACTGTTAGCCAGGTCGTTGATTTTACAAAACGGCATAACTACGCTCGCATTCGCTACCTGTGATCTGATTGTGGTTTCCGAAAAAATTTCAGATCGTGCAAAAAGAAGAATTTCCGAGCGTTGTGAGATCCCACCCGAAAACGTGATGATCAACGCTACACATACACACACCGGCGTTGCGACTTCAGATCTGCTCTGTGTCGACGAAGACCATAACTACACCGATTGGGTGAGTTTTAAGATTGCTGATTCGGTCGAATTGGCACTTCGGCGTTTGCGACCGGCGAGAATTGGTTTTGCGGTTGCGATTGAAGATCGTATCTCTTTTTATCGACGATGGTCTCTGAAAAATGGGAATGTCGTGATGAACCCAGGTGTTGAAAATCCAGATCTCGCTCGACCGGTCGGTGAAATTGATCCGGAATTATCGATGATCTACGTCGAGGCTGACGATGGAACCCCGATCTCTGCCGTAGCGAATTTCTCGCTTCACTATGTCGGGACAGACAATGGTAGTACAATTTCGGCAGATTATTTCGGTCATTTCTCACGCTTGATGAAACGTTACATCGGCGAAACATGCGTGGCAATGATCTGGAACGCCGCCTCGGGGCAGATCAACAATATTGATTTCAGCGGTCAGACGAAGTGGCAGGATCGTGGACATCGACAAGCAATTCGAATGGCCAACGTGCTGGCGGGGCATTTCATTACCGAAATGCAGCTTATGACGTTGAGATCGGAGATCGAACTGACGTCGGCAATCGAGACGATGACGGTACCGAGAAAAGGGGTCACGGTAAAAGATCTGACAACGGCCACGGAAATATTGGAAGCTTCGCCAAACTTTAACTATGACAATGGTCCGTTCAGTTGGGTGGTCGGTCAGCCGATTCCGAAAAACCTTGTCGATGTTTATGCGCATGAATGTCGACGGCTGGCAAAGCTACCGGATCAACTTTCGGCCAAGGTGCAACTCTTAAGGGTCGGTGAGGCGATGATTAGTGCGTTGCCGGGCGAGATCTTTGTCGAGATCGGAAAGTCGATCAAAACGATTGCTAAAGGAGAACCGAATTTTGTGGTAAGTCTAGCGAACGGTTACATCGGCTATATTTGCACCGATGAAGCATTGACCAACCAGGGAGGTTACGAAACGTGGGCGGCACTGTCGTCGATCGGTGGCGTTGGGACGGCTCCAATGCTGGAAAAAACGATTGGGCATCTCCTATCTAAACTCTCATGAACGTTTGAGTTTTGAGGAAAACGAAAGAAGGTGTCACGTTGCTAACAAGTTTCCCGAAAATGACGATTCAAACTGGCGATTGTAGGCCTCTACCGTTTCATAGTCAACCGTTTCGTCGAGTGTCATACCTAAGCTCGCACGTCCGCAAGCGGCACTGTCCGGGCATGGACAGCTATCCCTTCGGCCAGTTCAAGCGGCACAACTACTACGCGATCACCGTCACAGCCAATGATATCACGAGGACGTACCTGATGCCAGAACAGCCAACAGAGGCTTGAACTTCCACCACCTGGATACCGCCAGGGATAATCGTTCGTCCCCTCACACGGGAACAAATCAGCATCTTGTGTAGAATCGTTCATCGGTATCCCCACAGGAGCCATCGGTCATATTCAGGCTGTTAGTGGGGCCCAGAAACCGACTTTTCAGGTTCCACTCGCATCGGTTACAATAATGTGTCCCCGCTGAATCAGATCCCGATAATTGATGTTACCAATCTGATTGAACCTAGGTACCGTGTGCGCCGATGATTTCATCAAGGCGGAAAATCTCCCGCCTCATATATCGCCAGAAATGGATTCTCTTTCACTTCAAGGGGAAATTGGATATTACGTCTGCATCGTGCGGACTCGTAGATTCCCATGATTACTTCCAGCACGTCACGGCCATTCTGTCCACTAAGCGGATACGGGCACTGGTCTCGATAGAACTTACTAGACTCTCTATTGCTGTCTAATCGAAGGGTTGGAGGTTGACAGCTTCAATCTCAGTTCCCCGCACGATTCGAAAAATTGGTCTGTCGCCGACTGAGCCATCGCCATTTAGCTTAATCTTTCCTGTCTCGCCATGAATGATAAGACCGTGACAACGAAAATCCGGTGATGGGTGCAACGATGTTCTCGGTTGAAGGGAAGCTAACCCCAGTTGAGGTGGGCATGAATACCTTGTTCAAAGGCGATGAACGCAACACCTGAAGCCTCCACACATGACCATAGTAAACGTGACCGGAATGCCCGTCGACTTGCGCCAGCCGATGCGACACCCGTGGATTGATCAATAGCGACAGTAGCATGTGAATTGTATGTGTGCTATCAGTGTGAATGCAACTCGGCAAAAGATAGGATTCTGCTGAACGTACAGTGGCCAACCGCGCCCGATGAGAAGAGTTCCCGTCGGAGTCATACTGCGGCGTGTAGCAGCAGCGTTGATGACCGATGGTCAGCTGGGTGCCGGATAGACGACAAGCCGTTAACATGCGATCAGCTACTTCAAGGGGCATCGCCATCGGTTTTTCGCAGACGATGCCTTTCACGCCGCGCTCAGCTTNATCAACCCACCATTGGGCAATGCAGCTGGTCATGGGTTACGACTGAGATAATGTCCGGGTAAACCTCATCTAGCATCTGCCTGTAATCGGTATACATTTGCTGCTGGCCGAACTGATCACGAAAGCGCGTCAGAGCCTCTTCAGAAATATCGGCTACAGCNACCAGAGGAATGCCCGCTTCTTGGTACGCCTTCGCGTGACCATGCGCCATTCGCCCATAACCGACTAATAGCTGTTCTGCAAGTGTTCACGANGTATTATGTTCTCCAACTTCAAATAGTTGTCCGCGTATCGGGGCAGGAACAGTGCCTATATACTGTTTCTTATCCGTATTGCCCCTTATAATAGAATNCCGTAGCGGTCATAGTGGCTTATCCATTTGTGACTTGCAGAGTTNATTTTTAACTTTTATCTCCTTGTGTTGTGTTCACTGGCTTTTCGGAGTTGGACCGGTTCGGTTTCCTGTCGCTTGATCTCGACNACCTCGGTCGGAGCGCNATTTGGGGAAAGCTAGGATTGGATCTTAATCTCGACGATCTGCAATCTTAAGTAGAAGTTATTGCAGTTTAAAGTCTTTATAAATTACGTCTTGAACCGATTCACTNTCACNCAGTAACCGATTAAGTTCTTCTTTNANGGATTCTTTCAGTTCNAGTTTAATCGCTTCCTGTTGTAACTCAAAAGCGGTTTTTTCACCGATAATTTCTATNGCCTTATCCCAAGCTGCTNCCCAGAAGATNTCCNGAAGNNGNTTTTGGTNATCAGTTGGNGNTTCATCAACCANAAACGCGTTTCGGCTGTTTCTGAGNAGGANAAGTTGGAGATGGACTTCGACGAATCGGGTNGCATCNCTATCGGCAGTATTGACTCGAATNCCCTCNNNNGCTGTGCCAANACNACGATNAAAGNCAATAATCTTCCGAGTTNGTACGGNGTTAGGTTTTGAGCTTGATTTTGAGGCTAACTTGTCCTGCTGGCGAGAGTCAAGAAACTTCTCAACAGGTGTTTCTTGATGGTTCCGCTCCATCCGGTCGAAGGTCAGAAGTATCGCAACCACTGTGCAAATAACCAATCCTAAAGTGTAGATCAGTAGTTGACGCACAGTTCAACTCTCAGTTGACACAGGTTTGTGGGAAACGGATTTTAGACGAGAATGGAATTGACCACGTTTCCGTGAACGTCTGTTAAGCGAAAGTCTCGACCTTGAAAACGATAGATCAGTTTTTTATGATCAATTCCAAGCAGGTGTAACATCGTGGCGTGGAAATCGTGAACATGAACAATATCTTCGACTGCATAATAACCAAGTTCGTCAGTTGTACCGTAGGTAATGCCACCTTTGACACCACCTCCCGCTATCCACATGGAGAAACCACGAATGTGGTGATCACGTCCTGTGCCTTGTGCCATTGGTGTTCGGCCAAACTCACCACCCCAGATTACCAGGGTATCGTCCAGCATTCCTCGTTGCTTGAGATCAGTAATAAGCGCTGCAGATGCACGATCGACTAATCTCGATGTGATTTCGATGCCACCCTTAACGTTGCCGTGATGATCCCACCCACGGTGATAAAGTTGGACAAAACGAACTCCTCGTTCGACGAGTCTCCTTGCAAGTAGGCAATTGGAAGCGAAAGAACCGTCTCCTGGCTCTGCACCGTAAAGGTCGCGGATATGTGCGGGTTCGTCAGAAACATTCATCAATTCTGGCACACTGGTCTGCATTCGAAACGCCAGTTCGTATTGGCTAATCCGGGTCGCAATTTCCGGATCCTCTACAGTTTGGTTATGAATGGTATTCAGTTTCGTAATCGCATCGACCACATCCCGTTGCTGATCCATGCTGACCCCTGGTGGATTAGAGACATAGTGGATCGGATCACCGGCCGAATGGAATTGAACCCCCTGAAATTGCCCGGGCAGAAAACCGCTGTGCCACTGTCGGGTAGCAATGGGCTGATCTTGTCCACCACCAGATGAGGTCAGCACCACGTAACCGGGTAAATTACTAGATTCGCTACCTAAGCCGTATAACAACCAAGATCCCATACTGGGACGTCCAGAGATGCCGGTACCCGTGTTGAAAAAGGTGTGAGCGGGATCGTGATTAATCTGCTCAGTTTGCAGGGAATTGATGATGCAGATATCATCGGCAATTCCGCCGATATGCGGGAAAGCGGTACTGATCATCTGTCCCGATTGGCCGTATCGAGCGAATGGATGCTGGGGGCCGAGGCATTTCAATTCCTTGTTGTTCTGGAGTTGTGCAATTGGTTGCCCTTTAGTAAAAGATTTCGGCATTGGCTGCCCATCCATCTCTGCTAACTTTGGTTTATAGTCTAAAGTCTCCAGATGAGATGGTCCCCCTGCCATGCAGAGGTGGATCACCCGTTTAGCCTTAGGCAGAAAGTGCGTTGGATTAGTAACGCCTTTCCATTTTGGAAGTTGAGTTGAACCGATGGAGGCTTCGCTCAGCCCCGGATTTAGGAGCGAAGCTAAGGCTAAAGAGCCAATCCCTCTGACTGACTGACCGAGAAAAGTGCGACGAGTCTCTTTTTTCTGATACTCTTGAAGACGGCTGAATTGGTCAGATATGACCTCGACCCCGACTTGGGATTTGTCGTTCATTATTCACCTACCGATTAATTGTGAAAAAGCTTATGGTGTGGGAATAGATCTTGAAAGTTGATCTGAAAAATTAGGGTTTATTGTAGTGAAATTAGAGAGGGGTGTCAACAAGTTATTCAGGCACTCGACCGTGTCGATATTCGGTTAGCTCCAACAGGATGCCGTCCGGGTCATGAAAATAGCATAAGATCTTATGCCCAACTTCATGTGTGATGACGCTAGTCGGCACAATCACCGGATCGCTAACAGGCTCTATTCCCACTGCGCGCAAACGATTGACAGCTTCATTAATGTCATCAACTCGCAGTGCTAGATGTCGCAATCCGTGCGTGTTAGGTATGGCGGTGGCTGGAATTGAGACTCCGATCGGTGACTGATATTGTAGCAACTCCAACCTCGGTTCACCTGCAGGAGCCACCACGTAAACTACGTTGGCTTGAATCCCTTTCAAGCCGATGATAGTTTCGACCCACTCGCCTTCCAGATAAGCTCGCTGCGTTTCTTGAAACCCCAAGACCTCGGTATAAAAATCGACTGATCTTTCGAGATCAGATACCACTAAATTGATGTGGTCAACGGCCTGAATCATGTCCTACAAGTCCTCTACGGATGATTTACCAAATGAGTAGACCAACCACGGTACCGGTCAGATTAGCGGCAAAAACACCAGCAATCATTGCCCGTAGACCAATTTTAGCGAGGTCGATTCGTCGTTCAGGTGCGATTCCTCCGATCCCGCCAATCTGAATGCCAACTGAAGCGAAGTTGGAAAAACCACAGAGAGCGTAAGATAGAATAATTACGCTCCGATCCGAAAACACATCACTCGACATCTGTTGCGCAAAGTTGGTGTAGGCAATCAATTCGGTAAGGACAATCTTTTCACCCAACAAGGTACCGGCAGACATGGCTTCGGAAAATGGTATGCCCATAAAGACAGCAAATGGAGAGAAGAGATAACCAAATATCAGTTCTAAGCTGAGTCCGACTGTTGAAAGAATCCCATTGACAAGTGCAACGATAGCCACGAAAGCAATCAACATGGCAGCGACATTGAGTGCTAAGTGCATGCCTTCAGACGCCCCCCGACTAGCTGCTTCGATTAGGTTGGCGTCGGTCCGCTCGATCTTGATTTGATCGGTGGTGGCTGTAACCGGTGTTTCCGTTTCGGGGATCATAATTTTTGATATTGCCAATGCCGCGGGGGCACTCATCACGCTAGCTGTTAACAGGTGGCCAGCGATGTTGGGTACATGATCCGACAGCATTCTAACATAAATAGCCATCACACCACCCGCAATAGTTGCAAACCCGCCTGCCATCACCGCCATCAACTCACTCTGAGTCAAATCCTTGATAAATGGTCTAATAATCAGTGGTGCTTCCGTCTGACCAACAAAGATATTGGCCGAAGTGGAAAGTGTTTCAGCGGCTGATGTTTTCATTGTTCTCTGCATTACCTTGGCAAATAGAGAGATGACAAACCCCATTACACCGATATGATAGACAATTGCCATCACCGCGGAAAAAAAGATGATTGTCGGTAGGACTCGGAATGCGAGGTTCAACATCGGTGTTTCGACCGCATTGGTGACGAAAGATTGGAAAAGAAAGTCCGACCCTTTATCAGAGTAGGCTAAGAGGTTGGTAAAAAAGTCGTCGAAGAAACGAAAAAATACTTCGCCAACCCTGAAATTGCCAATTCGGAGATATAGGATGCAAACGGCAAAAACAACCTGCAGGCCAATGCCCCACAACACCGGCCGCCAGTTAATCGCTTTCCTATCAGTACTCATCAGATAAGCACAACCTAACAGAAAAAAAATACCGATTAGGCCAAAAAATCGTTCCATTCTACTGCTCTATTCCGGCTCGGATTCACGAGTGCAACATTTAAGTTAGATTACATTTAAGGCGAAATGAAACTACTCTCAATCCGTTGGTTTACTGTGTGCTTCCCCGGATCGCCAGGGAATGCAATTTGACGCAAAAAGATTTTGAGAGCACCATTCCTGACCACGCTTGCGTCGGGTCGAAAACTGTCGCGGACATCGTCAAGAAGAAATCGGTATCCGGACAATCCCGGCATGTCGATATAAATCTTTGTGAACTACTTGCCGATGTCGAGTGCCGCACACACGTCGAACGCATCGAGAATTTCAATTCGAATGTCGAGATGTCGCTGACGAGCCCACTCGATACAGACCCGACTAATGCCAGTTCCGATCACCTTGGCACTGGTGCCCTTGGACTCAGTCGTTAAATCCGGTGAAGAATGGTCCTGAACCGTCGTTTGGGCCTAGCCACTTCGGCTTTCCAAAACTGATGACTCTTCCAAATGAGAAATCCAGGTTCTGATTTAGCGGAAGTGGATACTGGGCTACCGTCAGTCGACAACAGGTGGTATATCGGCGTTGCAAGCAACGTCTCTATCCTTAAATTTAGATCTACAGCCGTTGGCTTGGAGGGACCGCTATCTGCTCAATTTGAATGTGAGTGGTTTCCCCGTTGATATTATGCTGTTTAGCAAAAGCCTTTTTACCTTTACCCTTGACCCCGCTGAAGTCTCCGCTCACACTTTGGTTCTCGGACAGGGAAACGACTACTTCGGTCGTTAGCGTCTCCGATAGAATATAGTCTTGGTGCAGGTCAAAGGCCTGATGAACAACAGGTGTCGATTGGATCGAGAGCTTGATTCGATCTGAAACGTTAAAATCGGCTGCTTTGCGTTGTTGCTGAATCTTATTGACCAGTTCACGGGCAAAGCCTTCTAGGATCAGATCTTCAGTTAGTTCAGTGCTCAAGGCGACAAATTTTTGCCCACCTGTTTCGATGGTATAACCCGCCGTTCCTGCTGAAGTCAGTTCAATCTCCTCTGGCTGGAGAAGGTAAGTTTGTCCATCAACGACCAATTCGGCTTTTCCGTTTTGTTCCAAAGCCCTTTTAATGGCGATGGCCTCGGTTGTTGCCAGTGCCTTAGCGATCGCCTGAACGCTCTTCCCGTACTTGGGGCCTAGAGTGGAAAAGTTGGCTTTGGCCGTATAGCTAGTAAACTGGTCGACGCTCTCAACAAAACCGACCGATTTGACATTGAGTTCATCAAAAATGAGATCGTGAAGCCGGTTGACAGCAGATTGTTGTTCGGTATCTAAGCCGCCGATTTGAATAGTTGATAGAGGTTGGCGCGTTTTGATACCGGACCGGTTGCGAGCCGCTCGACCGAGGACGATCACCTCTCGAACCAGATCCATCTGCTGTTCCAGATCGGTATCGACTTTGTCGATGGTGTCGGTATCAATAGTGGGAAATTCTGCCAGGTGAACGCTTTCTGGAGCAGTGCTATCGATGGCACAAACCAGATTTCGATAGATCGCATCTGCCATAAAAGGTGTAAAGGGGGCTAACAACTTGGAAACGGTGACCAGAGACTGGTAAAGCGTAACATAGGCGGCCTGTTTATCGATTCCGGCTTCAGCTCCCCAGAAACGGTGTCGCGACCGGCGAACGTACCAATTGCTCAACTCGTCGACAAAATCGGCAACGGCTCGCGGTGCGTTGGTTAAATGGTAGCTCTCCATTTCAGATCGAACCTTTTCAACAGTGGAATTGAGCTTAGACAGCAACCATTGATCCATGATGGTTCGTTCAGAAATCGGTGGGTGGTCCAACAGATCTATCTGATCCAAATTGGCATACATGACAAAAAAGCTGTAGACATTGTGCAATGTTCCCATAAACTTTCTCAAGGCTTCGTCGATCAATTCCTCCTGGAAAGCACGCGGCGTCCAGGGAGTACAGGAGGTATAAAAGTACCAGCGCATCGCATCTGCCCCCTGCTTGTTCAGAATATCCCATGGATCGACCGTATTCCCCCGACTTTTGCTCATCTTGGTACCGTCAGCAGCATTAATCAGTTCTAGGCAGAGTACGTTTTTATAGGCAGGTTTGTCGTAAAGCAACGTACCGGTGGCTAACAGGCTATAGAACCAGCCACGTGTCTGGTCGACGGCTTCGGAGATAAAATCGGCAGGGTAGCTGGCCTCCAGTTTTTCCTGATTCTCAAATGGGTAGTGCCACTGGGCAGTATGGGCAACCCCAGAATCAAACCAACAGTCGATCACGTCTTCTACCCGTCGCATCGTACCTGCACACTGAGGACAATCAAAAGTAACATTATCGATATGAGGACGATGGAGTTCAAGATCTGCTGGTGTGTCAGGAGCCAGTTTCTCGAGTTCTGACACTGAACCAACCACATGTCGATGGTCGCAAATATCGCAAATCCATGCCGGTAGAGGCGTTCCCCAGTATCGTTCCCTGGTTAAACACCAATCGACGTTATTTTCCAGCCAGCGACCAAAACGTCCATCCTTAATATGATCTGGATACCAGTTGATCTGCTGGTTGTGCTGGATCATCTGATCTCGAATTGCGGTGGTGCGGATAAACCAAGACTGACGTGCATAGTACAGGAGCGGCGTTTCACAACGCCAACAAAACGGGTACTCATGTTCGTATTCACTGACTCGAAACATTAGTCCTCGCTGAACTAGATCTTCAATAACCTTTGGATCTGCATCCTTGACAAACTGACCTTGCCAAGGTGTAACGGATTCAACAAATCTTCCTGTTGTATCGACCAGTTGGACGAAGGGTAGATCATGCTGAAGCAGCATCTCGTAGTCGTCTTGCCCAAAAGCAGGGGCTGTATGAACTAAACCCGTTCCCTCATTGAGGGTGACAAAATCGCCAGCGATGACGTAAAAGCCTTTTTGTTCCAGTTCGCCCGCGAAGTCGAACAGCGGTTGATACGATAACCCAACCAAATCTTGGCCTTTGCAAATCGACCTGATTTTTGGTGTTTCCTCTCCAAATACTATGGGAATCAGTTCTTTGGCCAAGATTAGCTCTTCACCGTTTTGTTCAACCGTAGCATAATCATAGTCTGATCCAACTACAATTGCGACGTTGGACGGCAGGGTCCAGGGTGTGGTGGTCCAAACCAAGAAGAAGGTATTATCCCGATCTTTCAACCGAAATTTGACGTAGATGGACGGATCAATTACGGTTTGGTAGCCTTGCGCAACCTCGTGACTGGCCAATGTAGTGCCACATCGCGGACAGTAGGGCTGAACTTTATGCCCGTGCAGAAGTAGATCTTTTTCCCACGCCTGTTTCAGTACCCACCAGGCACTCTCGATGTAATCATTGGAGAGTGTAATATACGGATCATCTAGGTTTACCCAAAAGCCGATTCGCTCAGTCATCCGTCGCCAGTCTTGTTCGTATTGAAACACATTCTCCTTGCATTTCTGGATGAATTTTCCAACTCCGTAGGCCTCTAAATCTTGCTTGTTTCGGATATTGAGTTGTTTCTCGACCTGATACTCGACCGGTAATCCATGAGTGTCCCAACCCGCTTTGCGCTGAACCTGATGCCCGGTCATGGTTTTGTAGCGACAAACAGCATCTTTCATAATTCGAGCCAGCACGTGATGAACACCGGGCGGAGCGTTGGCAAAGGGTGGCCCCTCTAAAAATATAAACGGCGGTTTTCCTTCTTGTTGGTGGATGCTCTTTTCGAAGATCTGGTTTTCTTGCCAGAAGGACAAAACGTCTTCTTCTTGTTGGGTGAAATCGAGGGTGGTAGAAACTTCCTTGAACATGGGTAAATCGACCTCAAGGGTCCGCCAACCAAAGGGTTGGAAGAAATAAAAAAAGCCCATCACCGAACTGCGATGATGGGCTGTATCAATCTAACCCGTCTTTTATACTCTCAGGTCAGATTCGTCAGCCTATTGTCCATACAGCAAGCTTCGACCGATCATCTGCGGTTGGCTAATAATCATTCGCACTGCTCCGACAATATATGTCTGGCAGTACTTGAAAATAGGCACCGAGCCTATTGCCATCTGCTGTTTTTTCCTATGATGATTCGTCACTATCTTAGCAAACGGTTACTTTGATGTCAAGACTTTTCAAAAGTTCAATCAGCCAGCATTGAACCATCTTGTCATTTTTTGCCGGCCTGATCTCTGCTGGCTGCGATCTTTCGGCCGGCTGGATGAAATCATTCCAGCTTTCACTACAACGGCAAGGTTTTCTGAAACTAAGAGGTGGCTGGATTGATTGAAAGGCGTGTACCCGTTTGGTCGTAGATGGTACGAAGTTGTCCACAAGCAGCAGCGATATCCCGTCCTTTGCTGTATCTAACGGGTGCAACTCGATGGTGTTGAGTCAAGATGCGGTGAAAACGCTCGATTCGGCGTTCCTCCGGTCGACGTAGGTCTGACCCTTCGATTTCGTTGAAAGGAATCAGGTTGATCTTGCAGGGAATATTCTGGACCAAACGACACAAGCGTTCTGCATCGACCAAACTGTCGTTTAGGCCTCGGATCATTACATACTCGAAGGTAACTGACATTCCGGTGGTTTCGATCCAGAAGCGTACTGCCGACATGATTTCTCTAATCGGGTAACGATGGTTGATCGGCATTAGTCGAGTTCGGATTTCGTCTGTCGTAGCATTGAGAGATAACGCTAACTTGCATCCAAGCCCCTCCTTAGCCAATTGTTCTATACGAGGTGCAAGCCCAACTGTAGAAACCGTAATCCGCCTACCTGCTAGGTTAATCCCATCTGGATCTGTTAAAATGCGGATGGCAGAAACCACCTGCTGGTAGTTGGCAAGTGGTTCACCCATTCCCATAAACACAACATTGGTAATTTTACGTTTATTATTAAATTTGGTCTGTCGGATGTATTCATCTGTATTTTCTTGTAGTTTAGTTTGAATTGCCAAAAACTGGTCCATAACTCCATCTACTGGCAGGTTACGGAAAAAGCCCATCTGTCCCGTTGCGCAAAAGGCGCAATCCATCGCGCATCCGACCTGCGAGGAGAGGCAAACCGTGAGACGGTCGCCGTCCGGCATTAAAACCGTCTCCACATCCTCACCTCCGGCTACTCGAAATAAAAACTTGGTAGACCGGTCGACTTCTGATTGAATTTGGTCTCTCAACTCAGCTTTACTGATCCACGTCTGCGTCTTGAGCGTTTGCCGGAACGATTGCGACAAATTCGTCATTTGATCGATTTCGATAATACCTTTTTGGTACAGCCAGGACCAAATCTGTGCCGCACGATACTTGGGTTCTCCCCATTTCACGATCTGTTCCAAAAGCTGGGCCTTGGAGAGCGACTTCAAGTTAATTTCTAGAGATGGTAGAGATATGGACATACTATCGCAGTAAGCCAGCCTTAGGCTAAATTCAGCAGGCGGGAAAACCCAGGATGATCGGATAAGCTCGCGAAAACAGGGTTGGTGCGGGCAATTTGCATTAAGTTGGCGTCGTTATAGAGTGCGAGTTCTAAATACTGAACCGCTCGGTCAATTTGGCGTTGTTCTGCTAAAGAAACAGCTAAATTATATTGAGCGAGGGCGTAGTCAGGATCCAGATCTAAAGCGTATTGAAGGGTTTGATCGGCTTGTTCGTAATTCCTGATCAAATAATAACTTTGTCCCAAGTTAGCATATATATGGGGAGAGTTAGGCGTTAGGCTCAAAGCCTGTTCGTAAGCCTCAATTGCTCTCTCGTGTCGGCCCAACTGGTTATAGGCCTGTGCCAGTTGTGTATAGCCTTGTGAATCATCAGGCAGGGCACTGACAATCATTTTATATTGCTCAATAGCAGCATTCCCATTGCCTTGCGACATATAGACGTCAGCCAAATAATATCTAGTATCGAGATGGCCCGGGCTTAATTCTAGAGCCTTGTTGTAGTCTTCAATTGCCTCTTCCATTCGGTTTGCTCTATAGTGAAGTTGGCCTAAATGGATATAGGTCTCGACCGAACTCTCACTAATTTCCAGCGAAGCCTCAAAGTTTTCTAGTGCTTTCTCTTCGTTACCAACCTTCTCGTAAAGCTGGGCCAGCCGATTTAGCACACGATGATCCTGCGGTTCAATCTTGACTAAGACTTCATAAGCAAGGATCGCTTCGTTGTATCGACCTAGCTGAGTATGCAATATTCCCACGCCTTGAAGCGCGGTAATATTCTCTGGATCCAACTCGATGACTCGTTGGTAGGCACCAATCGCGGCATCGTAGTTTTTACGAGATCTGTAGGTTTGTGCTCGCCGTAAGTACTCCTGGATATCCCGCTCTTTGGAAAAGGCATAGCGCAGAGAGACGCTCACTACGCCGACGAACAAGATCGCGGCTAAAATCAGAGAAATTAAACCGTCGCTCATCAGCTTGGTGGCTTACACCGGTCGCATGGGATCTAGCTAGTTCCTTCGATGTCGAATTCGATCTCGTTTCGTTTTCTTATCTAGCGACTGTTTGAAGGCGGTTTCCAGATCCACGCCGGTCTGATTGGCAAGACAAATCAGAACAAATAGAACGTCGGCTAATTCTTCGTCCAGATCGACCTCGTGGTCTGAAGCCTTGAAACTTTGGTCGCCGTACTTTCTTGAAATGATCCGGGCGACCTCTCCTACCTCTTCTGCTAGAATCGCCATATTGGTTAGTTCAGAGAAGTAGCGGACACCGACCTCTTGAATCCAGTTATCAACGATTTTTTGGCAGTTTTGCAACGTATATTCCATTAGCTGAATACTCTACCGCCCGGACAATGTTTGCACCAAATCTGTGGAATGATCTTGTCGACCCTTTAATCAATTATGATTATATCATATCACGGACGACAATATAGTCGCCTAATGCTTTCACATAGCAGTTTGTAAGCAAAACCTCTGTAAAACGCTGGGCGCGCCAACTAGCAAACAAATCAATGGGAAGCGGGGTGGCATCATCATCCTCAGGCAAAGTTTGAAATCAAATACAGCAGTTACAATCACCAGGAGTTAGAAAGCGAAGCAGCATGGTTACTCGATGTTTATTGGGGCAAAGTGGTCTGGTGAAAGAACAAGGTTGTCAGAATTCAAGCGTTTGAGAGGGCCACCCGGCGTAAAATTGATGTGGATCGCATCCTATTTGAGTGTACTACTCTGCGCGTGGATTCAATTCGCGAGTGCAACGGGTGGGTTGATTACTAAAAATACCTGATGAGGTGTTTTAATACCAAGGCATTTTCTGGGTCGATTGTTGAGTTTAATCATGACCGGGTTAATTTCCTTCTGGCTAAT
>PACG01000187.1 GCA_002699335.1 Candidatus Poribacteria bacterium
TGATTGCCAGACTGGCCAGATAACTCTTTGTGTCACAGTTAGGAGCCAGCTCTCGGCAGATCGTACTGGCTGACCTTCCAAGTACGGCTGCAATCCTGGTTGGTGTCTATCCTTCTGCCTTCAAAGCCTGTCAGTGGCTGAGGTGCCATCTATCTTCTCCGAATGTCGTAGTTAATAGAGGTGCTACATTAGCTGCTGACTCTATTTTCCTCTTTTTCGGAGAGGATGAGCGGAGCGCGGGCTACGCCCTGCTCTCCACTTTGCGTTATTGTATGAATCTTAGGAAAGATAAACATAAGGCCCCAGGCTATCTGTCATCACAGCCCCGCTAGAATTAAATGGTGTGATTATCGACCACGTTGCTACTCAAGGCCGCAAAGCCGTCATGCAGGCCAGCTTACCAATGCTTGTTTGGCATTCGAATTCAATAAAGCCTATAGATTCCAGTAACTGCTGATGCCTCTCAACGGGGAAACGCCTGGGCTTCTGCAAGTTCTCATTGGCAAAGGGAGTTACAAAATCGGCATTTAGCAACAACCCACCAGGCCTAATTAGAGCAAAAAGTTTTCCATAAACCGACTCTAATGCCTCGTAACCCCCTAAGTCATGCAAGGTTTGAAAAGTATAGGCGATGTCAAATGAATCCAAATCTCGAGGCCAAAAATTGTTATTTAAGTCAGTGGTCTTGAGACTTATATTGGGATATTCCCAACGACTGAGCTGTTTCTGCGTGTGTGCAGTCAGTTCTGGATTAACATCGATACCCAGATAACTAACGGAGTCCAAATGAGAAGTCAATAAACTGAGGATTGCTTTTGCCAAGTATCCTGCACCAGGACCAAGTTCCAGTAGATGAATGTTTTCTCGATCTGGATTTTGACACTGAGCGAAGATAGTTTGAACAATAGTAGAGAAAATATCGATACGTTCGGGCCATCGACGATCTAGATCAGCTGACCAGTCGGCGATATAATTCAGGCCTTTAAAATCAGACAAAGCCATAAACTCATATCTCTGAAATATAAGGTTAAACAGAGTTGCGACATCTTGAGAGCTTGGATAGCAGATGACAGAGTTGGACCCTTTCGCTTAAGACCGGTACCAACGATTTCAATTACACTTCGTAAATTACCGGACTGTACTTCATATCGTCTAAATGCGACACATAATAGTTTCCGTTGCCCAGAATAGCCTTAGCCCGTTCGTCGCGCAAGTGCAAGGCCAGACTGCATCAAGGTTGATCGGAGATATTGGCATTGCTGCTGTGGAATGTCAAACAGTGGTGCAGGCTAACACCACTAGCCGGTAATAGAGCTGAGATTTCTTTCCACTTTTCACCTAGCGGCACCTGTATGCCTGCCCGGAGCATCTCCTGATNCGAACTGAAAAAATCACCTCGTCCCAAAAANCCTCAACGGTGTGAACCAGGCACGAATCGTATTTGACTACATTCCTCGTTCACCCCACTCAACGCAATCCAGGCTGTAAATAGCCCTTCGTCTTCCTGTCAATATCGCTAGCCCACGCGACCGGCTTTTTCNGAGCCAGGCGGCTTGATCAGCAACTGGTTGGGTCAGACTTGTACCATTGCAGATCCTGTCACAGTGGCAATGCACCCACCCAATCTNGATTCAGTAAGTAAGGCGTNAAGTGCTGCATTGGCCAGATGTGCATCNTTGATCTCGCATACTCTGTTTGCGTCGNANCCTGGATGCNATGAGGGCAGGACANCAGTATCAAAAAGACCATCGCGCATTGCCAACTTCCCTTCTNTGCCGCATAGATCAGCTTTTCGTCGATGGTTTCAGCAGTCAAAAAGCAGAAGCCCTGCTCGCTAGTATTGTTGTTGTATGGTCATCATGAGAACCCTTCGCATGNAATCTTAAGCAGGTAAGTGTTATTTCTCCAGGATATTATGAAAAGCGACGATTCTCCCTGTGGCACCTACACCATACTTTAACTTATATTATCTCACGACACAACCGCTGGTACACTTCAGACAGAAATAGGCCGATACTGTCAAAGATGTAATAGTTTTTAGCGGCTAAGTTATGGTACCCACNCAATAGATAATTCGTGTACGAGTAATCAGGCGGGTGCCGACTANGGGAAGTCGGCACCCTTTTTTTCTCAGTCTCATCTGTCTTCCCANATTCCACTTGACCTACATCTACGGTTAGAACAAGCTGTCCTTTCCTTGCTCTGTTGAACTATAATTCGAATTACTATATAATGGCCGTATTAACAATATAGGTTCACTTTCCATGTCAGATGTCTTTATTTTTTACCCCCATCGTGACATCAAAATTGTCTGTTAACACGTCGAACAACTAACAGCCCGTGAACGAGAACCTTGGGCCGATTGCAAAACTAATCCGACCNTCGTTCGATCGGCCAGGTGTTTAATTAATTCCGATGCCATCCAATAATGTAATGGTAGAGTTTTTTCTTTTGCTACCCTGATAGTTGCCACACAACATTTTTGATGTGGTTCAAGTAGAGTTAACACGCATTTTTTGCCTAGGAAACGCCAGTGAATTAACAGGTTGGGACCTAATCGGTACTTACTGGGCTGGGACTGTTGCAGCAATTGTCACTTGGCCACTTGCGCTCATGATCATGTTGTCTTGTGTTATAGCTGCGTTGGGTGCTGAACAAGAACTCCCACTGAAGAAAGGAAAATTGTGGGCACCTGGCCTCGAATGGAAATTGAAGGACCCGTTGCACTCCGGGAATCCGTTTGACCTCGNCGTCACGGTGACGTTTCGACATGAGAACGGTATGGAAACGCGGGAAACCGAGATGTTCTATAACCACAACAACGTATGGAAGTTTCGATTTCTCGGCACGAAGACTGGGAGGTGGACATTCGATACAACAAGTGAAGATCCCGATCTCAACGGCTGGTATGGGTCGTCGAAATTAAAGCGAACAATGACCTGAACGCAAAGGGGCTCGCAACGCATCGCCGAGAGAAATGGGCGCGCTCAGCGGCTGGCGAGGCATTTGTTCCCCCAGTCCGTCATGGCAGGCACGCCGGAAGAGTATGTCAATGATCCTACACACATCGTGCCGATATTGGACATTCATCAAAAAACAGGGCTTCACATGGCTTCATACCCCGGTATTTTGCCGATGGTTCGACATCGACCATGAACGAGCGAGCGGAATCAAGGTTGACGATCCAAACCCTGACTGGTGAACCTTTGACGTGCTTGAGACGATAATACTGAAGACCTACGCGGCGGGTGGGACGATGCACCTATGGATCCTCGCGCGACCAGAACCCGAAAGAGGACGGTGGGGACTGAACGGTCGTGCTGAACAACGCTTCCAGCGTTACATCGCGGCCTGTTTGGGACCAATTCCAGGTTGGACGCTTGGGGCACGGCTATGGTTTGTGGGAGTGGGTGGAGGCCAAAGAACTCGCGGCGTGGTATTCCTACATGCACGAACATCTTGGGTGGAAGCGCATGCTCAGTGGTCGCGTTCACCAGCACGGTATGCCCCTTGACCAATACTATGAGGAGATGGACTACTCTGGTTATGAATCCCACCGACCTGATTATGAAAACCTACGTTACGACAATCGAACATCTGCTGAAAAACCATCGTTTCAGGAGGCTCGCTTTCGGATTCGACGGTTTCAGCAGTATCACGAGAAAGACTATGATCTGGAGATAACCCGTCGTGGATTGTGGTACTCCGCGCTGGCAAGAGGCGTTGCAAACATCTGAGGGAATCTGATCAATCCGGCAACCGGTGGAGGTCAAAGCGGCGGGGTGTCGTTCCTTATCCAAAGCCGGAAGGGATTCAGACTTATGCGGACTTCTTCCGAAATCGATTTCAGCGCCACATGACGCGGGCGAACGATCTGACGAACGGCTATTGTTTCGAAGCAGTGAATAACTAGCACTACGTTTTCTACCAAGAGGATGCGTCCTCAATCCGAATGGATTTTTCCGGGATGCCAGATGCCCAACTGGCAGTAGCTGTAGACTGCAAGAAATCATACGAAGAAATCGAACTTGGAACACTCAATCCCGAAAATCAAACGATTAACCTGCTCCGAGCCTCAGATTGGGCGATTGCCGTTGGGATTTTTGAAAACACGAGAGTCAAACCTGAAAGATAACAACTATGAGATCGCTACTCGCAATTATGATGATACTTATTTGTCCACCTATACCCGCTTTGCTCGTTGCTTCACCGCCATGGGTGATGGTGGCTAAAGATGGTGATGGGTTTACTCTGCTTCCCTCCGACCGGTCATTTTCCCCTGGGGTTTCAACTGTGACCGCGATTACAAGTTTCAGCCGATCGAAGACCATTGGGATACCAAGTGGGCCATGGTAGCACAGGATTTTAGGGAGATGAAAGAACCGGGTGCCAATGTCGCGCGCGTCCATTTGCAGTTTAACATGTTCATGGATAGGAGAGATAAGCCGAACCGGGCAACCTGGCACGGTTAGAAAAACCCATCCGGCTGGCGGAGGATGTTGGCTTACACATCGATGTCACCGGATTAGGCCGTCACCGAGCCGAGGAATTCCAGACTAGTATAAGACTATGTCGGAACAGGAGCGCTGGGTAGCGCAGACTCAGTTTTGGGAGGCGATTGCCAAGACCTGTGCCGACCGACCCGGTGTGTTCTGCTGCAATCTAATGAACGAACCGATTGTTTCCGGCAGTCAGCGCCCTACAGGAGAGTGGATGCCCCGTAGGCAATAGAGGGGCTGCATTACGTGAAATTCATTAACCTCGACCCAGCTAGCCGTGAGCGGACGGAGATCGCATCTCAGTGGATACGAAGATCGTACAGGTGATCCGTAAAAACATGACAAGTGTCATATGATTACCACTGGACTGATGTTGATCGAAATAGGTAAGCCAGATGAAGCGGCTGGATTCCCACCATCAGCGATTGCACCAGAGCTGGATTTCTTGTCTGTCCACACCTACCTAGAGAAAAACAGACTTGGTACGTGGATTGACACGCTGAATCGCTGCAATGTGGGTAAGCCGGTGGTGATCGAGGAGGCCTTCCCGCTCAAGTGCGACGTAAAGGAGTTAGCTACATTCATTGAACAGCCGGCTGGATCGGATTCTATTGAGGGCAAACGCCGCAGGAACTAAAATTTGATGATCCTTTTGTTTTTCTCTTTCGTAGGTCTGTCTATCTTGGTCATCAGTGCCAGAGCTGACTTCCTTTCCGTTAGAGAAACCAAGACCTGGTGTGCCTGACCAATGGTCGTATCTGCCTCCCAGTTTCCCATTCAGCTACGATCGTCAACCTGGGGATGGTCTTGGCTCGATACTGACTCCAGTTTTTCAGGCTTCCCTCTCGGTCATGGATACTATAGTGCTTCTTTCTTTTCTTTTTACTGCGCAGATGACGATGCCAGGTTTCGCCCACCTACTTTTATTTGTCAGGATAGATTGATAAACAATGAGGCTGATAGATAGGGTCAGATGTGCTTTTATCCAGTCATATCCGTTGCGGGGCTTCAGTCCTCTTCGACTCAGGTTTCAATATAGGCCCAGGCCCAGGGGAAATCCGGGGTGAGGATTTCCCCTGACGTCGTTTGAGGGCTTTGCTATTTGCCTGATTTATACCGGATAGCCAGATTTACCCTGATTGCATTTAATAGTGGTTGACTGATGATCCCCAATTAGTTTAGCTGCCTCTGATCGGTTATGATCCTTTTTGAGCAGCGTGTCTATTCCGTACCTTTGTTCCTGCCTGAGCTAGTGATAGCACCTCATTGAGCCGCCTCATAATTTGGCTGTGAGATAAAGCCTTGAGTCTAACACCAGTTCCGCTGGTTTTACAACCAATTGCTGCGTTGCATTTACCAGTTGAATTCAGGAATCAAAAAATAACCCTGTTATAGAGAGAGGACTAACAATCCGTATTGATTTTGATCTGCACTAGATAGAAGAAATTAAATTACCCATTGTCTGAATTATCTTCATGATATCTAAATTCATGCGGACAGATCCAACGCCTCAGCGAGTCGATTAAGGTTGTGGGATCAGACCTCAACCAGTCCAAGATACCATTTAGCACAGTGCCGATGGCTCCTTCGAGACAACAAGTTACGGTTGTTGTGATCAAGGTGGAGTGAAGATTATGCCTGTTCGAAGCAGATTGGTGTGTCTTTTCCCTTCGCTTGATTGCGACCTAATTGGCTCAGCAATCATTGAACCAAACCGGTTTGCCTGAGATCGTGTAATATCACTTGTTCTAGCGAACTCTCACTGGAGGTGAGCAGGTAGGTGATGGCATGGCCGCGGCAAAATTGCACAGTCTGTGCCAGAAACTGTTGCAACCGTCGCTGGTAACTGACCAACACTTGTGCAGATACCGTGATTTCCTTGCTTTGTCCTGTCTCAATATCAGTCAATTGTACCTCGCCTGAAAAATTGGGCTGTTGTTCTGCTCGGCACAAAATCTGAATGGCAGTCACTTCAAACTGTTGTCTCACTAACGATATTAATCCTTTCTGGTAAGCGTGAGTGGCACCGTCAAAAAAGTCGGAGATTAAGATGACGATTCCCGGCTCATTTTGCTCAGCGAATTGTTTCAGACAGCTTTCGAGGTCGGTTTGCCCTTCCGCAGAAATGGTTGCTAAGGCTTGTGCTACCTTCGGGAATTGAGTTTTACTATAAGTCGATGCTAAAACGGTCAACAATCGTTGCTGACAGGTGTAGATCTGCACCTGATCAAAATTAGCCAGTGCGATATAACTGAGGGCTGTTACGATCTGCTTAGCCAAGTCCAGTTTAGTAGGATCTCCCAGCCCCATTGAGGAACTACTGTCGATTAAAAAAGAAACGGTCAAGTTGGCTTCGGCCTGAAAGAGTTTAATGAAGCGGCGACCTGACCGGGCATAGAGATTCCAGTCGACGTGGGTTAGGTCATCACCTGTTTGATAAGGCCGATAATCAGCAAATTCTAGACCCGTCCCATGATTACGGCTGCGATGTTCACCTTTTAGCCGTCCACGATATTGAGACTTAGGTTGAAGTTTTAGCCGCCCCAGTTGGCTAAGCAGGTCGGTAGAGAGTCGCATGGCAAGCCGCCCCCCTACTCGAAGTGTAGTCGCAAATGTTCGATGGATTTGTCAATCAGACCGCGTAGGTCATCGAGTGACTGGTTTGGGCTTGCGCGTAGATCCAAGATCACCGCTGGGAGTTGGTCGATTTCTGCCACTAATTCTGAAATAGCAGAAAATTCTAAGTCACCTTGCCCCGGAATTTGCGTCTCGTCAAGAGCGGGGGGGCGCCCTCTACGACAATCTCGAATCCTAACGCCGGTGATGTAATCTTTCAACTGATCTAAACTTTCTATGGGATCGGTTTCAGGTCCAGATGCCCAGAACTGCCCCGCATCGAAGTTAATACCAACCCAATCCCGGTCAATCGATTCAACGAATCGCATAGCTGTTTCCGGCGAATAGATTGACTTGCCAAGGTGAGGTTTGACCATCAGTTTAATATTGGCTTGTGATGAGAGAAGTGAACCCTGATTAACAGCATTTAGAAACCAACTGAAGGCTTCTTCATTGTCGGTCAATCCACCTGAGTCGAAAGTGATAGCAGGTAGGCCGATCATATCAGCGATTTCGACCACTCGGTCAAATTCTGACGTACCAATCTCAATCCCAAAAGTGCCCCCCAGAGATTCGATCTCCAACCTGTGCAAAGCAACCTTCTGTTTTAGATCTGCATAGTAGGAAGAAGGGTGACCCAATTCAACAACCGGTTGAGCCGGTGGCGTGGGTGGTCGGGAGCAGAGTTCGATGGTCTGGTAACCGGATTCGGCGATAATCGGTAAGACTTCGTCCAGTGGATGGCCGACAAAAAGTTGTGTGCTACAGCCCAGTGGTTTCATCACCTGCTATCTCTGGATCCAGAGGCCGATCAACCGATAGTCTCTTGCCCATCATCACCCACTCGTCAACAAAACCCAGCTTTCGATAAAAATTGACGGCTCGCTGATTGAAAGCACTTACATTTAACATCATAAATTCGTGCCCCATTCGTTTAACGTAGGCTTCAGCGGCTTCGACCAGGGCTGGAGCAACATCTTGCCCCCAATAAATTTCGTCCACCGCCAAATCACACAGAAAACCCTGTCGTTCTGGACGAAAATCGTCTTTGGCCTCGGCCATCACTACCACATAACCAATGGGCAGATCCCGTAAGTTAACAGCAACGTAGGTACGACAAATTGGGATGTTTTGTAGATAGACGACCTTTTCGTTGTACCAGTTTTCCATTCGTTCGATCTGTTGTTCTGGCGAGAGTTCGGCCAACCGCGGCTGAGGTGCACTGGCAGCTAGATGAGAGCGGCGAATGCGGTCAAGGTGGGGTTGATCTGTTTCTTGAAATATTCTAACTTTAAAATCCATTCGAGAAACACAATTTAGCTCGACGAATGCGCTTGCCGAGATTTCGATAACGGATGTGCTTGTTTCAGGCTTCAATCCTACAAAAGAAACCAACAACTTGTCAAGGAAAAATCGATCCAATATTTTTTTGCTGCGTCAGAAAATTGAAACTGGCCTCAAATTATGATAAAATATAGCTATTCTGAAGCAGGGAAATTGGGATGAGAAATTGGTTCTTCGTCGTTTGGTTAATTATTTTAGCTGGATTTATGAGTCAGGCTGAAAGTGCGATACGACCCACAGTAACCCGTGTTAAGGTGCGCCCCCGGGAAGACGGTATTGTTGAGATTTCGTACGATGTGGAAGCCAAAGGCCTATTAGCCGTTACGATCCGCGTCTCAAACGATAGCGGTGTGACCTTCAATGTTCCTATTAGGCTTGGTAGCCTATCAGGAGATGTGGGTGAAAATGTCAAGTCTGGAGATGGGAAAAAAATCCTGTGGAATGCACTAACCGATCAACCGAATGTTAATAGTGCTGGCTATCGGGTACAAGTGATCGCAACTGAACAAGTTGATGGGATGGCTCTGATCCCAGGTGGTAGATTCCTAATGGGAGATGATCAAGGAGAACTAGACGCTCAACCTGCGCGACAGGTGGAGATCGACTCCTTCTTTATCGACAAATACGAGGTCACCAACCGTCAATTCGCTCGCTTTCTCGCTGCCAATGGTAAAAACGAAGATGCGGGCGGAAATATACTGATCGAACTCACCGATCCAGATGTTCGGATCGTTTTTATCGCGAGTCAATATCGAGCTGTGACAGCTTTCGCCGAACATCCAGTAACGGAGATAACGTGGTACGGGGCCACAGCCTACGCCAAGTGGGCGGGTAAACGGCTACCGACGGAAGCTGAATGGGAGAGAGCCGCGCGTGGATTTGATGGACGCACCTACCCATGGGGTAATGCGGAAGTAACCTACCAATACGTTAACTTCAACGGTAATTTGGGTGGGACTGAGGTTTTTGACCAATACCCCAAAGGACGTAGCCCCTACGGCACCTACAATATGAGTGGAAATGTTTGGGAGTGGGTAGCTGACGCCTACAATGCTGACTTCTATAGCTTGGCACCTGACGAAAAAAACCCTTCCAACATCGTAGATCCACTCGATTTGACTGATCGTGTTCTACGTGGTGGATCCTGGTATAGCTCCGCTAAAGAGGTCCGATGTGTCAAACGGTTCCATCAACCACCAATAGAAGCCAGCAGTAGTATTGGCTTTCGTTGTGCGGCTTCGATCGATCTGAAGTAGCGTCCGTTCCAGCGAGTATAACTAAGGTCCCTTAATGTCTACCTTTTATGTTACTACCCCGATCTATTACGTGAATGCTGAACCACATATCGGTCATGCTTATACGACCATCGCTGCTGATGTACTGGCACGGTACCACCGGTTAAAAGGCGAGTCGGTTTTATTTCTAACCGGGGTTGATGAACACGGAGCTAATATCCAGAAAGTCGCTGACGAGAAAGGAATTCCACCACAGGAATATTGCGATCAAATCGCTCCCGCCTTCACCAAATTGTGGCAAAAGCTGAATATTTCTAACGATGATTTTATTCGCACCACCAGCGACTTACACAAAGCCGGCATAGCTAAGTTCTTCACTAAACTTTACGAGTCAGGCGATATTTATCGGGGGAAATACGAAGGCCATTACTGTCAACCTTGCGAACGATTCTACACAGAGAAAGAACTCGGCGAGAATGGAACCTGTCCAATCCACAAACTATCCGTCGAAAAAGTGGTCGAGGAGAACTATTTTTTCGCCTTGGCCAAATACCAAGATCGACTAATAGATCTGATTCAATCCAACCCTTCGTTTATCGAACCTGCCAGCAGACGCAATGAAATCATGAGTGTTCTGACCTCGGGGTTACAAGATATCAGCATTTCTCGTTCCTCCGTCAATTGGGGTATCCCCTTGCCCTTTGATCCCGGCCAGAACATCTATGTTTGGACCGAGGCTTTGGTCAATTACATCACCGCCCTGGATTATCACGTCGATGGAGAAAAGTTCCAGAGGTTCTGGCCAGCCAACGTCCATATGATGGCCAAAGAGATCACTCGCTTTCATGTTATTATCTGGCCGGCCATGCTGATGGCGGTTGGTTTACCCTTACCCCAGCAGATTTTTGCTCACGGTTGGCTAACCAAAGATGGCGATAAGATCAGTAAAACACTCGGTAATGTGATTGATATGGATGGATTAATCGAGGAGTTTGGCTTGGATCCATTTCGCTACTTTTTCATGCGCGAGTTTAGTTTTGGCAACGACGGCGACTATACCCGGCAGCGTTTTGTAACACGTTACAACTCAGATTTAGCTAATGATCTGGGCAACCTGCTAAACAGGGTATTGGGTTTGCTATCCAAGAATTTTGAGGTTTTGCCTGATCCAAGCCAGCCCGATGCCATCGATGAAGAAATCAAGCAGATGGCACTCGAAACAGCTGAGAAACTAGATCAACTGATGAACCAGATTGCGTTCGATGTGGCCTTAGAAACGATTTGGGAGTTCGTTCGTCGTATTAACCGATACATTCAGCAGACCAAAGTTTGGTCACTGAAAGATGACCCGTCTCGAATGGGTACTATCCTCTACAATGCGATGGAGGCCTTGCGAATGATCTCGGTTTTCCTGACACCGTTTATGCCGCAAGTGGCAGCGAAAATTCAGTCACAATTGGGGCTAGAAGCTAAAGGGCAAGATCTAGATTCAGTGCAAGAGTGGGGAGGATTGGCCGGGGAGTTACCGATTGCAAAAGGGATTCCGCTCTTTCCCAAGAAAGACCAGAATCAGATGCCTCAAAAAGAGGCTGACTCGGATCCCCCTACTAATGCAACTGCGGATAATCTGATTACAATCGACCAGGTCAAAAATCTGGAATTTCGTGTCTGCCAGATCGTATCAGCAGAGCTGGTGTCTGACTCTGACCGCCTGCTAAAATTGATAGTTGACCTCGGTAACGAACAGAGACAGATTGTAGCCGGTATTGCCCATACCTATGCTCCACAAGATGTTATCGGTAAACAAGTAGTTGTGGTAGCCAACCTTCGACCCGCTAAGATTCATGGGGTTGAATCTCAAGGGATGTTGCTGGCCGCAACCAGAAAAAAACAGTTATCGCTAGTGACTGTCGATCAGGCCATTCCAAACGGAACACCGGTTTCCTAATCCTTTCATAGTAGGCCTAACCCCGGCCAACTTTCCTCGAGTTGTAACCCTCTCGCAATCTTAGCGTTTTATCTATACTGCACTACCTCAGCACCATGAATATGAAAGTTTATCGTGCCGAGAAATACCAATGCTGTTTTTAGCAATCAGCATGACAGTCGCAGGAGATATCCGATGAGTATACCCGTGGTAATGGTTGATTCCCTTTCCCGGGAGGAGTGTCTCGCGCTATTGGAAATTAGCCACACTATCAATTCAACACTGGACATCCAGAAAATTCTCAACTCGACATTGCAACAACTGTCGAGGGTCATTGAGGCTTCTGCTAGCTCTATTTGGCTTTCTTCCCATCTCTCTAACCCTAAGGGTCGGCGTAAGCCTTATCTGCATGTAGCGGCAGCGACCGGCGAGAAAAGCGAAGAAATCAAGGGGGTTGTCCTTGAAATGGGGCAAGGCATTGTGGGTCAAGTCGTCAATCAAGGTCAAGCTGCTATTATCGACGATGTTCGTCAGGATCGTCAGCATGCTAAAGACATTGCTACGGAACTCGGCTTTGAAGTGGTAACGATGATCTGTGCGCCAATTACATATCGAAACGAGGTTATAGGAGCGATTCAAGCGCTCAATAAAGCCAAAAGTCGTGGCTTCTCTCAGAAAGATCTGTTTTTGACCAGTATGGTGGCTGACGCAACCGGAATAGCCCTCTATAATGCAGATCTGCATCAGACCGTCCAAGTCGAAAACCGGGAACTCCGTCGAAGTTTGGGCGGGCAACATATCCAGTTTCAGGATATTATTGCCGTTAGCCTGAATATGCAGCAAGCCCTAGAGCGGTCTGCAAAAGTTGCCGTCACGCCCACAACAACCTTATTAAGGGGCGAGAGTGGAACTGGAAAAGAGTTGATTGCCCATGCGATTCACAGTGCTAGTCCTCGTGCTGAAAACCCTTTTATTCCCGTCAATTGTGCAGCCTTGCCGGATACCCTTCTTGAAGCTGAACTTTTCGGGCATGAGAAGGGTGCTTTTACTGGAGCTGAATCCTTAAAAGAGGGTAGATTTGAATTAGCAAACAGCGGAACACTATTCCTGGACGAAATTGGGGACATGAACCACGAAGTTCAAGCCAAATTACTGCGAGTACTTCAAGATCAAGAGTTTTTTAGAGTAGGTGGGACACAGCCGATTCAGTGTGATGTTCGTGTAGTCGCTGCCACCAATCAAGATCTAGAAGCCAAAATACAGGATGGTACTTTCCGGGAAGATCTATATTACCGCCTGAATGTAATCGAGGTTTTCTTGCCACCGCTGCGGGAACGAATTGAAGATATTTCTAGCTTGGCCGAATTCTTTTTGCAACGCTTTAGTCAAGAGATGAAGCGACCAAAAATCAGCTTTTCGACAGCCGCCTTAGAAGCATTGTTATCCCACTCTTGGCCAGGCAATGTTCGTGAGCTACAGAATGCCGTCGAACATGCGGTGGTTCTGGGGAAAGATGCTGTTGTCCAACTAGAAGATCTGCCTGCACGTTTCGATACGGTTCGAACCGAACCTGAGATTGGCCATTACCAAACGGCCACACTCGATACAGCGCAACGTGCCTTTAAGCGACAATATGTAACGCATATTTTGCAGCAAACGAATGGTAACCGATCTCAGGCAGCTAAAATTCTTGACATTCAACGAACCTATCTATCCCGCTTAATTAAAGAATTAAAAATTGAAGGGTAAGCCTTAAGATGGCAATGACAGAGATGAAGAACGATTTCACTTCGATTTGAACGGATTTCTGATTCGACCGGCGATCTTGAAACCGATGAAGTAGCGGCCATCGTCGACCAGATCAAACACAACTCATCTGCGCCGCCGCCAGAACACAGAGACGTACCCAGGGGTCTTCCAACGTGACTATCGACCATCCTCAGGTGATCGACGTGCTACGCGAAATCATCGGTCCCGAGATCCGTGTGGAAAATACATTTTCCGTTTGGCGAACAAAGGGCCGGCAACATGGTGGTGGCCCACAGCAGATCGATTAGACCTTTGGCTATCGGGTTCAGAATAATACTATTCGAGCAGCGATGATACGTGTTGTTTTTGAGTGGACCGAAGTTTCCAAAGATGACGAGGCAACTTGTTTTATCCCCGGTAGCCACAAGTCTAGCTTCCCGATACTTCTACCTAGTTACCTATTGGCATCGGTTGCGAATTTCGCCAGTAATTTTAGCCAGGTTACCACACCATAAACAAGCCTACTTCCGCCAACCCTGGATTGCTGATTTCCGAACCCAACCCGGCCCCCACAGTACCATTGAACGATTTCTGATCGGCAAAACTGCGTGTAGATGTGGAGGACGCGTGCGTGGCTGACGGGGAAATCTCGCTGGTACTATTGCCTACAAGACGGTCGTGAATAACGCCAGGCGCATGCGTTTCACTTGGCCATAAGCGTTGAGATTGAGTTCCCGATTATACCGGTGCGCCATGAGTTTTTCGTGATCACCCGTGCCGATGGCTTGGGACTTGACCTTCTAGTGGTCTGCATTCCTGATGCGATGCTGTCGGAGAGACCAACGTGCCTCTGAAGCGGGCTGGGAGCCGAAAGGACTCTCCATCGACCACGCAATTATCCGTTGGCCGAACAACTCGGGCCGCATTTCACGGCGGGACGCTCTGTCACCAGTGCCGACGTGAACAAAAACCCACAGGAACAAAAACGACTCGGAGGCCGATGGGAAAGCGTGTCCGAGTTCATGTGGACAGCGCTAAAAGTTGCCGCCGATAGCTGTGATCGAACATCAAGCGACCTCCAAGAGTAACCATGACAGCAAAACCTGTCTTGAAACCATCGGCGTGTTCCTCTACGATAGTGGGAAACTGACCGGTGACAGGCACAGGCTGACCCGCGCGGGAAATGTCGAATAATAGAGAAATATCAAAAAACCGATATGGGTCTTCTACTTTTCGTGGAGAACATGATTATTAAATATTTAACTGATCTTTCAGCCTATGTGACCTGCGTCATTGTTGTGAGTATTGCCGCTCTGATTTGCCTGGCCGGTGCCCAAGATGGCATACATATCAACGGCATACCTCTCCTTTTTATTTGTATGTCAGTTGCCTTCCTCATGCAGTGGATTGCCTTTATTCCGGCCTATATTTGGCAGACAGAGCACTTTTATGACTTGACCGAAAGCCTAACTTACCTGACTATCACTGGCCTAGCCATTTTTGGTAAAAGCATGTGGGGCCCATTCGGATGTCGATACCCGTAGCTTACTCTTAGCCCTTTTAATTACTGTGTAGGCTCTGCGTCTTGGCACTTTCCTGTTTATCAGGATCTTAAAAACTGGAGAGGATAGGAGGTTCAAAGATCTAAAATCATCACTGCCGATTTTTCTTAGAACCTGGACCCTACAGGGATTATGGGTTTTCCTGACTTCGGTTAGTGCACTGACAGCGATCAATACTACTACTATTCATCCCCTCGACATAACACTTTATGCCGGTACTGTCATATGGATATTTGGTTTCGTCTTTGAAGTGATTGCCGATTACCAAAAGAACCGTTTCAGGGCCAATAAAGACAATGCTGACCAATTCATCCAGTCCGGTCTCTGGTCGATTTCAAGGCACCCCAACTACTTTGGAGAAATCACGTTGTGAGTTGGTGTAACCATCATTGCATTGCCTATCTTGCGAGGTTGGCAGTTCGTTACGCTAATGTCGCCCTTTTTCGTTTTCCTCCTCTTAACTAGAGTGAGTGGCATTCCCTTGCTCCAGGTCAGGGCAGACGAGAAGTGGGGACATCTACAGACTTATCAGAAGTACAAGGAGAATACACCAGCCTTATGGCCCAAATTTTCCCCTATCAAATCAGAGCCTGAATCCAGATCTAGCAACTAATCCCCTGATCGTAAAGACACTACTCTAACAGGCCATTAGAACCCGTGTTTCAACATTTTGACCCACTTTATTCTGTTAAACCGATAAGTAGGTGTATTAAAGTGTGGGTATCTTATCGTTATATCCAGCCAATTTCCCTTTAAGATGTTGTGTGGCCCGTAGTGGCTAAGCTAAGGTAGAAAGTGCGCTGGCACATTGGAGGCAAACCAACAATTCTCATATCTACGGATCAACTGAAAGGCATCCTAAAATCCAAACTCAATAACCAACAAAGCCGGTAAGAGTCTACCCCTGTTCATTGTTTACTGAGACGCCGCATGGCCCAACTACAAAAAGCAGTTGAAATTTTTAGCCATCTATATTAAAGTTAGGATAAGAGCCTATTGCACAATGATTTTTGAACACAACCGTTGGATCCAATGGCTGTCTGGAGTCGATGGCTCAATTCTCTGTTCCCCAAACACCTATTCTTAACTTTATATGTCATCCTGTTTTGGCCAATAATCAGACAAAAGAGCACGTCAAATCTGTAAAAAAACAGCCTTTTTCTTAATTCCAGCAGTTCTTGCCACTTGGCCATAACTTTTTATCAATCTTGTCCTGTTGTTGTTTTTCGGCTTCGGCCTTTTCCTGCTGTTGCGATCCCGTAAATCATCCGCCATTTCATCACCTGGCTTATCCGGATCGAAAGCCTTGTCTTCTTCAGTCTCTTTGGCCTCTGCTTTGGAAAGCATCTTGTCGATTTCCCGCTTTAGATGCTTTAACTTTCGATTGACTGACAACCAAGCATTGGCTTTAACCTTTGTACCGTCCAGTGATATCTGGCCGAGTTTGACCCAACCGGCCTCAGCACAAAGTCTAATAATTTCCAGAAACAGCTTCTTCAAATGCGATTGATTATTCTTACGAAATCGGCTAATAGTGCTGTGGTCGGGATGCTGATTAGCCGTAAGACCTTATCGGCTACATCTGTCTGACAGCGCTTTTCAATCTTTCTGCAGTAACGCTCGCCGGTGCAGTAAGCATAGATCAGCAAAGCAACCATCATCGATGGATGAAAGACTGAATTACCGACTCCATTGGTGCGATATTTCTTGTGAAACTGCGTCAAGTCGATTTGTTCAACCGTATCGAGAATAAACCAGGCCAGATGCTCTGCCGGCAGCTAGTCAGTCAAAGATGGCGGAAGCAGATAAGGTTGATTTCGGTCGCAAGACAGGAAATTGTAAACCATTTCATAATCCTTTAATGTTCAACAACCCATTGCCGGAATTATAATCGAAAAGCTGGAATTATTTATGTAATAGGCTCGTATGCCAATTGGTATACGGCTCATGGTTGAGCTCCTTGGTGCGTTGTGCTCACAACCATGATGCACGATCTTTTCACTTTTGATGAAATTCAATTACTTCCTTTTAAGCGTTTGGTCAACGGCGAATCTAGCGGATAGAAAAGCTTGATACTATCGAAAATAGATGAGTTGTCACTTCCGAACTAGCTCTGAGAATCATCATAAATCTGAGGTCTATTAACCTCACTTTATGATATTATCTTATGCCTTTCTGGTACACTATCAGTAGAACTAGCAGCTAAAGAAAAAACTATAAAAATCATCATGGTCAATTTTTCATCTTATGATCGATTCGTCCACCTGAAGGTGGGTATAGACGAAGGCATCACGGGCTGGGGCGAAGCCGCCTTCCACGATGGACAACTCACCGCCCAGATCGCAGAGACACTAGGGCAGAAGGTCCTCGGCCGCGATCCATTCCACACCAACGCCCTTTGGCAACAACTGTTTAGAGGCAAATAGCGAAGCGGAAACATAGGAGCGCATATGGCGGCTATCAGTGCTCTGGATATTGCCTGTTTCGATATCAAAGGCAAGGCGGTTGGCACGCCCATCTGGAACCTGTTAGGTGGAAAATTCCGTGATGGGGTTCCAGTCTATTCGAGCCTCATGCAGCGTTACTTGCCACCGGAGCGGGATGTGGAAAAAATGCTGGCCCGGATGGAGCAGGAATATAGCTGGGTAAAACTCCGCACCACGACAACCTGGTAATTCGATCAGGGACAGAACAATTGAAACCGAGAAGCCTTACGGGATCAATGTGGAAACTATGACCAACTCAAAATTTTGGTCGATGTGAATCAAGCCTACTATGGTGCCCGGCGCTATGTGGGGGGGCCTTGGGTGAACTCCAAGTCTCACACTTTGAAGAACCGATTGCCCTCTGGGATCTAGAGGGATACAATCAACTGCAAGCGGCGCTGGAAGTCCCGATCGCAGCAGGGGAACAGGAATACAACCTATGGCAGTTTCGCGACCTGATTACCAGAGGGAATCTGGATATCCTGCAACCCAATATCACCTCCTGCGGGGCTATACACAGGGAATGAAGATCGCTGAGTTGGCGGAAGCCTCCAATCGGCCAATGACCTACTACAATACTGATACGGCGTTGATGACGGTGGCACATTTGCATCTTTGGGCGGTATGTCAGAGTTGCATCTATCCGCAGGAGTACTACGGCGAAGACAGCCATCCAATTCGCGACCAAACGCCGGTGTTAAAGACGCCTATCAAGATGGTAACAGGACATATTGTGGTGCCGGCCGGTCCAGGATTAGGTGTTGAGGTTGACGAGGAGATGATAAGACAAATCGTATCGGGAGATTAACAACTCGTTACTGAGACTTAAGCAAGTAAATCTTAGCAACAGGAGATACGGATGAACGATGGATCGACAACAGCGGAGAGAAAGGGCTTCCGGTTGAGACCGGACGAACTAGCTCAGTCGGTACGTGACGGCTACATCGTCCGCCAGAACGTATTTATGGCGGAGGAGAACGACATGCTCTGTCAGGTAGCAGAAGATATCGTCGATGGCAAGCGACCGTTCCCTTCAGAACATATTGCCCAGAATTCTCTGGCAAGAAACGGTGAAGTAGAACGGTCGGGAATTTATGCCATGCATAAAATCCATCATCCGAGTTGCTATTGCCAGGAGTTCCTCGTTCGGATGCGAGATCTACGCTTAACATCCTCTCTGATCAATCTTTTGGGACCGGATATCCTGGGTATCAACAATCTCTTCATCTGGAAAGCACCGGAGATCGGACTGGGTTTCCCCTGGCATCAGGACAAGTACTACTTCCGCCGTCGGTTCAGGACAGAGACGACAGTCGGCACATGGACCGCCATAGACACTGCCGATCAGGAAAACGGCTGTCTCCATGTCATCTCCGTAGCCACAAAAGCCATCACAAAAGTAATATCTTCGAACACGATGACCTCGAGGGTTCGCAACAGAAGGAGTTCAAGCTGGCACGAGGGGTTCGCGACGTAGATGGCGTGCCGGTGGAGGTCCAGCCCGGTGCCGTCATCTGGTTCCATCGCCATCTAATCCACAAAAGTACAACAATCACAGCCAATGCTTCCGCCGTAGCTACGTCGCCCACTATCTTAGCGCAAAGGCGGAATGGTCTTTTCCCGACCAAGCTGGTCGAGGTCAGCCTGTAATGTGGATTGGCAGCAGAACATTCCCCGGTAAAGCCCACGAGGTAGAAAGGGATGTGTTGTCGATCCTCTAATCAACTTAACACCTTTTCCTGGATATCTGAAAAAGGAGAAAGCAGTGAGTCTGAATAAAATACTGGTAACCGGTGCTACCGGTAGACTTGGCGCTAACGTCGTCAAACAGGCACTGGACAATGGTTATCAGGTCCGCGCTTTGCGGATTCCC
>PACG01000188.1 GCA_002699335.1 Candidatus Poribacteria bacterium
GACCCAACCAGTATCTTAGGACTAACATTGGTAGTTCCAGTTATCAAATCGCCATTTAAGGTGACATTACCGCGAAAAGCCAGTGAACCTGGAATAGAATCGTTATTATCTACAGTCAATGTAGCCCCGCTGACCGAAGTCAACTCCCCTTCGAAGGTGATTGGATTATCAGCCGTTAGGTTGATCGTAATAGAGTCCACAATCTCCACCGGGCCATTAAAAGTAATTGGGGCCTCAGCAGAGTCAAGTCTTCCTGCTAACTCAACCACAACGCTTGGGCTAGAGGTGATTAATTTACTAGAATCATCAGCGATGAAGCCGTCCTGTAAGTACACGTTCCCCTCCCCTGTTAGCATCATCCGGTGACTACCGTCAATGATTCCCAGAGAAGTTCCACCATTACCCATCTGAATGGTCGTATGCTTTCCAAGCTCTAGTGTTGAATCTGCCGCTAAATCGACGCTTCCACCCAATTGGTTGTTCAACTTTCCGTTAACTAAAATGATACGATTGGGTGAGGTCATGGCCAGATGGCCTGATTGACCAATGACGACGCCGGAGTTATTTGTGTCGTTAAACGCTACATTAACACTGTCAATGGTTAGTTGACCTCTCAGGCTGGCATTTTGATCGATTGCAAAGGCCGACCCTGCAGTTCCAGTAAGGGCAATACTAGCATCTTTTTCAACCACCAAGTTCCCACCAATGAAGTATTCCGATCCTGAAATTACAGGGACAGTGATTGTGGCTGGAGCCACTTCAGCATTGTTCCGGACCCGTAATGTGGCTCCGGCTGCGGCTAGATCGACATTGGTCAGATTAATATCCTGTGCTCCTTGGCTGTCGAGAATTAATTCGCTGTTCGGTCCTAAATTCAACTCACCGCCTGTTACTTCCAGGTCACCAGCTAAACGGATGCTACCCGCAACGCTTCCACCGTTGGTCATCAAATCTAAATTTGGGGCTGGGTCGGCGTCGTTCACTCCCGACTTCAGCAAACGGAGGTCACCTCCGACTTCGATCGAATCCCCGCTGGTAATCACTTTAGGTGTGCCTGTTCCACCCTCGGTTTCAATCTGCAAGTCACCGTTAACTATAATCGCTTGTTCCGTTCCAGACAATTTCAGAGTTGCATCCCCTGCTCCCGCCGTAGATACAACTATGTTCTCTGTCTCGAACCGTTGACCGTAAGTGGTAAATTCGGCTAAAACTTGATTGGATCTCAACTCTAGGTCAGCGATGGAAACTGATCCGGCATTGGTAATGGCAGCCTGGCCACTGTCCGCATTGATCAATAAGTCGGCTTTGCTGTCAGCCTTACCGATAATATTAAATGTGTTCATATTCAAGGTTGCAGATTGCTGCTGACCTTCAATTTCTACCAATTGTTCTACAATCAGGTCCCCAGACATCGTTAACTCTCGGCTAGCTGTTTGGGTGCCTCTAATCGAGAGTTGCTGGGTGGTAAAGGTTGACATGTTCAGCGTCGGTTGCTCCAAAATAAATTGACCAACGGTGATTGAACCGGGGTTATCAGAATCCTGTTCTAAGCTGGCTTGGCTGCTCAGATGGGAAAATTTCAATTCATCCGTGACATTTAGATTGTTCGTATCCATATCCAGAACGACCGCTCCCGCTCCAGCACCACCAAGGCTTAAGTCTTCAGCCTCAACATTACCATCCACAATGAGNTCAACATNGCCACTCCCTNCGGCCGANAGGCTGATTGTGNTCGCATCTAANCTACTCGCTGCTGACAATGACCCTGATNCAACTTNNCTGNTGATGGTAAGACTGGANAGTAGCATTTGACCTGTACTTTGCGTGATACTAGCAGCTATCCCGCTAGCTCCACTACCNCCNACCACNAGCACGTCTGGTTCACCTAACANGTNACCGTTTAAGGTNAGTTCNGCGGTTTCACCATCGGCATCACCGCCTTCAATGACAATCGTGTGTTGAGCAACATAGTTAATATCTTCGGCCCCGAGAACAGTCAAGGGGGCGTTGACGGTCAACTTGAACGCCTGCCCATTTTTAGATGAATCGCCGTGTTGATGGCTAATGGTCAACCCCCTAAGTTCAATCAGTTGGCCACTGGTGCTGGAAAGGATGGCATCTGAGTTTTGCACGTTCAGAATTGCGTTGCCGAGGTTAATACCGTCAACAGTATTCATTGATTGAGATGTGGTACCATCCAAGAAAATCTGGCAGGGGCTGGAAGATTGACTAGCGGGGCTAAAGTCGACCTGACTGCTGGAGATAGTTAAATCGCCAGCAATTCTAATATCTCCTACGCCTGCCCGCAGCGTTGGCNTACTGTTTCCTGAACCAGAAAAAGACAGATCGTTACTAACGGTAAGTGGCTGGTTACCAAGATCGAGAATAGGACTACCAGAACCAGTACCTTCTGACATCAGGGTCAGATCCTCAATCTCAGTTACGCTTCCCATTCCCTTAACGGTGGCGTTTCCACTTCCAGACCCCGCACGGATTTCCAGATTTCCAACTTGTGTCAGATCAGCAGCGGATGCTTGCAAGGTAACGTTCTGTGAGCCAGCGGCCCAGACGGTCAAGGTGCTAGCTACATTTAAGTCGGCGTTGTCATCNTGTAGGGTCAGGTCTGAATAAACGTCAAGATTATCCAGAGAGATAGGCCCGTCATCGTTGGACAAGATCGCAATACCAGACACTTTATTGATCTTAAGAGCAACGTTGCTTAGGTCAGAATCACCAAAACTAGCCTCTTGATCTCCTGTTCCATCCAACTCTACCGTGCCGCTTAAATCNAGGTCAGTGCCTGAACTAATCTCGATATGTTGGCCAACCTTCATTACACCGCTTGCAACTAGACGAGGAACGCCTCCTGCTGTTTGCACCACGTTCAGGTCGGCGCCGACCTGCAGAGACCCATTACCTACATCCACCTGTGGAGCACCAACACCTTCCAGTGAAACAATTGTCAAGTCACCGCCGGTCTGGAGACCAGGCGAATTCAGTACAGCATCACCCTCAGCAGCAATTACCCTGGTTGTACCGCTAATAATAATATCAGGTGCTATAACTTCTGCACGACTTCCTGGCCCTTCACCTGTTTTGATCTCGAGCTCTTGCGCTTGGATATAAACAGCATTGGCGGCTTCTAATTTTATTTGACTAATGTTATCGACTGTATCTAATTGGATATCCCCTGTTAGAGTAAGATTACAACCCAAGTGGAATTCAATGTCTTGATCGGATTGTGAACGAAGGGTCAATGTACCAAGAACAACCTCCAGCGAGGCATCTGAACTTGTATCATTGGGATTACTTAAATCTAAATCAGCCCGTTGGATCTTGGCNGATNCNCNCGTCAGTCCAATACAGTTGGTCGTTATGGATAGTCAGGCCCGAAGGGAGACCCAAGCCGTCAGAGGCGTCCAGTAAGTCAGTGACATTGCTGCCATCCAGATCAGCCCGTTGGATCTTGGCAGTACCCTCGTCAGTCCAATACAGTTGGTCGTTATGGATGGTAACGTCAAGAGGCCAACTAAGCCCAGTGACTAAGTCGGTGACATTACTACCGTCCAGGTCAGAGCGTTGGATCTTGGTATTGCCCCCGTCAATCCAGTAGATCTGGTCGTTATGGATGGTCAGGCCAGTAAAGACAGATAAGCCATCAGAGGAATCCACTAAGTCGGTGATGTTGGTAACACCAGGCTGACTACCAGTCCCTCTACCTAAATAAAGGGCAGTTGGTTCGCTAGCTTGTGGGCGGGTGGTTAGCCACAGGTTTACACCGTCGGGAATGGTNGCTGGATCCGGTGGATTCGTCGATGTAGTATCGAAANTCGCTGTATCGNCCATTTGGGGGATGTTCTCTACGGCAACAGTAGCTCCAGCAGCATTAGACCAGTTACCAGGATCTTGCCAATCGCGACTCGCGGCACCCGTCCAAATTAAATCATCGGCATGTAGAGGAANACTAACAAACAGCAAAAGAAGACTGGAAGAAAGAGCGAGAAGATATTGAATCAATTTCATAGAACGATCGTTAATTTGGCTTGATGACGTTTTCGGTTTGTCGTTTAGGGTAAACACTTCGTCGATCTCCTTTCATTTGGCAATAAATCATTCAGCAGGTCATGAATCGAGGGCCATTTGTGTGCATTAAAAAAATAGTGTCTGAATTGTACTACAGAGTGTTTAAAAAAGTACTCACAAAATTGTTAACAAACCATTAAAGGTCTTGCCCTTTAGGGCTTGTATGTGTAATGCTTCTACCTTTAGTGAAATATCAGTTTCCACTGACATTTGGACACCTGTTGAAAAATGAGAATCGAGGTCGTAAAAACGGATTTGAATCCACTTTTAACAACTTAAACAAATTCTAACTAATTTTTCTAATTTTAATGTGGCCGACATTACACCATACAACTATATTAATAATTNCNAGCAAAAATGATGCCGACTATTCGAGCGGATTAACCTGATCTAATGACGTGTATTCTGATTCCAGGAGGTTAGAATAAATATCCAGCATAACCAATTGACTCGCCCAATAAGCCAGCCAAAGCTGGATTGGATCGAGATGGGCTTTTTGCTTGAGCCTGAGACAGAAGTTATGTCGCAGCATGGCCTTTTAGCTGCTGTATCCGAAGGCCAGAGGTGCAGTCAGAATGTCTTCTGTCGAGCCTAAAGGTGTTGTGTAGTTTATCGTAACGGTCTCAACGATTTGACGAATCGAAGCCAGTCAATCTCTGAGCCATTTTGGCCATGGAGATAGGGCNTCCCTTTTCGGAGGATAGATGACCGTAGCACCNTAGGCCGTTGCCTATTGCTGACGNTTTTTGTGGGGCCAACTNCGGTGAGAGGATAAGTCGGGAAAGANCAGNGTNAGCTGTTGCTAGACCAAGAGGTNAAAATCCNTGGNGTTACGAAACCAACTCCANAGGTTAAAATCAAGAAGGGAATGGCTTAGTGGTGAGTTAATTTCCTATTCGGCCCCCTTCCGCACTGAGCATGCTCAGTGCGGAAGAAGTGGATCCGTAGCTAAAAACCTAGGCAACTTCGATTGATGACGTCTACAGCAAGGACGGCATCTTCGCCCGGGCTATTTGTGACGGGCCNAGGGACATCGACGAGCGGCAGCTCCACCTGACGCCGATTTCAGAGTGTTTCAGCATACTCATATCAACATGTGATCAACTTCCCGCTTGATTTCCCTNATACCTTCGCCATTTAGGGCGAAAAAATTGCACTTTAACAGGGTGATCTAGATCGAAGATGAGATCTGGGGAAAATTCGGTCTGATGAAAAGGCTTTGGTTTTTGTGAAAACATTTTCATGGCTCTTTGGTATAGTTTCAGCCTGTTTTAGGCGGTTTATTTTGGGGAACTAATTATGTCAAAATAAGGGGCTTTAATCGAAACAGCCGATTACTTGCCCTCTGTGGTGACAAGGACTTTTGGTCTTGGTCTTGAAAGGGGGCTGATGATACTTATTAGCCTCTCCGTTTCAGAATCTGCGAATCCTGCTATAATCTATTAGCCATGTTAGACGTCATCTCCTGTCGTGATATCGACTTTGCTCGTGACCTGTTTGATCAATTAGTAGCCTGTGAGCGAGAACTCTGGACCGACTGGCAGGATATTCCACCTGCTGCTGATTGGTAGCTGAGATCTATAACGACATTGAAGCCGCCAATATTTTCCTGTTTGTCATCGGTCCTGATTCAGTAGCCTCGGAAATCTGTAGCTTGGAGATTGAGCTTGCGGTTAAGCACAACAAAAGATTGACCTTCGTGGACTGTAAGGTCGCTGATACCGATAAAGTGCTCCCATCAATAACTGCTGCCCACAACTGGGTTTTTTGGCCTACAGGAAAGAGAGCAATAGACAAATGCTGAATTGGACAAATCTGACCTGGATGCATTTGTTTATTCTCTTGTTGGTCTTGCATCTGACCCCGTTATGGGGTTTTACTTATTTTCCCTCTCAAGATGGTCCCAGTCACATCTATAATGCCTTGATGCTCAAGGAATATCACCAGCACCAAAATTACAAAATACGCGATGTCTGGAAGCTAAATATCACCACTTCCCCAACTGGCTGTCACATATTACGTTGGCACTGNTTCTCTACGTTTTCCCGCCCATCCTGGCGGAAAAAATATNTCNCTCTCTGNTGGTCGGGCTNGTNCCAATTTCATTCTTTTACTTTCTGCATGCTGTCCATAAACGAGGATTCCTGTTCGGTTGCCTTGCCTTTCTCTTCTCCTACCAACTATCTTCTTTTTATAGGTTTCTACAACTTTAACTCTTAGTATCTCATTTTTCTTCTTTAGTTTTGGCTTTGATGGAAGCACAGACAAGATATCTAGGTCAACCACCTGATTGTGCTTTATCCCCTTGTTGACCTACCTTTCCCATATTGTTTCTTATAGCCTGCTTCTGTAGCCATCTCAGTCACTGCGCTTTGCTTATGGACCAGTGAATCTATCCACCGAGTCTGGCTCGAGCGGAAGACCGGCAGCGTGGCCCATATGCTAAGCCGGTTTTTGCTGGGCCTTAAGCCGCTGGTCCAATTTGCTCTCTACATGCTGCCGGTATACTTTGTTTTGATGGACNACTATCTCTGCGCAGCCTGAAAGATCACCAAACTGGGAATCACCGNGGCATGGAGTGTGTCGCTGACTATTTCTGGAGCGTTAAATCGATCGTCTATTTTACCGATTGGCACCTTCCTCCTCATAAGTCTTGTTAGGCCTCCTGGGTTTGGCAATAGTGCTTACCCTGATCTATTGCATTCTGCGCCGGCAGTAGCTGCAAACAACCGATCCATTTTTACTGCTTGCTATTCTTTTCATCTTCCTGTTTATCAGAGCTCACTGGAGCTATGGACCTGGTGGCTGGATCAATGATCGGATCCATCTTTACATTCTGTTGATATTAGTGCCCTGGCTGGTGCCGGATATGGGCCGGTTCTTTCGACTTGNATTCACAGTTGCTTTGGTTGCCATTTGCCTGATACATCTCGGACGCAGCACCTATGATCAAGCTGGCCTCAATGGGAAGATTACGGAACTGACATCGGGTGCCCACTTGATGCACATACCACCCATACCATCCGTTGCCCTAACTGGAATCAGTCACCTACACTGGGACGGGTGGAATATGTGACCCCCTATGTGCATGCCATGGCTTTCTATGGTATGTATCAGGATGATATNGGACATTTAGCCAACTACGAGGCTAGTTTTAATTACNTCTCTATCAACTCTTTCCACAGCCAGAGTTACGCCGGGCAAGAGGATTATGTTATCGCTTGGATGTATCCGGCGGAGGAAAAGTTTGCCGATCTAAAGCCCAATTACCAGCTGATTTATCAGTCCAAAAGCAAGAATCTGAAACTTTTNCNGCGGCAGCAGGNGACAGTAGTTGNTCNCTCNGGCTGGCGTCGGGAGAATGGGAAACAATTAACTATCCACTTCGATTTCCAGCCGACAGGAGGAGAAACAGCGGAAGACCATCACATGCCATTGGTAAGGACACAAACTATGTCAGCGGTCAATTTGGCCGGGTTATACGTTCGCCCCACCAACACAACATCAAGGCAACAAAAAGATAGGGCTACAGGCCCGAGATTTCGTCTGGGATACGGATGACGCTGCCTTCAAAATCTATTTGCCCAATGGCACTTATGCGGTGACCAATTATTTCTGNTCCACTGACGGTGCCGCACACGAGGTTAATTTGCTGGCCAACGGGAAGCAGNTGATCAAGAAACTGATCGTTGCTGCTGGCAGTGAGATCGTCGAACGTACATATACCGTTATGGTGACAAAGGAGCATTTAACGCAAGTGATTTACACCACCAAAAGACGAGTCAGCCCTGAAGGATGCACAACCATTGGCTCTGGAACGGTTGCCGCGTGGAACAGTTGTCAGTAACCGAAGATAAAAGGTGAAAATAACACTCAAGACCACACGGGTCAGGAGAAATGGTTAATGCCTGTCCTCGGCCTGATCTTGCGGTACATAACCAACGACACGACGCGCGTGCGCAATATCCACCCACCGATTGGCGTTATCCGACATGCCGTAGAAAATATCGAATCGAACCTCATCTGATGCATCAATGCAGCACCGGGTCAACGAGACGATATCTCGCTGGCTACACCAGATATCGCCAGCCTCGAGTTTCGGTGGACGGTCTTCCTTAACAACCCATCCAATCCGAATGCACAGACACGAAAGCTCGTGTACATCAGCATACGTTCGGGCCAAGGCTTCACCCCATACTTTACTCGAAGCATAGATATTCATCGGACGAGTCGGCATCGTGTGTTCAACGATAGGTTTTTCNCCGTCGTATTCCCCGCGAGCGNCCTTCGAGTANGGTTCTTCCTGNCGGTATCCAGACGAAACTTGAATCGAACTGGCAAAGATGATTCGCTTCACNCCAGCTTGCCGACACGCCTCAAAGGCGTTGTANCCACCGATGAGATTACTCTNCAATACACTCNCCCATCCTGCTTGTCCNCTTGGGTCTGCCGCCATGTGTANGACCACATCCANTCCGGAAAATGCCTCAATGACGTTGTCTAAATCAGACANGTCATNGAGTTTGAATTTATCGTCGGGTATGTTTAACACACGCTCTGGCGCGACACGGTCTGAATCTTGCCGTCGGCGAGCGAGTCCGTAAACATCGTATTGATTTGGAAACTGCGTAAGGTGATTGTAAATCGCACCGGCAATTAAGCCGTAAACCCCTGTAACCATAACTTTCTTTTGTGCCATCGTTCTGTCCTTCCTTTACATTTGTTATTGTTTTCTCGGATGGTGAACACAAGCCGTCCTCTTATTATCATCGATAAAACACCGGGCGAATTCGACGCCACCATTTCAGGAAGATCTTATCCTGATTTGAAACCNAGCTACATTGACCAGAGCANCGNNGAAANCTTCTACATCAGTNACACAATACTACTCGAGATTTCTGGTGTCATTGGAATAGTCATTATATCCACCAGCCAGGCCCACTCCTTTCTCTATCCAATTAATGGCAGTCATCTCGATCTTTTTTCTTTTTAACCTTGGATTAATTGTGCCATGGGAAACAAATATCAGGAAGTTATTTTTGAGCCGTTGCTAGGCCGCGACTGTAGTTGATTTCTAATGCGATATTGGTGAGCTCAGTATGGGGTTCGGTATTCCCAATTTTTTAGACAGTTTTCTAACCAAATTATTCTGCGGATTATGCGAAGCAACCTTTGCAAAAATAGCAAGGCATTTTAATGCCTATATAACCTGTATTTGGGGGTTGGATATCACATCAGTACCTNGTGTTAATCTCCATGTTAAGTGCCGTGACACCCCGAAAAAGACCCAACCATTTATTACCCAATGTTACGGTAACAACCCTACCAGTTATTATGCTTCCAACAATATTTGCTATGTTACTTAACCCAACGATTGCATCAATGGCACGGCTCATATTTTCTCTAATGGCNAAGAAGGACTTGCTTCCTTTCTTATTTTTAATCGGATTTATCCAGTACTAATATGGGAGAACTCCAGGCCCACTGATCATTCTTCTGTCGTACCCGGATGTAGTAGGTGTCACCACCAGGTTCTGATTGGATCACAGTATCGGTGAATTTGCAGTGCCAATTGAACTCCCAGGCTTCTGGTGCACGATTAAAGCGAAAACCGGCCGTTCCGATCTTTCCCAGCCGATCAGCTTTTGCCCCCACTAGTAGGCGGGGCAATGGAATGTTGATCTGTCGGCCATTGATTGTAGACCTAACCTCTGCTTGTCGGGGCATTATAACTTCCAAGCAGATTCCCTGGGAAGCGTTGGTTGAATTATTCGGATTACCGAATGTTGCTGTGGTCAACTGAACCCTATTCAACCCGCTTGCTTGCCAGTGAGAAAGGTAGTGTTCCCGGGACAGGCTAGCGTCCGCTTCTGGAGGAGNAACGACCTCTGAACCTCGAAAGCGGGGTTCGACGGCTAGAATCTCCCCTTCTGAAATGCCGAAATCGATTTCCCAATCTGTTCTGACCTTCCGTTCCCCCCAACCCACTTCTAAGTAAAGTTTGGTATGGACTGAAGGGGTGATAGGCATCGGGGTGGGACGTTGCTCATCCTCGGAAAAGCGACGAAGCAGTCGTCCATTTTTAATGATGTCTATGCAGTCAATAGCGGCTCCTCCGCTGACAAAAAGTTCAATATCTCGCTGAAGGGTAAAGCCGAGATCAGATCCCATCATCTGGCCATTGAGCGTGAACTGCAAAGCAATTCTATCACCCGTTAGGGCATAGGTTCGACGCTGGCAGATAGCATTCCAGATTGCGTGGCGAGTTTGGGCTGTTGCCCAAACCGCGGTTCGTCCATGGCCATAGCTGCCCGGATGTGCGCTGTGATGATCGGTTGAACCAACGACTCCGAAAAGGTGTTTTCGGGCGAGTCCGTAGGCCATGGTGCTTGCGTAATCGGAGGCTCCCATAACGTGCAAAAAAGGACGTGTGTTTTCGNTTNCTTCACTGCAACCGTGCATGGACACAATCTCGACGATGGGCGAAATCTCAGCATCATAGGTGTCCCAGTTAATGCCACGTTGTCCACGCAAGTAGCCGATATGATGCGGCAGGGCGATCACATCAACCCCCGTAGATCTTAGCTGACGAATCTTCTGTTCCAGTTCGGTTAGATCCTCGACCTCCAGAATGTCGCCGCTAGCACCGTTGTAAATAACAGCCCGGTCACCATCAGCAGAGGAGTGCATCTCAAAACTCAGAAAGGTGACAAACTCTCCATCCTGATGAAAATGCGCCATTGTCTTTTGTACTTGAGGCCACAATCGACGAAGCTTAGCGAACCCTTCCAGGTGGAAGTCGATGATATACTGCACCTCCGGGTCGGGTTCTGGCATATCAGGCCATAAGGCGTGACCTGTCACTGAGCAAAAATCGAGTTGCTCCTTAGCATTTCGTAATGCCTCTTCCAAACTGCCGTGGCCGTAAGAAATACCACAATGGTTATGCAGATCGCCATAAAAGACATTCAGATCCTGGTAAGGGCCTCTTTGAGTCTTAACTACGGCATGTTGAAGGGTCGGGGTGAAGGGGGTCATTNAGCCTCCTGATGAGTTCCTGCGCGAGTTGGTAGTATTTTACATGGNGGNTAAAGCTTGTCAAGAAATCGACCAAAAAACTTTCGAACTAGACGAAATCGTGATATTTCGAGGTAATCCGGTAACGGAAAAAGTAAGTGATGTAGTATAATAAAAGATATAAGATAGAACAAATTCATAATTGATATATCTTGTTATTTGAAAGTTTATCACTAAACACTGACCATATCACCTACTAAATTCCCCTCCTCGCATTTAACGCAGTTGTGATGATTATTCGGAGACTGTTATTCGTATCTCTTTTTCTCCCTTTTAGTCTGCTGTTTGCCCAACAGCTACCGCTTTATTGTGGTACACCGGAATGTATTGGGCGGTTTTTCGCTCACCCAGCAGGTGAAAGAAGAAATGAACCGGTACTTTCAGCTCCGGTGAGAGAACAAATAGAAACAGGACAAGTTGACGTATTCTACACCCACATTCCAGAACAGAAGGTCAAAGCCACCTGCGTCGGTATTGGGGAACACCTCTATCTCTACGTCGAAAACTCGGTGTTGCAAATGGTCAACGAAATCGATACGGCCGAGATTATTCGTGTCTTTGATACCAAGATTTATCCCAATGCCCAGCGACACTTTGGATCGGAATGGAAGCCGGGGTTAGACCGAGATCTGCGGATCACCATCCTGATGCACGATGTCGGCCGTGATCGCTCAGCCCGAGACTATGCCGGCTATTTCTCGCCAGCCGACCAGCATCTAGATGCATCCTACAGTAATCGGCGTGAAATGATCTACATGGACACCTACTCTTTCCGTGACCGATCTCGATGGACCTTCTTCTCAAGTTTAGCACACGAGTTTGTGCACCTGGTCAACTGGTATCAAAACGGCGGTAGGACTGACCAACGCTGGTTGGAGGAAGGGATGGCTAGTTTCTCTGAGTGGATCATCTACCGGAAGATCCACAGCATTTATGTAGAAGGCTACCTTAAAAACCCAACTGTCTCTCTACACAGCCTGGACCATCCGGATCTTTACTACGGCGCCTCTTTTCTGTTGTTGCTGTATTTATACGAAAATCATGGCGGTCAGAATTTCATCCGCCAACTGATAGCTGAAGACCTCCTCGGTTTAGCTGGGGTCGAAGCCGTGTTGCGCAAACTCGGAGATGCCATACCAATTCCCGAACTGGTGATTAATTGGGCTGTTGCCAATCTACTGAACGAGATCGATCGAATTTCTGATCTTCCCCTNGGCTACGAAGGTTTGCCGACCAAATTCTTCGTTCAATCCAATCTCCCTATTTTCTCCNGTCTTCCCGTTTCCCGTACATCAGAGGTACAACCATTCGGCATCTTCTACGCCAAAATTGTGCCGACGGTAACCGAGCTGACGGTCACACTGACAGGTAACCCCAACCAGCGGCTAGAGGCCAAGGTGTTGCGTCTGCCATCAGACAGGCAGGAGCATGCCATCTGTGTTCCGATTCCTTTTGATACGGCCAATCGGGGGCGGCTGTACTTAACGGATCTGGATACGGTAACCGAGCTTTATCTCGTGTTGACAGGTGAACAGACACAGCAGTTTCAACTGGAGATCGANGAAACACTACAAGCCGACCCGACGGGAGAACCGATTCGCACGGAGCGACAACAACTGTCCGAGCCGAAAACCATCTTTCGCCCGGTGGGGGACTCATTTCGAAACTCACCTAAGCAGCCGAACATCGACTACCGATTTGAGCCTTNAGAGCGGATTCATCTTAGTAGCCGTTACCAAGATTTAGTGATTACCACCGGCCCGGATGGTCTACCAGACCACGCCTATGTTGCCAGCGGGTGGGGNCTGGAGGTATTTGATCTGATAGATCCACTCCAACCGAAGTTGATGATGGAGATGAAAACAGATGGCAATGCCCAAGATATAGTGCTCAAAGACAGTATTGCTTACATTGCTGACGGTGCAGCCGGTTTGCAGGTGATTCAGATTGCGCCAACATTAAAACCATTAAATACCGTAGCCGTGGGTGAAAATATACATCAAGTCTTGATCTCGGAAGAATTTCCGTCATATCTATTTGCCGTCGATGCAGAACTGGGTCTGTTTCTCTTTAACACTTCCGACCTGGTGAATGGGGCTGAACCTGTGGCCACTTTTCGAACCCTTGGTCTGGCCATACATGTGACGGTAGCAAACAGGCGTGTCTATCTTNCTGATAGCCGGCGAGGCACCCAAATCCTGAGTTTGGATCGGCTACCCCTGTTACCGGTGATCGGTGCGCTCCCTTACGTCGGTTATGATATGGTTATCGAGGATCAGATCGCCTATGTCGCTGGTGGAAATGTTTATGCCGTAACTTTNGACGATCCACTGAACCCAAAAATTGTATCGGAGGTTAAGACTCCCGGACAGGTTATCAGCCTAACACCAATCAAGAACCGGGAAAACCGGCTTCGGTCAATTCTGTCCGTCGATTATCGTTCCGGTATTTACAAGTTAGGGGTTGAACGCTTTGATAACCGTGCACCGGCAGTGGAACTGAGCCTGGAAGCCCATCAATCTACACACACCCGACCGCTGTCTGCTTTCGCTGTTCCGCTGAACGCTGATCTGGTTTATGTGGCCGATGATGAAGGCTACTTAGATCTGGTTCGTTTTGACGGCCTGCCTGCTTGGGAGTACCGATACAGTAGAAACGGCAACCTAACAGGCTTCGATGTGGATGGAGACCGGATCTTTGCCGTTTCTCAGGACGCTGGCCTGTTTTCAATATCGAACGGTCGGTTCATTTCTCAGTCCAAACCTGGATTTTCAGGAGAAGATCTAATCGTTAAAGACGGATTTGGCTATATCGTCACTGGACAGCAAACTAGGCAACAGGATCAGCTCGGCATGTTAATTGTCGATCTAAGTAACCCAAAAAAGGTTCAGAGAGTTGGCCAAGTACCAACGGATCTTCCTGCCTATGATATCAAGCTCAATGGGCAAACCGCTTATATCTGTGCCACCGAACTGCTGGTGATCGATGTCCAGCAACCCAGATCACCGGTGCTTGTCAGTCGGTACTCGATGGCGGGGGCGGCCTTTCAATCGGTTGTTTATCAACCCCCGGATGCTAAGGAGCGATTCTTATTTGTCGCCGCTTTGAACGGTGGNNCACACCTCTATGATTGTACCGAGGCCCAAAATTTGAGACATCTGACCACCATTGAAACCACTGAAAGTGTGGTTGGGGTCAGTGCTGTTGGCNATTGGCTGGCCTTGCTGGAGAATCGGTCCCATCTGCNGGGAAACCCTGACCNCGGATCCCTGCGCCTNTTCGATATTACTANACCCCGTACCCCCAGACANGTACAAACCTTCGAGACACCCNCTTATCCGATACAGATTGAGNTGGAACCCCGGGGGNATANCATTGAGCAATTACCTTACCTGTACTTGCTCAACCCCGACTACTTCCATTTGTTGGACACAGAAACCGGCGAAACAATCACCCGGTCCCAACCGCTTCAACAGGCTAAAAAATTGATCATCGTCCAGGACACCGCTCTGGTGGTGGATCAACATGGTATCGATACTTTCCGTCTCAATCGTCAGATTTTTGCCCTGGCTGTCGATCAGGCAACGCAAAGCCAGCCTGTGCCCGACAGTGGGATGATCAGTGGCATCGATCCCCCTAACCTGTTATCTTCGCTAGGGCAGAGTTTCCCCAATCCAGCTAATCCGGAAACTTGGATACCCTTTCGGCTGGCACGACCCGGTGCGGTAACACTCACCCTCTTCGACCAGCAGGGGCAACCCATCCGACAAATTTTGGCCGGGCCTCATCTGGCGGGTGAATACACCTCAAAAGCCAAGGCCATCTACTGGGATGGAAAGACGCGATCAGGTGAGACGGTGACCAGCGGCATCTACTTTTACCACTTGCTGGTGGATGATGGTCAACGGCAGGTATTTACTCGAACCAAGATGTTGACGATTGTGCGGTGAAGTTTGAAGCTCCCCCATGTCAAGACCATGGGAAGCGAAAACTAAGGTGGATAGGGGGAGTGCTCTTCCACTTAAGGTGTTTTGCGTAATCCTGTGTGTATTTCCCATATTCCGCCATTATACCTAATCCCCAGATCGACATAAGCAGCAGTCTTATACTCTTTNAACCAATTCTGTTCCATTTCCATAAGATATTGCGCATTTGGGATATTTATATTTAGCCTATTTAGGCTGGTAATACCTTTTCGTNAAGCAACCTTAGATAAATTGAGTTCGTGCCTTCATAGCCCAACGGACTCCCCCGATATTTGGTACTGAGCAGGAACGTATTGAAGGGTTTGACCGGGTTCTAGAACCGCTATACNGGTATTGGGTGACAGAAAGTTAACCCCGGAAATAAAGGCGTCCAGATCGACAGGTTGACCAACGGCTTCACCATAGTGGCAAGGAATCACCACGTCAGGCCGGATGAGGCTAGTTGCCCGCGCTCCTTCACGGATGCCCATGGTGTACTTTCCACCAATCGGTAAAATAGCAATCTGTGGGCCATACATCTGCGAAATCAACTGCATATCACTAAAGACATTGGTATCGGAAGTATTGTAGATAGTGACCCCATTATCAAAGGTCAGAACTACGCCAGTGGAACCACCATCTGGGCGAAAGTAGTGGCCGTCAGGTGGTGCCCCCAGCGCCAAATTGGGGGACAATGACCCCGAATTATGGAAGGCTTGCACCAGCGTAATGCGAACATCATCAATCTGCACTGATCCGCCTGGGTTCATCGGAAAGATCAGATNTTGATCCAACCCGTGAGCAGCGGCTACCAGTGTCATTTCATAATTGCCCACGAACCTAGCACCTGTCTGTTGGCAAAGTGCAAAGGCATCCTGAACGTGATCGTTGTGACCGTGGGTAGAGATGACGATATCAGCCCGTTCTACGTCGGAACATTTGATCGTGGAAACTGGACTCTCGTCCAACCAGGGATCGTAATAGATCAACGTTCCAGAGGCTGATTCAAAAGAAAAGGAAGCGTGTCCAATATAGTTAACTTTTACCATGATTTTCTGCCATTGTTCAACTTCTATTTTGCGGATATANCTGTCCCNANGAGTTCCCGAGTTTAATACTTAGTTTGGTTCAATCAAGACATTGCGATAGGCAACAGGGCCATGATCCCCTTGAAGCATCAGAGGACCAGTCGCTGTCTCTTGGCCTAACATAGCAGCCCGGGTTGGCCCCCCGACCTCCACGTTTTGGTGAATTGTTTCACCGTTCCAGATCACTTGAAGAAATCTGGCATTAGAAACCTTAAGCCCCCGGGCGTCGAAACGAGGGGCTTGGAACATAATCTCGTAGGATTGCCACTCACCGGGGGGACGACTCATATTGAGGCGAGATGGACTACCGCCAACCGACTTCCCGTCAATCCAGCGGGAGTAGATTCCACCACAGGCACCGAAAGTCAGTTCTTCCTGTCCCCAACTGTCAAAAACCTGGATCTCGTATTTACCCATCATATAAACGCCGGAATTAGAGCCTTGGGCCACTAGAAACTCAATTTGCAACCGACAATCACCGTGCTGATATTCGGTATAAAGATCCGGGGTTCGGCCTTCAGGTCCATTGTAGAAGATCCCCTCACCCGCTTGGGTTATCAATGCTTTTGGGCTTTGCAGATCTAAACCGACTTCGCCCACCACAGTCCATGCATGTGACGCTTCATGGCCTGATAGATGGTGATGATCCTCNCGAGGTCGCCAATTATCAAGATCTCGCCCATTAAACAGCTGAATCGATGTCATAAGTTCTATTCCTTGAAAGTTATTGCAATTTATGGAATTAAGATGGTTTACTCATCCGTTGATAGCGATTATGTTGATCTTTATAGTTGTTTGGGGCCAGTTTTAGAGTGATGGAAAAGCATTTTGATCAAGCNTTGTGGTTTCAGTTTAGAATGGAGGTAATTTCCGGATATCGTACGGGATTAATGGAGATGGTACCAAAACACATCGTTTCTCCAGTTAGAGGNGGTTCTTCTAAAACCTCTATTAGTGTCTGTACTGCTTCAATGGAAGAAATTTTAGGCGATTGAACGAACTACGGTATAAATAGTGAGGCCACTATTCCACATCCTATAATTGCCCAACGTTTCTCTAGATTCCTGCCCCTAATCCCTATTTTCGCGGGGACTATCGAAGACATGTTTACACGGGGGCGAAAAGCGACATATTAGCCCGCGTATTGTACTCCGACCTATGATTAATTCAGAGGGAACCGGTATCGAAATAGTACCGTCTATTTAGAGCAAACCTTTGACCATACCGCCATCGACCTGGATGGTCGCGCCAGTAATGTAACTGGCACGCTCAGAAGCCAAAAAAACGACCAAATTAGCAAATTCTTTCGGGTCTCCAATTCGGCCTAGTGGAATATCCTGAGTCATCTTTTCGATGGCCTGATCGAAGGTAACACCCGCCTCTTCGGCCCGAACAGTGGCCAACTGCTGAATNCGGTCGGTAAAAATGATACCGGGGCAGACGTTATTGACTAAGATCTTGTCGGCNGCCAGTTCTGTAGCCAGTGTTTTAGCAAAACCGATGACACCTGTCCGGGCCATATTGGACAACATCAGCCCTTCGACCGGTTGTTTGACCGAAACCGAGGTCAGGTTGATAATTCGTCCGCCTTTACGCGCCCGCATGTTAGGAACGACGGCCCGCGTCAGGTTGATGGTGCTCATCAGGTTCAGATCAACGGCATCTTGATAGTCGGTGATGTCGAGGTCGTCAAACCGCCCGGCTCTCGGCCCACCAGCATTATTGATTAGAATATCGATGCCGCCGAAGTGTTCAATGCTGTCGTGGATCAAATTTTCAGCATCGTTCGGGTTGCTGACGTCCACCACCATAGACATCACTTCGGCCCCGGTCTGTTCACGNATTTCTGCAGCCGTAGCGTTCAGCGGTTCTTCATTTCTAGCACAGATCGTTACCTTAGCCCCCTCTTCTGCCAATCCGAAAGCAATAGCTCGTCCTAACCCCTTGCTAGATGCGCCGATAACGGCGACCTTATCTTTCAATCCCANGTCCATATGTTGTCTCCTCTAATGGATCATTCCGACTATCAATTAGTAAGNGTGTAAAGTTGTGATGGCTAATATAGCCATTTAATACGGTTATTTAATACCACTGTGCTTTGTCTACCACATTCCTTAATGGTTCACCCGCCGCGAGACGACGGGCATTGTCCAGTAAAAGATCAAAATGACGATCGGTGATATCTTCAGCATCTTTAACTGCAATATGTGGGGTTAGGATGACGTTGGGCAATTTCCAGAGCCGATGATCTTGCGGAAACGGTTCGATCTCATAGACATCCAGAGCGGCTCCTGCAATTTGGCCTGTTTCAAGAATTCGGGTCAGATCTTCAATCTTTGTGGTAGCNCCTCGCCCGATATTGATAAAATAGGCCGTCGGTTTCATCAACTCGAACCGCTCACCATGCCACATCCCCTCTGTCTGCGGGGTATGTGGAACGGTGACAATTACAAAGTCAGCCTGTGGAATCAGTTGATCTAAGTCTTTAGGTGGATGTTTTTCTACCCAAGGTGCCTCGTACTCCCAGCGTGCGTCGACGCCAAGAACCTGCATACCAAAAGCGTGACAGAGTCGAGCTGTCTCTTGACCAATCCCACCNACACCGACAACCAGTGCGGTAGCATTTTTCAAATCTACGTACGGCGTTTGCCTGGCCTCTGTGTCCCAGCGTTGATCCCGTTGAGCATCTACATAATATGGTAACCCGCGCGCCAGAGCCAACATGTACATTAGGATATGTTGACCAATATGGTCGTTGTAAACCCCTCTTGGGTTGCAAACCTGCACCGGATGTGAAATTAGTTCTGGGTAGTAGAACCCGGCCTGAGGGCCGGCAGCCGGACTCTGAAGCCAGCGTAGGTTTTTAGCAATAGAGAGCATATGCGGTGGAACCCAGCCAAAGACCGCATCAGCCTCAGCTAGCTCTGTCCCGGCGGCCTTGTCGGTCGGTGGGATAATCACCTGATAAGATGGAATCTGCCGCTTAATTTCGTCTGCCCACTCACGCAGGCGCTGGGTAGGAGGGGGCATCATTACAAGTTTCGGCATTTTAGATTATTCCTTTCTGGCTGGGGTGACGACGCAACATCGGTATAGAACGGGTCAATAAATGTCGAGAATCGGTGGCGTTGACGAAAGCGCCTAAACGCTACTATCTTATGCTGTTATCTTTCTGCTGTCAATGTAGAATCAAGAGAAAGAGCAGGCATCGACATACCTCCCCGGCTAGACGATATAGCTGTTTAGCTATCATCCATATCTTGCAGGTCGTTACCCGAAAACTGCTATGTTAATGGAAAAGAGAAAAAGCGAAAAACTAATCAGGGGTCGCATTCGGTCTGGAGAGGTAAACTAGCCCGTTTGGTCAAACGAGGCAAAGACTACAGTAAAAGTCAATGGGTGATAATAGCTCCCATGGCTTTGCTTTCTTTGTTCTCAATAATCTCATTATAGTTTGTCATTAGTAAATAGATGCCATTTTTTACTTGACATGTTTTTCAAATCGAATTACTATTTAGTANNGGAAAGNTANTAGCCCCCGGCAAAGAAACTTGAGGAGATAAAATCATGGCTTTTACCAAACCAAGGCNGCCATCGGAAGATGTCGTTGAATTACCGACGACCAAANCGGAAACTATCGAAGTCATTAACGAGTCCGAAGTCGGGCGGGATATTGAAATTGAGCTTGATTTGCAACAAAGCATCAGTAATTTCCCGGCTTCCGGAACTTTCCCNGCTAAGATACGTTTCATTCATCCTGAAGCCTTGTTAGTTGCCGTTCCACCAGTAGGAGAGACGAATCAGTCCATCCCTGATAACGCCTTGGAGTCAGAATCAGTCAAAATCAAGGCCTTAACTGACGGCTTTCCTGCTAGTGCAGCGGTCATCACTAGTTCATTTTTTGATGAAAATCTAGGACATGTACTGCAGATCGGAAACGCAACTGAACTGAAGCCTAGAAAGTTCATGCGTACTCTGCACGAAGTCATTGCCAAAACGGTGATTCCTAATGANCGGCCAGGCCGGGAACCAACAGAAGTTACCTTCCGAACTATTGATATTGGGGGGAATGGTGCTTTACTAACCTGCAAAAAAGGCTCTGGTCTCGACGTTGGCTCATTTTTTGAATTACATATTAATGACCGAANATTCCCTGGTTACGGCGTCGATTTAGCCACGCCAGTTCCACACCTTCCTAGTGGTGAAAACGCAGCTATCTTTGAAGGCCAAATTGTGAGGGTTTTCCCTAACCAAGAAAAACCTGATAACGATTGTTTCGGTTTTGAGTTTGGCTTTAATGATACTTTTGTCGAAATGCAGATGAATGACCAGATCTCCAAATATTGTATGGATATTAAACTTAAGCAACACCAAATAACTGTTGAACAAGAGAGAAACGATCGTCTAGGTGGTAAGTTCAAGAAAAAAGTCAGACGCTTTTAATTGCCTGACCTGTGTCTCGGTCAAAAATAGAGCAAGCCTGCAGTTCCAACCATACCGTCTGGCCGACCCTAACCTGTTGGTCAGGCGGTATCCTACACTTCATCATTACCCGCTGGTCAGCCTCATCCAATCCTAAGTTCACGTCAACAATTGTTTCCGCTCCCAATGCTTCGTAGTTGTGAACCTCAACCACTATAGTGTTTTTCTCTTCTTGCGGGTGAATAACCAGATTTTCCGGGTGAATGCCTAGCCAAACNTCTTCCTGGGCTGTCTCCTTTCTAGCTATCGTCTCCGGTAATGCAACCTGCAAGTGGCCAATTAAGTGACCGTAGATTTCTCCGTTGGATTCCGAGAGCCGACACGCCATCAAATTCATGGAGGGACTACCAATAAAACCGGCTACAAATATGTTTGCCGGTTGGTTGTAAACCTCCATTGGAGTCCCGATCTGCATGATTTTACCCTGATCTAAAACAGCTANCCTATCAGCCATCGACATGGCCTCGATCTGGTCGTGTGTTACATAAAGCGTGGTGATACCAAGTTGCTTCTGCCGCCACTTAATTTCGGTTCTCATTTCGGCCCGTAGTTTAGCATCCAAGTTCGAGATCGGTTCATCCATCAAAAAGACTCGCGGCCGTCGGACCATCGCGCGACCGAGTCCCACCCGTTGAGTTTCGCCACCGCTCAACTGAGCCGGTTTTCGTTGTAGCAGGTGCTCAATGTGGAGCATTTCAGCAACATCTTGAACNCGTCTCTTAACTTCTGCTTCTGGTAACTTGCGTGGTCGCAACGGAAAAGCCATGTTTTCAAAGGCTGTCAGGTGGGGATACAAGATGTGGGACTGGAAGACGAAAGCAACATCTCTACTGGCTGGATCTAACTCAGTCATCGGTTGATTGTCGAAGTAGANATTGCCCTGATCTAACTTTTCTAAGCCCGCAATACAGCGAAGCGTAGTCGTTTTACCGGCACCGGTATGACCCAGCAAAACAAAGAATTCTTGATCTTCAATTTCCAGGTTGAGCTGGTTGAGGGCAACGTTATCATCAAAGCGCTTTGTTACAGATTCCAGTCGAACATTCGCCATAAACTACTTCTTTATTGCTCCAAACGTGACGCCCCGCAATAGGTGTTTACGTACTAAAAAGGTAAAAAACGCAACAGGTACTAAGAAAATAAAAGTGCCAGCGGCCACCTTTCCCCAATCGTAACCGGTTTTCCCGGTTGCACTCACAATCGAAGGAGGAGCCGTAACTGCGTTGCCGCCGACTTCGGTCAAAACCAGGGCAAAGGCGAATTCATTCCAGGCGGTAATCAAGCAAAAGACGGCCGTTGCCGCTATGCCAGTTGATGCTTGTGGTAAAACCACTTTGATGAAGGCCTGAAAGCGAGTGTAACCGTCGACCAATGCCGCATCTTCATACTCTTTTGGAATCTCGTCTATAAAGCCTTTCATCAGCCAAACGGCAAAAGAGAGGTTGAAGGTCGTATACAGCAAAATCAGGCCAAAATGAGTGTCTCTCAACCTGAGTACCGTATACATAAGGTAAATTGGGATTANTACNACAATGGGCGGTAGCATCCGGGTGCTGAGAATGAAAAAGAGTAGGTCGTCTTCGCCTGCTACTTTAAAGCGGGAAAACGCATAGGCAGAAAGCGTTCCGATGCTAACGGCCAAAATCGTGCTAGTGAAGCCTATGATGATACTATTCAATAATTGGGAAAAATATTTGGAAGCGAAAAGCTTTTGGTAATTTTTAAAGGTGATTTTAAAGAAAAATTTAGGAAATTGAGCTGAAATGTCGCTGCTAGACTTGAGAGATGTAGCAATAATCCAATAGATCGGGATCAAATAGATTAGCACTACCAGCAAAATTAAAAAACGAGATAGATAATAAGAAAAATTTCTTCTGGTTGGCATCGGACCTAGGCTTCTCTCTTCAATTGGTTTAGATATTTGACGTAGATATTACTCAAAGCGACAATCACAATCAGGAGAATATAAGCCATGGCACAAGATTTTCCGGTATTGAAACTACGAAAAGCTAATTTATAAAGGTTCATAGACACGGTCTCAGTGGCAGTACCAGGGCCACCTTCTCTGGTCAGAACGTAGACAATATCAAACATTTTAAAAGCATCCATGGTTCTAAACAGTACGGCAATCATCAATAAGGGGGAAACTAGGGGTAGGGTAATCCAACGAAATTTAAACCAATTGGATGCTTGATCGACATCCGCTGCTTCATAAAGGTACTTAGGAATAGCAGATAGCCCGGCCAAAGAGATTAACATCATAAATGGCGTCCACATCCAAGTATCGACGATTACAACAGAAACCATGGCAAACTTGGGATCTGTTGTCCAAGGAATAGGATCGGCTTGGGCAAAATTGAGCAAGGGAAGTAAGAAGTAGTTGATTAAACCAGAGGTGTCCGATTTGAATAGAAACCGCCAAAATAGGCCTACGACCACTGGCGATAGCATCATCGGTAATAGAATTAAGGTTGTAATGAAACCTTTATAGCGAAATTCACGGTTTAGTAATAGTGCCACGCCAAAGCCAATCAAAAACTGGGCACTAACCGCCGTTACTACAAAGTAAGCCGTGGTCTGGAAATACTCCCACACATCCGGGTCAGAAAGCAACCGAACATAATTTTTAAAGCCGATGAACTCAGGCGGAAGATCTGGGCGATTGACGCGATATTTATAAAAGCTGAGAACTAGCGACCAGAGGAGGGGAAAGATGTTCATCAAGATCAGTAAAATCATGGTTGGCATGATAAATACCATCTTGATTTGGTAGTCGCTCAGCCCTGCAGAGGTACGGGCAAATGAGTCTACACGAGGGGATTTATTAAATTCCGTTGGTTCCGTCTCCATGCAAGGGGTTTAAAACCGATAGTAGAATGCAGAAAGCCCGCTAGAAGACGCCTTTATGCATTGCATTCCGCCGCCACCCTAGGTCTTTTTACTTAGAATCCAACGAGCGGTACCCTGGCCATTCTTCCGGTGCCGCGTTGTCGTGTTGCGCCATGAAGGCCAGCAAAGTTTCAGCCACTTTATCACTGGGCCAAGCATCGAGACAAATCGTCAGGTTCTCGACAGCCTCATCCCACTCGCCCGCCAGATAGTGATCGACGGCGATCTCGAAGGTGTCGTAGTACTCGAGAAGAGTAAATTCTTCCGGTTCTTCTAGGTCAGTTGTGTACAGCGTTACAGGGTACTCACTGCCTTTTACAGTAACAATGTCGATCTTCCGACAACTTGGCCTCATCTCAGGAGATAGACTTTCGACGAACTCTCCCGACATTAAGATATCGGTGTTATACTGCTTGGTTGCGGACTCTAGACGAGACGTAATATTCACATGGGGTGATAGATAGGAGGCGTCGATCTTCTGATCGGAACCAATTGCCCCTTCAATCGACCAACCAAGATGCAAGCCAAACCCAAGTTGAGTTTCAAAACCAGGCAGTCGCTCTTGCAGTTCGGGATTTTGGGTTAGATTCTGGAGTGTTTCACACTCGCGAACTTCTCGTATTGTACGGATAAACGCACGCAAAGCACCATCAGCAGGATTTTCAATACTGGTCCCATCCTCCTTCCAAACTAACAAGAAGGCATCCCCAATATTCTTATTGGGAGATCCACCATGTTCAGCGACGGAGTGATGAAGAATGTCGGCCACGGAATTGACGAATAGCATCACATCTTCCTGTAGGCACTCGGTGGCATCAGTGAAATTGCGGATGTCGCAGAAGCCGTAAACAGCTTCGATTCTCTGCCCCGGCACCATCGGGTTGAGCTCCCCTTCTTCAGCCAAATTGTGAGCGATAATCTTGGCTCCCGCTTCACCAAAGCCAATTTGCAGTAGACCACTAATCTTGGCCATCGCATCCTGGATCACACCCGTTTCATGAGAACCTCGTGTCCGTCGAGTCCCAACCGTCGCCAACGGGTTCTCAGCTAAATTTTTGACCATAAAAGTCATCCGCTCAATCGGCGTGATAAATAAGGTTTGAGCATCGGCCTGGAAGACAAACGTTCCTGCTCCAAGCAGCAGCACGACAAACATAACAATCACAAACCCATTGAAGCCCATTTCGGAGTTAATGTCGCGTTTGTCAAACCAAGCGCGACTACCATTGGGTGTTTCGTAGAAGATTATGTCACGGGCGCGGATCGTCGACCGGTCGGTATCAAAGTTACGGTAACTAACCCTGTCCCCGACAGATACGGCTTTGCCGTTTGGCATATTAGCCAAGGACACAATAGAACTCAGACCAACTTCATTGTTGCCTTTGATAATATCTTGTCCACTTGGTTTATGCGGTTTGCCGGCCTCATCGACAAGGCGACAATCGATACCATTAATTGGATTCTCTGCTCCACCTGACGCTCGAAGGCTGTTTACCACCAAACGTGCTGTAGTTTTGGTTGTCTCGTCCTCCTTAACATGAAAGATGTTCCCCCTTGCCATCAGTTTCTCAAGGTCACTAGAGTTATTGAGTTCGACGTAGACACCACCATCGGCGTTAAGCGCAGTTATTTTCCCCTCGAAGTAGATGTCTTTGACACTACCTTTGTCCCAAGTTTCTTCGATGACGTCTTTTTGACCGGTATTATCCGGACGTTCGATACCTGCAATCGATAGAAAGACCAAGCTTGGATTGACCGGCTGCCCTTCCTTATCGACCTCCTTAGAGTTGCTGATGTATCTCTGAATCACATCCTCTCGCTCTTCGCTATCAACCTCTAGGGCCCGAAGCGCAAATTCGGGGAAAGGCGTTGGCGGTTGATAGTCGAACATAGAGGTCATAATTAACATTCCCATAACACCGATAATTGCTTTCTGTGTCATTTTCTCTGAGAAGACACCACCAATGGCACTTGGTTCTAGTCCTTCCAGATCATCATCATCACTCTCGTCTTCAATCTCTATACCTCTGAGCCGGTTAATGAACGGACCGATTTTGTTCAAAATCTTAAAAACTCGTGCGATTCGACCGGCCCGTGCACCGGCTCGGGCTGCCCGACCTACCCGAGCGAGACTGAGTGCCGAACCTCCAACCCCCAAGCCGAAGTAGTCCTTAATTGGATCTACAATCCAGGGAACATCTGGAACTAAGGAGATAGCAGCTATAAAATCCAGCCAAAAGAAGAAGCTCCAAGTATATTTTGGCTCAGCATAGGTTTTGAATCCAAATTCGAAAAAGAAGAGAATCAGCGCAGCCGCGGAAGTAATGTCGATAAGCAGGTCATACTTACTAGGAACTTGAAAGAGTGCCACCATATCCAGACCAATCAGAGCATAGACGGTAGCAAGCATCATCACGGTAACTGTGATTTGATGATTGATAAAAGCCTCAACCTTCACCTGGACTGGAGATCTTTGGACACGGTCAGCTTTCTCTACTTCATCGCCTTCATCGCCTTCATCGCCTTCATCGGAGGGAGTAGCAGCAACAGTTTCCTCTGCTTCAGTTGCTTCTTCGTTCTCCTGAAGTTCTTCGTTTTCTATACTTTCTTGTGCTTCTGCTTCGTTCAAGAGGAAACTCCTTCTTTCAAAGACTCAAAACTTGTAACCCTGCGGATAATCTAACTTGTTTAGCGGAAATGGCCTCTCCGACAATTATCGGCCCGATAGAGTGGAAGAGCAATTGATTAAGATTACTCGTTGTAGTATCCTGCATCTTCAAAAATTTCTTCGTGTTTGCGAACGATGGCGTCTAAAGATTTTTTGGGATCTTTAGCTCCAACGATTGCTGCACTCCAGTTAGTCTGACAGGCCTCCAACAAGTCGGCATATTCAGGAATAGCCCAGAAATCTCTCAAATATGGAAAACTTGCAGCAAAGGCTTTATTATATGGAGTTGCGTTCAAGAACGTGTCTGACTTCAAGACCTCCTTGTGTGGAGTAAAGCCGCCTAGTTTGGCCCACTTTTCTTGAACCGGTTTTTGAATGAACCATTTCATATATTGCTTGGCAATATCCTCTTTTTTGGAATAAGAGGATATTGACATCCCTTGTCCACCAATGCTGATGTATTGACCTTTGGGGCCAGCGGGAGCAATGAAAAAGCCACTCTTGTCGTGATAATCCGGGTTTTGTTCTGGATCAATGGCTCCAGGCAAAAAGGCAAAGTAATCCATTGCCATCGCTACTTTCCCCGACTTGTAAGCCTCTAGTGTCTCTTGCCAATAGTAATTAGGGGCATCAGGTGGTGAAAAGGCAACAAGCCCCTTGTAATACTCCAGTGCTTTCAAAGAGTCTTCACTGTTGAGATAGCCGTCGACTTTATAGGTTTTTGGATCGCCGTAAGAGCCACCAAAGGACCACATTACCTGTTGAAACCCCATAGTAATTCCATCGTATTCTTTACTGAAGTAGGTGGCTATACCGTAAAGATTTTGATCTGGACGTGTGAAGAACTCAGCTATGTCGCGTAACTGTTTATAGGTTTTCGGCGGTTCAAGTTGATAGCCATACTTATCTTGAAAGGCTTTCTGCTCAGCAGAATCCTCGAATAGATCTGTCCGGTAGACATAGCCGTTAGCATCGACTTCGGCTGGTAATGCCCAGTATTCGCTGCTCCCTTTTGGATATTCAGCAAATGCTGTCATCGCTGGGCCATAAATTTCGCTGACCTCAATATTCCGGTTAATCCAGTCGGTCAGCTTGATGTAGTGGCCTCCTTTGGAATTGACACCTAGCCACTGACTATCGCCGATGACGATGTCATATAACTCGCTTCGACCACTAAAAGAGATAAAGACCTTTTCTTGGAAATTCGGCCAAGGTATTTGAACGATTTCAACTCCGATTCCCGTCTCCTGGGTAAAGTCCTTAGAGAGTTCCTGTAGGTAGTCGGCGGGGGGCCATTCTGCCCAAGCGATTCGCAACACCTCATCATTTCCGTGATTATCTGCTACTAAGCCGCCCACACAAAAAACACTCAGCGTCAATAAAATGATTACACCTTGTAGATATTTCATCGAGTCGTCTCCTTGCTACTATCTTATGAACAGTGCCACAATTACAAGCCCAAACTGAATATTCACATGCTTGCTGATTATAGCAGAATGCCTAAAATTACGCAAGACAATAATTCCCTTCGGATAATTCGTCGTAGCTAATGGTAACGGTAATTAACGGCCAAAAATGTGAGGGAAAATAGAAAATAGTAAGGTGAAAAGGTGTGTTCTGATAGCCGAACCCAAGAGGCCTCGACATGATATCACAAAAAAGGTCGTAGGGTATGCTCTACAACCTTTTTTGCTTTTCGATTTCTGGGGGAGTTTGATCGCAGGCTGAGTTAAGGAAATAGTTACTTCAGCCGAACTTCACCACCTGATCGAGTTAACCGGCGCGTTGGCTTCATCAAGTATTCTGGAATCTCACGACCTTTAATAAGGTCTCCTAACATTTGGTTGCCCAATCGAGCCACCATGTGTTTTCGCAAATCCGCTTTAATCTGATCTTCGGAAACACGACTATACTCTTTGGCCGGATCTTGTGTTTGGAACTCCCGGCAATATTTGGTATAGCCTTTTAGTTTCTTGTTATTCCAGACGATGTCGCCAGATTTAACATCAACCGCAATGACATGCATGTCGACCAACGCGGTTTGATAGACGAGGATAAATCGGGTGGTACCTGAAATTCCGGCCTGATTGCTCATATCAAAAGCCGGTCGGTTGTCCATTTCCTCGTCGATCTTGAGTTTCTCGATACTACCAATCAAAATCAGATCCGCTCCAACTTTCTTACCGACTTCTGCCGCCAGGGTAGCATCCGGGGAGTTTTTATCGGACGCTGCTGTAAATGCCTTTTCAATGCTTGAAAGTTCTAATTCTGCGAGTGCCGTGTCGATAGGGTTTAAGGTGTCCGACTGATCATAGATCCACGTTTTTTCCTTTTGGGCCAAGCTAAGTCTGGTTGCCAAATCGATTGCAAACCGACGCTCCATGCCTTGGGATGTCTGGTCGGTGAGGAAAGGGGCTACGGCAATCTGATTATATGACTTTAGTTGGGGCTCAAGCAGGCCTACATTTTTTGAGCACCCACCTATAATTCCAATTACCGAAGTCAACAAAAGACATAGCAAGATACTTTTCTTCATCTGTTCTGTGCTCCTCCTAACATAAAATCAAGATAACTTTGATTATAGCACGTACGGTATTTGCTGTCAATACTCCCATCGAGTGAAAATCAAACTTGATTAAGCGCAAGATCCAGGTTGATTTTTATTATAATGCAGTTTCTCCATTCCTCAATCCAGGGCTGCAGTTGCCGGGTAAACGTCCAGTTACCGGCGACACTTTCCAACTTCTTTCACGTGGAATTGGCCGCCCCATGGCCCGGTAGAGTTGAACTAACTCTTGGCCTCCTAGATGACTAGTGGAAGGGTTGCAAGCAAAGCGGTGTCGTGGCCTTCATCAGCCGGCTAAACAGATCGATCAATGGAAGGTCTGGATACTAGCCTGCTTCACCTACCGGGCCAGCAACGAAGTGTCAAAAGGGATCAACAAAAAGATCAAAATGTTACAAGAATGAAGCCATGCTGCCACAACCAGGAGTGCTTTTTCTGGCAGATTATTGACTACTTGAGCTGTCATTTCTTCTGCGTGCTTTCAATACCTCGTTCTTAAATGATAACCCTTTTCGTCGAAGTTATTTTCTCACACGTCTTAGAAATCATCCTATTTGCTTAAGTTGACATCCATGAACCCACTATCTATTTCTTTTTTTGCTAGTGGCATCGACCTGCACATTGACAATTCAAAGTGAATACATTATGCTTGGAAACATTGTATCTGGCAATTGTGGCCAGCACCATCACACACATCTATATCATTTCACCAGTATTGCCCTAGAGTTACAACCAGGTAATGATCTCTAACACGACACACAGTGCTTTGTCTGATCTTGAATCCCGATTGTCATCGGCACGCCAAACGCTCAGACAAACAACTGTCACCACCTGCCTGATGACGATTGCCGTCTACGGTCTGGCCTGGGTTGCCATCGTCGGATTGGTAGATCTACTGCTACCCATTCCAATTCTTATTCGAGGGCTATTGGTTATTGGGCTGATCGGGCTAGTCGTTTGGTCGGCTTGGAATCGCTTAGTCCTTCCTCTGCGTCAACGGATAACGGTTCAAGATTTGGCACTGATCGTCGGGCATAAGCATCCAGAACTCGAAGATCGACTGGTGAGTGCAGTGCAGGTTGGTCAAGACGAAGCAAAAGATCCGGTTCAGCAGAAGATCTGGGCTCGTTTAATGCGGGATGCGGCTTCAGCTACAACCGAGATTAATTTTAAGGCGGCTATAGATAAGCAGCCTCTCAACAAAGTGGTCTGGATAACGATGGGTCTGTTACTAGTCGGTTCGTTGATCCGGCACAACTTTCCAACCCAGACGGAGATCGCTTTACGTCGTCTGTTCATGCCGTGGGGACGCCTTTTGCCAGTGCGTGCCACCCGCTATACCGTCACTCCTGGCAATGCCAGAATTCTGCGTGGTGAAAGCCTGAAAATCTCGGTCCAAACAACCGGCAAAAAAGCCGATCAGGTTGTTGCCACTTTTCTGTCGGCAACCGAAAGCACGGTGAAACCTGCGTCCGGAAAAAAAGAGGTTTCCTTACATCAGACAGGCGACCGCACTTTTGCTTACGAACGCTTCAATCTTCAATCGGATCTAAGCTATTACCTGTTAGCCAATCAGACCCGGTCGGAAGTATTTAGCATCAAAGTGTTCGATCCGCCAGCACTCGAAACCATTGAACTCAGTTACGACTATCCGGCCTATACAGGCTTCAAACCCACGGTTCAGCATCAAGATGGCAATCTGCGAGCTATTGTCGGCACAGAAGCTACTATCCGGCTGACAACTAATAAAGGGATTTCATCTGCTACTGTTCGGTTTGGAGATGGTGAGCCTGTTCCGCTCGCGATTTCAGCAGGTAATGTGCTGACGGTTAAACATACACTCAAACACCGTGGTGGAAACGAAAAGAAAACTTACCAAATCGATCTGAAATGTGTAGACGGTTTTGCTAATCAAGCCCCGATTGTTTACCAAATTCAGGCCATTCCTGATCGGAAACCAACCGTTGTTATTAAAGAACCAGAACGTGATTTACGCGTTACCAAGCTGGCGGAAATTCAGATTGAAGCGACTATCATCGACGATTTTGGCCTGTTATCCATTGACTTCAAGTATCAGCTTAGTGGTCGGGATCAACAGGAATTGGAACCGGAGACTGAGCAAGAGATGAGCGTCCGGTCTCGACAATCGCGCTATACCCTCTACCTGGAAGCACAGGATCTCGAAGTCGGTGATGTCATCTCCTACTTCGTGGAAGCGACAGATATAGCTAGTCAGCGTGCCCGGTCGGAGATCTACTTCATTGAGATCAAGCCGTTTAACGAGCGGTATCGGGAGATGGAATCTCTGCCGGGGCAGGCCGATTCACCTGCGGTTCAGGCGCTATCCCAACTGGCTCAGGAACAAAAGCAGATCATTCGCCAGACATGGCAATATCTCTCCTCCCTACCCGATCTTGATCTAGACGCTGTTAAACAGACGACAACCGCTCAGCGAGATCTTCAGAAAAAGACGCAAAAGGCAGTAAACGAAATCAGTGAGATGATGACCACCATGTCGGTAGATCCAGAAATGTTGATTCTGCTAGAGAAGGCGGTGGAACAGATGACCGATGCCGCGGATAAGCTGGATCAGCGTCAACTGGACTCGGCTATAGTGACGGAGCAAGCTGCACTGGAAAATCTAATTAAAGCGACGGCCAAACTGGAGAAAATTTTGACCAAAATGCAGTCTGGACAAAACCAACAAGCGGCTGAAGATCTGGACTTGAAAATGGATCAATTGCAAAGCCAGTTTGAGCAAGATCAGCAAGAAGCAGATCTACAACAGCGAGAGCAGGTCAAGGAGATGCTAGATCAGGTTCGACAGAACAGGCAACAACAACAGGTGTTGACGGAGAAAAGTCAGCAATTGGCACAGTCTGGCCAGAATCCGCCGGGACCGATCAGACGGAATAGCCAACGGCAACAACGATTGTCACAACAGTCTCAGATGTTGGCTGATCAAGGAGCGAACTTCTCTAACTCGGCCGGCACAGCCGGCCAACAGTTAAACCGAGATCTGCAAAAAACAGCGGAACTTCAACAACAAGCCGCTCAAGCCTTAGATCAGAAACAACCACAAAAAGCCTCAGCCTTCGGAAAGCGTGCAGATGGCAAGTTATCAGCAGTTGAACGGCAACTGGAGCAGATGTTATCTCAACAGACGCAGCAAGCATTGCAGGAAACGACGGAGCAGCTAGATCAATTGGGACAACAGCAGTCGAAATTGCAACAACAGACAGATCGTTTGGCCGGCAAAACAGAAGAGCTAGAACGGGAAAACCAGGACACCCGCAATCAACATTGGCAAGAAGCGACTGAACTCTCCAAAAGGCAAAAAGATTTGCAGCGAGAATTACAACAAGTAGAACGGAATTTAGCTAATTTACAACAGGCTTTAGAACGAGAAGGCAAAACCGGGGCCGCTCGATCAGTAGCCGAAACATCACGCCAAATGGGGCAGGATCAAGTTGAGGAACGGATGTATGAAGCGCAACGAAGTCTGCGCTGGCACAACTTAGACAATGCGCTGAAAAATCAGGATCGAGCCTTGAATGCCATGCGAAAGGCCGCTGATCACCTGTCGCGAGCTGAAGGCCAAATGGTGCAAACAGAGAGTGAGCAGTTGGAAAATATGCTAGAACGGATGGATCGGTGGGAAGACCAACTCCAAGATGTCCAACGTGCTGGACAAACCGGGCAGGCAAGCGGTCTGGCCGAGCAGGTGGATCAAGCCCGACAACAGTCGATGTCGGCATATTCATCTTCGACAGAATACGAAAAGCTGTGGCTGGATGCATTGGAAGGGTTGTATCGGAGACGTGCCGGTCGTCCGGCTCCCGATTTCAAGTTGGCACTCAGCAATATTCAGCGACTCAAACAAACGTTGGAAGCACGATTGACCGAGATTAAGGAGAAGCAACAATTATCACGACTGTCGCAAGCTGAAGTACCACCGGAGTATAAGTCGGCCGTCCACCAATACTATGAGGAGATTGCCCAATGACCGATCAAGCGGACGTTCAATTGACCCTCTCGCAACGGTTGCATTTTGATATTTACGGCTTTGTTATGTTAAGAGGAGTTCTCAATCCGGACGAAATCGCTCGACTGAACCAAGCATTGCAATTAGCCAAAGCAACGATTGAAAGCGGGACAGAAATTCCTCCGATCTACTTTCACCGTGGCGGCGACCACCATATTCTACTGGGGAACTTAGTCCACTATAATCAGGCGCTCTTAGACTACGCTGTTCATCCGGAATTGGTGCCGTTAGTAGAAGAAGTTGTGGGTGGAAAAATCAGGTTAGAAGAGACGGAAGCCATCATCAACCGCCGAAACCCAGCTACAGATCGAGCCGAATTGGCAAAACGCCGTTATAATCCAACAGGCTTTCACAGGGGAACCAAACACGGTTGGGGAACTTACATCGAACAAGACAAGTTCCACTGTGTTTTTGTCAAAACTCTGGCCTATTTAACGGATGTCGGACCAGACGATGGTGGCACTAGCTTGATTCCCGGATCGCATCGATTGACCTGGCAGCAAAGTAGAATCATCAAAGCGGCTATGGCGGATGATGGACTTCTTTATCAAGTTGAAGCCAAAGCCGGCGATGTGATATTGTTTGCCGAGTCACTGATCCATAGCACGACGGAGATTCGCTCTGACAATGAGCGGACCATTCTCGTCGCCGGTTATACACCGACCATGTTTCAACCATGGCCGGGCAATGAGGTTGATCCGGACTTTATCGACTCCTTGCCAGAGGATATCCAACCGATTATTTCCGGGAGTGGTAGTTGGCACTGGGAACGAAATTACTAAGTTGAAAAACTACTAAGCTGAAGTTTTCCTCAGGCCACTTCTATCGCTTTATTCACCACACTGAAGTAATGTGGTGTCTGTGGATTTTGCTGCTTCGCGGACTAGTCGATAAATTACGGCTAGGAACGGCATCCTGTCCCCCACTCCATGACGGTGTTTTTGTACTTACGGTCCAGCGCCGGCGGCAGATAAACCTCACCGTATCCTTGATACAGGTTCTGCTGGAGCCATATTTTTCTTTTTCCAAGTGATTTATAGTTCGACACGCATACTACGAAGCACTCATTTCTTATCTATTATCTATTCAGCCCACTCACAATTCTGGCAAGAAAAATGATTTCAGGAGCTGAAACGATGATACCTGTTGAAGCATATAGAGCCGTTATTCAGAGCCAGGACAAGACAACCTACGCCAGGGCAATCCTGGATCTACGACATTGGATGATCGAGAATGGTCCACACATGCCAGTCTATCACTTCACTAGTCCTGAATGCTGGATTAACGATCCCAACGGTGTCATCTATCACAAGGGGTGTATCACCTCCTCTATCAGTATGACCCCATCGCCAACGGCAAACACAGTAAGCGGCGCTGGGGGCATGCGGTGGTCAGCAAAGACCTCGGCCACTGGGATGACTGGCCTACCGCGCTATGGCTCGACACGAAATACGACTGCAACGGCGAATATTCGGGAAACATGGTTATAGATGACATGGTATACCGACCGCCCTTTACACAGGAAACGTCAGCGGTCATCAAGAAGCGTGCGGGATGCTGGCCAGAAGCTGTGACGAAATTCCTTGCGTGGGAAAAGAAGATGGTCAGGCACAATGATCAACGGCCAAGTGCGTCGTTACCTAATCTGGAAAGGCGACGGTGGCTGGTATCAGCTAACTGGGGGCGCAGAAAATGGCAAAGGTGCTACCCAGATCTGGTCGTCTCCGGACCTCGAGAAGTGGACTTACCAAAAAAAGGCAATCTACAGCAGCGATCCCGGTAACTACTGGGAACTGCCCGACCTAATTCCGTTCGGAAAGAAGAACGCACTCTTTGTAGGAAAAGGGAATCCATACTGGATAGGTGAGTACAACCCTACGGCCCTGACACTCACTTCTGACAAAGATCAGTCTCAATCCATAGACAACGGAAATTACCATTCGTTCTCAACTTGCACATGACCGATGACAAAGGACCCAACGGTAAGGTAAGCAGCGTCAACTCATGCATGGGTGGGTTACCGCCCCCAAATCCTCTACGAAAACTATACTCTATTGGCAAGGTGCTCATTCCATCCCCCGCGTGTTTACTCTTTTGGGGATCGCCTTTGGCAGGAGCCTATACCCAAACTTCAGACACTGTGTGCCAAACACTACACGCGGACAGATCTCCCGAAAGAGAACCTGCTTCAGGATATCAAGGGCGATGCTCTTGAACTGAAAGCCACATTCTCGTCAGGCACTGCAAAGCGTTTCGGCATCAAACTGCGTGTATCTCCGGACGAATGAAGGCCTTCACGCGTGTGTACTTCGACACGACCTTTTGCACATTTGGAATGGACGGTCAAGCGCACAAGAACCAACCCCAGAAATCTTAACCTTAAGCAGGGAGAAGATGTTACGATGCACATCTTCCTGAATAGGTCTATTGCCGAAGCCTACGCGAACGGCAGTGCCTAGATAGCTAAGGACTTTTCCATTCTCTGAAGCGCTCGGTCTCGACATCTGCCCGGGAGGTGGCGAGGCAAAGTTGAAGTCACTAGATGTCTGGGAAATGAAATTAATGTGGGAGTAGTGTCGAACCAGCGGATCCATACGACTGAAAACGCCTCACCACTTCAACGCATGGTCCGAAGCGTAATCTGTCCACAACATCAAAAATTATGAGAGCACTAAAAAATGGTTAGCCCAACCCCAGAGCAACTAGCAAGAGACGAAATCGACAAAATGTTGGTTTCTGCCGGATGACGTAGTCAAAAGAAAGTAGATTTACCAGCCAATAAAGGCGTGATAGTTCGAGAATATCAAACCGCACTGACTATGTTTTGTTTGTAGACAGAAAACCTGTTGGAGTCATTGAGGCCAAATGCGAAGATATTACTGTCGGTTCATTGATTTTCGCGATGGTTTGAAAAAATCGGACTCCAAGCCCGCTGTCTGTTGCCAGTGGCAGTTCCAGCAAGTGAAGGATCGTCTGCTGGTGATCCGAAAGCGAAGAAAGATGGACCTGGGTCTGCGGTTCCATGGTACCAGCGACAACCATACTATTTGAAGGCAGGCCGCACAAGTTCGGTCGTCGGTCCAGCCGTGCGCAGGTTGGTTTGCCAGCAGATAACCCCTTCCGTGTTTCGCCGCTGTGGGCCAGTTTTCTTCGGACGACGCCTTCCAGCAAGGTCCGGGCGCGCGCCCAATGACAGCATTTGAATCAGCCTGCTAGCAGACTCGTCGTGGTGCAGATACATCGGTGTCAGACTCAACGGTTCCCCTTTGAGTCGTCCCAGACTCAGTTCGACCTGGTATTCCTCGCGGCAGGCCAACACAGCTTGTTCAAACGAGCATTGTTGCGGAGATTGATTGATCGCAGACGCACCATCCCAACCGACGCCCCGCTTGCTGGATGGCCGTTTCATCCTCTTCCACCGGCAGGTGAAAATCGCAAGTGTAACGTTTTTCCGCCGGACGCGATCTATCAGCGCGCCCCTAATCTTCCTCCACCGGCTGATGATAGCACGCCTTCAACACTCCTCTAAATCGGTTCAAATTTGCCACCACTTCTCTCCTCTCTAACCTGGACCCGGTTATCCTCTGCTCCAACTCCCCGGGCTAAGAATTTATTAAAAACAGCCAATATTTGCTCTAGCGGCACCTATCTTTCTATACATTAGGCCCCCTAATTCTGCTGACCAGATTCCACTTGTTTGCCCCTGGCTTGGGCTGCTCCATATCTGAAGGCGTAAACGATCACAATATAGTGATTACTAACAGCCTGCAATAGATTGATGACCCGACTGCTGGAACCTTCCAGTTACCAGGTTAAGAATTTTTCCCGACTGGAATTACCAGCCGCGTCAGTAGCCATATCCAGATCTAGCCCTCTTTAATCGGATCAAGAGTAATCGAAATTAGGGCCAGATACCATAGGTGGGTACATGGAAAATAACACCCAAAATCGGCCATATGCTACCTACCACAAACTGCCCCAATATCAATCCCAAGAAAAATGGGGTAGCCTTTCGGTAGATATGAAGTCCACCCAACTTCAGCAACAGGAGTTTTACTATCCAGGCCGAAAACAAGCTGAACCAGATATAATTAATAGCCCAGCTACCAGACGCAGCCGCATAGGCCGCAGGATGTAAGGGCCACCACAAGAATTTCATCCGCATCAACATCAGAACCGCAGCAAACAGTATTCCGAATAAACTGAAACCGATGGCACTATAGTTGGAATCTACAGGATTAACTAACCATCTTTGTAAATGCCCCCAGGGTTCCTGTCCATAGATCATTGGCACCCAGGACATTTGATTGACCGCTCCAAGTTTATAGGAAATGGATAATAACGCCCAAAACTGGGAGAGCACACCTACCCCCATGGCAATCAGTAGAGCACTACAAAAGAATCGGCTTTTGATGCCCGACCTTTCGGCCAGTTTGAATCCTTCCAGTTGGTGAGGCATGGGATGAGAGTCGAAAGTACGCGTAAAAAACCAGAAAAACGAAAAAATTGATAGATTCATTGGCCCTAGTTTTCTTGTGCCCACAGCAGTGACCATAACCTGCTCCGGACCAGTATAATGCAAGTCGTGCATGGGTGCGCCCAACTCAGCCCGCATGCGTGAGATAGCAGTTGAAAGGAAGAAATACAACAAAAAAAAGATCGCGCTGGCCCACCAGGACATACCGGCTCTTAAACAAAAAACAAGCAGCAAAACCAGCCCACCAGCCAGAACTAAAACAGGTATTCGATATGAAACCGGTCCCCCTGAATCACCAGTATTTGTATCGTCTGTAATAAGGTTATTGACGATGCGGCCAAGATGTTTTCTGTTTTGCAATAGAATTATCAGGAATAATCCCATATAGGCACCGAATCCCTGATAATTTACATAAGGATATACTGGACTGCTTACACCGGTGGAAGTTTTCCATCCCATCACACTGCCAAACAGCAATTGCGCTTTCCAGAGTGCCCAAAAGAAACAACATGAAAATAGCAAGTCTAAAGGAATTAAAAAGCCAATTCCTAGCACGAATGGATAAATTCCCAGCATAAAAGTTCCCATGCTACTCCACGGCTTGAGGGAAAATCTAAAACGATACACTTTTTCAAACAAGCCAGGTATGGATGGTGACCAGACGTGCAATCCATTGACGATATCCAAGGCGGCTGCAATTCCAAAGGCCAGCCATAACAGCTGGCTGTTAAAAAAATTCTCGCTGGTCAGCTGATAAGGGAGCTCTATAATGGGGTAAGTCAATTTCTCTTCTTCAGTCCACCGCCTTCTAAAAATAACGTTGATAGAAAGCATAACCAGAAGCAAAACTAGAATAAATGCAAACCAGCTCAAAACTGGCGTGATCCAGCCCAAAAGATGCTGTTTGGTATATAACGAAGAATTGCCTTCATAGTATCCGGCCAATACCCTCTTATCACGGACAGAAAGCCATTCAGGAATATATCTCCAGAAAAGACCTCTCCAATCATTTTCGGGAGTGGAGAACCAAAAGGCATGTCCTAGAATTGGAACCAGTATTTCCATAAAGCTGTGACCGGCAATGGCCGAGGTGACAGATAACATGGAGTAAATCAGTAATAGTTCAGCTTGAGATAAAGCCAGTTGAGGCCAGTATCGTTTTAGTATCAGGTTCAGTATAGACAGGCAAAACAGGCTGAAAACCACGGTGAAAATGAGTGAAACTATGGTCGGCTGGGCCGAATACTGTACCAGTTCGATGTGGGTGATCCAATAACAGTTGGCAGGTATCAGCACCAGTCCAATGACAACGGCTCGCCAACTGGCAGATGACATGTTTTTACTCGTTCTCATCTTACCTTGGCCCTATTTTTTTATTTTGTTTACTTCTCAATTTTAGCCAGGAAATGTGGTTCAAAGTGAGCTAGCAGGGGTAGATCAGGGCAATTGAAAAAATGCTCAACAAATGAAAAAAGCCCCGTTTCAAACAGGACTTTTATAAACAAGACAATTTAGAAGCCGAATTTTTGAGCTTAGCTGAACGGGAGCAAAGCCGTGGAAGATGTTAGTTACCCTCAAACAACATCTCCAACCTGTAAACTGTTAAAATACGGGTCAGGTAGACACTCTGCTTGCTGTTATGCCCCTTTAGGCATTAAAAACAGAGCGGAGGCGCGGCGTGACTAGGTGGTCATATTTGTGTACGGCTCGATCCGTTCCTACCTGGGGTACTGTTGTTGAAATACTTGTCCGACCCTTTTCCCCGGTGCGAATTAAGCATCATCTGCCTGTTGGACCGGTAACCGGCGTTGTTGGCAACTGACTGGGGGCAGACAGAATACCTAATTGTCAACACGCCTGGGTCATTATCAGCCGCCCTAACGCCCCCCAAAGTGTGTCTCCAACGGCACAGACAGTTGATTACCAATTTTGCTTAATCTGTGCCCAAGTAGCGGTTAATTTGTTCCGGGCACCGACTGACAGCGGTTCTAGGTTTAGATCTTTAGTCACATCGATATACTTCGGCGTGCCGGCAGCTTTCTTGCCATTGTTCTTATTTGCTGTATTATCATCAGCGTTCTTTTTATCAAAAGTATAATGTGCGTTTAGACCAGGCTCATCTCCCATCAGTGTCTTGACCATGAAGTCATTAATCTCTTTTTCTGTTCGGGCTATCTCCCATATACGGATCTCGTCTATTAGTCCTGTGCAAGTCCATTTGGCACTGTCTCCCACCCCAATATATAAGGATGCTTTAGAATCATTGAGCTCCTTGGCATTATACGGAGAAGCCCCCACCTCTTTACCATCTATATATACCCGCATTTCCTTACCATCCCATACCCCAGCGTGATGTTGCCATTTCTTGAGCACTAAACCTGGAACGTCCAAGATTTTTGTTTGGGGCCAGAGGACAAATCTGATTTTAGTTCCATCGATCAGTTCCGGAAAAATGTAATCTCTCTGTCCGCCCCAATCCTTAGCCAGGCATTCACCTCCCTTACTTTCCATTTTCATCCATGCTTCTATGGTTATAGCTTTCTTGGGGTTGAGACTCTTGCTGTCGGCAACCTCTAGGTAGGTTTTTCCATCCAGTTGTAACGCCATATTGGTAGCTAGTATATTAGAGGTTGCAAGGCTTAAAACTGTTAGTGTAATACTCATAGAGTGTAATAATGCTTTCATTCTGTCACCTCTTCGATTCGATGGCTGATCAAGGTTAGGCGTTATCTGGTAGAAGAATCAACATGTTTTAATTTGAAGTTGGTTGAATCCCGACTAATAATCAGTCAATATTAGGCTGGGAACGAACTTGGCGGCTTGACATTACCCGTTAGCTACTTCATGTTGGCGCTGACATACTTCCACCAGAGGTAGTATTTGCTGATACGTTCTCTCTTAGCCAGTGCAAGTAGTTGGCTTCCAGAGTCACTCACCTACGTTAGTTATAATCCCATCACACAATATAAATAGTATCATGTTTTACCTGCTAGCGCACGCACGTAGATGGCGATACCGCCTCACCAATCAAGGGCTCATAGGTAACCTGCACCGAAAGCGGATCGGTTCTTCGGTACGAGAAGACAACTGACCACGCCGCCGAAGGCCCTACCGATGCTGACGCAGTCCTCCACTACTCCGGTGAACGGCTCAGTCCGGTCGATGCAATCCCACATTAGACCGCCGTCACCACCGGTGACGTAGAGATGACACCTGATCCGCCGATCTCAGTCAACAGCGGAGAAGGAGAGATCGGTATGTTCTTCTGACCATCTTTGTTGGTCAGCTCTGAGCGTGGCTCACCAGTCGTAGATCTTAAATCCCTTGGCCGGATCGCCCGAGTCGATAATGACGTGGCCCGAGGGGCCGGATCCCAGACTGCCGTCCACGTCCCCAACCAGGAGGTTGTACGCCCCGGAACCCCTTTATGAGCAGTGAACAGGTTGCTTCCATATAGAGGTGTTGGGTCTGACCGCTATAGTGTAGCCTCCCTGCTCGCTGGGAACGGCGCTGAGAGCGGCCTAAGTGGTGCGGAAAGCGATGCGCCAGGAGAGACCGTCGGAGTCGTCGCCCAGTTTGGAGACGTAAAAGGTTTCGCCTGTTCTCTTTTTTATATGGAGTGTATCCACGTTGTCCTCACGAGATCGAGAGGTTTGTCGAGTGTTCATCAGGGCACTACCACGAACAAATTGTGGTGCCTGAGCAGGTCGGTGTCGGGGCATTGGTTAGCCATCTTGAATCCAGTCAGGTTTAAGGGCTTGAGGCAAACTCGCCATAGAAGACCGGTGCGGAGCCCTTTCCCAGGTCGGCAGATTCCAACCATTCTAGCACAATTTGCATCCTTTGCCTAAGTGATTTGTACTGCTACAAGCTGATCTCTTCTGCCCACCGCCACCGACCGTACTAAATCATGCGCCTCGACCTCCCTTTGGGAATTGACACCTTCGTGGTTGGCGCTATTCGCTATGGGCCCAAAAGTCACGTCAATACAAGCTTTGATGCTTTTGTGGGCATGTGTTCAGATCAGGCCTGAGTCCAGCGATAACCAGCGTCCTGTAGGCAGACCAATCTAGTTCTTGCTCTCTGTTTCCAAAGCCTAATTCAAACGGGCCTGGGCCAATCCAATACCTTTGACTTTTTACCCCCTATCCTGGCATAATCAAAACCAATCTACTTGCTAGCCGATGGGCCTTTCACCGCAATAGTCTCCTGTTAGTTATTACCAGCCGACTCGCCGGATTGGACGCAACCTTAGCACAACATAGACGAAAACTCAACAGGATACTTCATGGGTTCTATTATTTGTGTATCTGAAGACCGTTCTACTTTACTCGGTAATGAAGTAATCTATCCGGTGATCGATAACCCGCCGCATCTAACTATTATCAGCGAAGGCTTCTAAATGAGGTTATGATTGTGCCGGATTCTTTTTGTTCACGATTCTTTCAATGATTTCCCTGCTCAGGTCCCAGGGCAGAGAGGAAGATTACCTGCGAGCTAACCAGTTAAGAGAACGGTTTCGGAACAAGGTGTTTAAAGCCGAAATCAACCCCCATTGGTCACCGGATAACAGCCGTTTTTGGTATCTCAATCGATTATCCGACGGACGGAAAGAGTTTATCTCCGTCAATGTCGAAACGGGCGAACGAACACCGGTATTTGACCATCAAAGCCTGGCCACCGTATTATCGGCTCAAACCGGTCATAACGTAGACCCGGAGCGGTTACCGGTGGACCAGTTGATCTTTAGTGAGCAAAGAAATCAATGGCGGTTTTACTATCAGGAGAAACTGTGGCAGTTCAATTCAGTCACTAACCATCTGCAGGCTCTAGCTACAGAAGCCCCCCCGTCACAACTAGAGTCGGATATCCGCCCAACACAGCGGACCGGTGAGGAGACACTGGTGACTTTTCGCAATCAAACCACTACTCCGATTAAATTATTTTGGCTCGACAGCCAGGGACATCAAAAATACTATTCTACCCTAAAGGTAGATGCAGATCACCAGCAACACACTTTCGCCGGTCATATCTGGCTATTGACGGACCTGGAGGAACAGCACTTCGGCATATACGAAACCAAACGGCAGAACCCACTAATCGTCATCACCGGTGATCCACTACCCACCGATGAAAAAAAGGTTAAGCCCCCAGATGCATCAGCAGAAGTTGTACCTTCACCGGACGGTTCAGTATCTGCTTTTATCCAGAATCACAATCTTTGGCTACGTCCAATTGATAACCAAGCACAACAACTCAGTAGTGATGGGGTTGAAGGAGACAGCTACAATCAATCATCTATTCTCTGGTCGCCCGACGATAGTAAATTGGTAGTTTCCCGAACCCTGTTGGCGCCAAAACATCCGGTACATCTAATTGAGTCGTCGCCTGACGATCAGGTGCAACCTAAGTTACACACATTTCAATATCTTAAACCCGGGGGGCAAATTGACAAACCGCAGCCGTGCCTATTTAATGTTGCTACCTACCGGCAGATTCCAATTGCTTCAGAGTTATTTCCTAACCCGTGGTCACTCAGCCACTTTCGATGGGCTGAAGATTCCTCATCATTCACGTTTCTTTACAATCAGCGCGGTCACCAGATATTACGCCTAATCTCGGTTGATGCCAATACGGGTCACACCAAACCGATACTAACAGAAACCAGCCCCACTTTTATTGACTATTCTCAGAAAATGTACCTACATTGGCTGAACGGCGGGGAAGAGTTGATCTGGATGAGCGAGCGAGACGGTTGGAACCATCTCTATCTTTACGATGCACTAAACTGTCAGCTCCAACATCAGATAACCAAAGGAGAATGGGTTGTTCGCCGGGTTGATCATGTAGACCCGGAAAAACGACAAATCTGGTTCCAGGCCAGTGGTCTAAGTTCCACCAATGCTAGCCACCCTATATCTGACCCATACTACATCCACTACGGTCGAATCGATCTGGATGGATCAAATCTGGTCTGGTTGACTTCGGGTGATGGCACGCACAACGTCCAGTGGTCGCCTGACCGGCGTTTCCTGATCGACACCTGGTGCCGTGTTAACATGGCACCGGTTCATCAACTCCGAAGTGCACGAGACGGTAGCCATGTTTGTGATCTGGAACAGGCAGATTGGAAAAAATTGCTTGAGGTCGGGTGGTCAATACCCAGGCAATTTGTCAGCAAAGGGCGTGACGACAGTACTGACATTTACGGGGTTATTTGGCGACCGACCAACTTCGACCCTCAAAGGAAATATCCTGTCATTGAGCACATATACGCGGGACCACATAGCGCTTTTGTACCAAAAGCTTTTCAAGATTACTACCATCAACAGGAAATGGCTGAGTTAGGATTCATTATAGTTCAGATCGATGGTATGGGTACCAATTGGCGGTCTAAAGAGTTCCACGACTATTGTTGGCAAAATCTGAGAGACTCAGGGTTTCCGGACCGTATCGCTTGGATTCGGCAAGCGGCCAAGATACACGCTGAAATGGATCTATCCCGGATCGGAATTTATGGTGGGTCGGCCGGTGGACAAAACGCCCTCAGTGGCCTGTTACACCACGGTGATTTTTACCATGTCGGTGTAGCCGATTGTGGTTGCCACGACAATCGAATGGACAAGATCTGGTGGAACGAAGCCTGGATGGGGTGGCCGGTTGACCAGCACTACGCTGACAACAGCAACGTTACCCATGCCGAAAAACTGCAAGGTAAGTTGCTTTTGGTGGTTGGTGAATTAGATCGAAATGTCGATCCCGCCAGTACCATGCAGGTAGTTAACGCCCTAATTACGGCTGATAAAGATTTTGATCTATTGGTCATCCCCGGCGTTGGACATGGTGCTGTGGGTACAGTTTACGGCACTCGTCGGCAGAGAGACTTTTTCGTTCGCCATCTTTTGGGCAAAGAGCCCAGAAGCAGTAAATAGATACAGATGGGTCCGGGAAAAAGACAATGGGGAAAGTCGACGGCTGGATAAGCCTGACTAGATGAACAATATTATGGTGAAATAGGGAGTGGATATGGAAGCTTCGTGGGAAAATGGGGTACGTAGTTTACGCAAAAGTGAGATGGGCAGCTTGCGAAATCTGCTGGGTGACGTGTTTTTTGCGGAGTTGCCTGACATTCAGCCCCATGCGATAAATGATGAAAATACCAGCAATTTGCTTGTGGTAGTAGAAGATGGACAGGTAGTGTCACATATTGCCACGATCAAACGCCATGTATCCATTTTGGGATGCCCGCTTAAGGTCGCTTCCTTGGGCGGTGTGGCCACTTATGAATCCCATCGTGGCAAAGGTCATGCGTCGGCGCTTTTAGAAAAGACGATGGCTGTTTGCCGTGATGAAGACGTAGATTATATCATGGTATCGGGTTATCGCAATATGTATCACCGTTACGGCTGTCGGCATGTGGGCAAAGATTGGATGTTTCGGCTCGACCAGGATCAGGCGAGTGATTTTGATGATTCTAATTTTACTATTAGCTGTGCTTCAGAGGAAGATATAGACGCGTTAGGGACCATTTATCGGCGAGAATCCGTGCGTTGGATGCGACCCTCTTCAGATATCGCATTTGGCATTGATGGATGGGTATGCAATAGTCCAGCAAAGACGTATTTGATCAAACAGAGCGATAGGCTGGTTGCTTCTGCTGTGATACAACAGGCGCGTAAAGGTGATAAAGGACAGGGTCTTCGTTTTGCTTTGCGGGATTATGCGGGAGAACGATCGGCCATTGTGGGAGTACTCGGGAAGTTTGTTCAGGAACAGGATCTGAAAGAAGTTTCACTCCACGTGATGGGATGTGATACGGTATTGAAAGATTTGCTTGAAGCGCGTGGATTGACTGGTATCCAGTCTGTACTGCCCGGTACGACCATGATTATTCACTTTGAGAAACTGCTAAAAAAAATGCGGCCTTATTTTATCGAACGCATTGGAGAAAACGCCGTCAATGGATTGGTGTTCAAAGAAGTAGGCGACGAATATCACGTGTATTACGGTGGGGACCGTGTTGTCGCTGAAAGCAGAGGTGCGGCGGCTCAGTTGATCTTTGGTACGTGGGCGGGGGCTGAAGACGCAATGTTGAATGTGGGAGGGCGCGCTGGTGAGGTCTTGCGTGCCTGTTTGCCGATCCCTGGGGTTTGGTATGGCGTGAATTATGTTTGATCATTTTAAAGGGCCGATTGGATTTCCATGCGATACTTGTCCTTAAAAGCATATAGTGGGAATATCCGAATTAAATCAATTGTTCCATTCCATCTGGAACGGATATAAAATCATACTCTTCTGCTGATAACAAAGCCTAAACAAAGGAAACGTGAGTAATGCTTAAGAGGATGGGGCAAGATCGGGTCGTTTTCTGTTAATCGGTTTTAGACCGAAGAAAATTCGGAATGGGGAGATCCGCTTTACCAGTTCAAATAGAACCCAATACCCTATAAATACCACGACAGACAATATCGAAAACTTGAGCCAGATGCCACAATTTTAGATCTCTGATAAAGATGAAAAAAGATCTGTAACGTCTGATGAAAGGTGTAAAATGGGTATACGGCTTCCGGAGCGTAAATCAGCAATTTACTTGGTCGATTCAAATATTTCGCGCCGTAAACGAAGATGGCCAGAATCCAGGACCACATATTGATCATGGCCAACAGATTGAGAATGCACTTGGTGGGGGCAGCCATCAATCCGAAATGCGCGCCGTAAACGAATTCCCACTCGTATTCCAGAATTTTGCCCGAACCACTGTAGAGCGAAGCGTAGGTGAAAAAACTGATACCATCGATTGCTAACGCATATTGTTTTATACTTGATCAGTGATGGCCAGAGTGATTCTTTCGCCGAGATGAGGCTCTCGGCTTCCAGTAGGATTAACCTGTTATAAAAGATAGAGCTTGGCATTTGGTTTGGGGGCTTTGGTATCTACCCGCCGGTGGTATCCATCCATTACTGGCAGCAATGGAGCACCTTTCAAATATCTGGGTCTGGTGGGTAAAAGGCAAAAAAGAAGGCGAGTCAGAGGAACTGACTCACCTTACACAAGAAGGAAGTTTGGAAGATACTCTAATTGTCGTCTAGTTCTAGAATAACTTGAGCCCTAGAAACAAAAAAGACGAGCATGAGATAGCTCGCCTTGATTGCTCTTCTTCAACTTCCTATGCCAGGTTTAATGTATAGAAAGACTTCCTTTAACTAGTCATTATAAACCAAGTCATAATTTCATGCAACAATTGGAAACATATCAACATAACCATGCAAGCAGAAAATTACGCACCAATAAGCAGTAATCTTGTTGATTCTCCAAGATCTAGTTGAGAGTCAGATATAAGCCACAAAAATCGTCTGGTATCTCTATTGTCGGCCTTGAGTTATAATGAGGAATTGGCGTATGTCAAGAACCCGTTCAACGGTAGCATCTAGGCTGGTATGTCAATAATTAATGTTAATAATTGACATGGTTAAACCAAATTTCCCCCCTTACATATAGATCGCATTAAAATATGTTGGTTCTCTGAGAATTCCCAGTGCCTAAACCTGTTGTCACAGAAGGTACCGGTACAACTGGAAGCCCAGATAAATCTATCCCAATGGAAGTTTCCCGTAGCTAAAACAGGCACAAAAGTGGGTAAGAGTGAAGCCGCGAGCGCTGGGAGTAAATGCTGGATCAGCAGACCAATAAACGGCACAACTCTTCCTGCCGTAATTATCAGAAGCCGAAAGGCAAGTTGGGTAATAAGGGCGAAGGCAGTGCCTGTAAGGTTTGTAGTGGGTGAGCATATCCGGCAAACAGTAGCCGATTAGATTAGGCTAGACGCCAAGCCGGGGCTACGACACAATAGGCAAACAGCCGAGATGTTGCTGTCGGTTAGAGGGGGATGCCCAAGATGGAAGGTGGAAATAGATCTAGGAATCTCAGAAGCCGACACGCCTAAACAATAAACATAAAAAAATACATGCCCTCGTCAGGTCATATACCCTGTGTTGGTTGGTTTGCGCGGTATGCCTGTACGGACATATGGTTTGACCCACGTGGCCAGAGTAGCGATGCTTACATGTAGAGCATTTACTATGCCAATACGTATCTTATCGGTTGCAGGGTTAGTTTTGTTTAATTGAGGCAGAGTTTTCCAGTGGGTGGAACTGATAGGAAAAAAGGGCAGGGAAACGGCCCTCGGCCTCGTCATTAACGGTTCAGGTCGCTGTGATTCTTCGAGTTGTAAGCCTATTGTCTTCTGGCAAACTTCTGCAGCCGCTGCCCTTGGTTTCCACTGCCAATCTCGGCGACGTAGACACTCCCCTCACCATCAACGCAGATGCCGTGTGGTGCTTCGAGGACACCGCCTTGTGAGCCCGCGAATCTGCTCAGTAACTCTCCTTCTGGTGAGAAGACACTGACACGGCCTCCGCCACCGCCCTGCTCGACCACATAAACTGTGTTATCGTCTGTAATCCATACATCTCCTGGAGCGATGACATCTTCCCAGGTTTCCATATGTTTCCCGTCCGGGTCGAAAATCTGAACCCGATCATTTTCGCGATCACAGACCAGCACACGACCGGTTTTGTCACAACCGATGTTATGAACGACAGCAAACTCCCCGGGGCCGTTACCGGCGTCGCCCCATGTGAGTATATGTTCACCCGTTGGGGTGTACTTGTGAATGCAACGATTGCCGTATCCGTCGGAGATATAGATTTTCCCCTCAGGGCCCATGGCAACGCCGGTCGGCATATTGAATTCACGACGATAGTAGGTCACGCCTGGAACGCCCGGTGTGCCCCACTGTTGTTCCATCTCTCCCAGCAGCGTGTATCGGCGTACGACATGTTGGTAAGCATCTGTGAGATAGACCTTGTCGTCCGGGTCGATGAAAATTCCGTGGGATTGGCTCACCAAATTGGGCGAGATGCCGAACTCCCCATACCCCCACGATGTAACAAAGTTTCCTTCCTGGTCGAATACGATTACAGGGTGTTTCCCACGTGTAAAAGCATAGATGCGTCCTTTTGAGTCGATAGCCACATCGGATACCAGCGAAAACACCCAGCCCTCTGGCAACTTCGCCCAGCTCTCGACCAATTCGTATTTGTAATCTCCTTCGCCTAAAACCATATTGCACCTCCGTATCACTCAGCCGTCTAACAACCACCTGAAAATATAACCACTGGCGACACACTAACATAATGGAACCTACCGCGTCAAAGGTTCTGTCAGAACTAAGGGTTGGGTTTGACTCAGGAGAGATAATGGAGTCTTGTCAGAGGATTCAGAGAAGGTCGAGATAATGCGCACCTGTCCAAATTTCTCCTCTGAGAAAACCTTCAGCCACCCTGTTTAAAAGACAGGATTCCAACATGACGAGTGCGAAGGCAAAGGCGGATCGTAGATGGAGGCCCAACAGATAGCAACATCTCTATCGTATGATCTATGATGATATTAACAAATTAATATATTACAGGCAGATTTTCACCGTGGAAATCTGCTAATAAGACTATGTAGAGGGACGCCGATTGCGGCGCTCCTAATCTTTGATATTAAGCTGAAGAACATTCGAAAATGGGAAGGATAAACAATGACAACTAACTGGCCGTAGCTGCGCGAATATCGTACCGAGCATCTCCTCAAGGTTGCGATGTCGCTAGGTGGTATCGGCACCGGCACGGTATCTTTAGGTGAACGCGATGATCTGCGGGACTGGGAGATCATGAACCGTTCCTCCAAGGGATTCGTTCCGAAACAGGGGGATTCATGGTTCGGAGCAGGTCCCTCCGTTCTACTCCACACCTGTAACAAAGTGGGATCTGGCCAAAACCGGTTGCGGGAAAGTCCGGTGGGCTGTCCGGTGAACAACCACAACTTCCCGCGCATGGGGAGCGTTGCCTATCGGACTGCCTACCCACTAGCCGAAGTCGTTTTTGGCTGCGCCCCCTCCCGCTGGAGGTTGATTCACAGGCCTTCAATCCGATGGTACCCTATAACGTCGTCGACGGTAGTATCCCCGATGCCGTCTTCTGCTATCGCCTGCGTAACCGTAGCGACGGCCCGGTGACCGCATCCGCCGCCTTCTCTCTACCGAACTGCATCGGCGCCGACCGTTCGTCGCACGAGGCGAGTTGTTACGCTACGCAGCCCACCTACGGTCCTACATAGTGTAGTCACGAGTAGCCCACAAAAATATACACCCTATCTGAATGACGGCTAAAAAAGAGTCTGAATTTTCACCTTAACCTGTGACGATTCCACCCCACCGTTTAAGATGGCCAGACAGTATTTTCGACTCTAGGTCGCATTTGGTATCAATCTTGGTTGTCATTTCTCTGATATCTTCTGTCTTTTTTGGCGCAATAACGGGCCGCATCTCCGCTTGATGGGCTGTTTGAAGAATAGCCTAGCTATCTTTTGCCCTCAGGATCTTTGATCACTTCTAGCAACTGCTCGCCCGGATCATCCCATTTCTTGGGTTTAGCGCCTATTTTGTCCTTCTCAAAGTCATCCTCAAAGAAAACCTTCCCTGACGCCGGGAATGAGAAAATGGCGACAGAACAGGACATCAACAACAAAAACCAGACTTTTGTTCTCTTCAGCATCAACATTATGCCAACCTCCTTGACAAATACACCAAAAGTATAAGTCGAAACACAGCCGCAGGTGCGTCTTATTTCATGATTGATTCGCTTGGTTTTCAAGTGACATGTTTACCCCTAAAACCGGTGACAAAAACATCGACTAATGGCTAGAACCTTGTCATAACAACAACTTGTCTGTTTATTTCACCCTTCGGTATTTTGGCCTGATTGGAACCAGCGGAAAGGGAAGCAAAAATTACAATGGTTGTTAAGGCTGAAAATCAGCACTATGACAGCAAACGGGTTAGCAGAAAGCGATGAGGATGTCAAGATAGATGGTAGATTGTGCTCTACGGCTTTAACTCTACCGATGGTTGAAGATCACCTGTTGGCGTTGGTACCCATGCGTTGATCCCCTAAACTTTTTACACCTTCATAGACCGGGCATGGTAGAAGATTGCCTTAACCCATCTACCTAACTCTGATATTATCTCCTCTAGTGCGACGCTAAAATTTCACCCTAGCCTAGAATAAATTTAGGCCATTCACCTTTAGGGGTTTCAACAACGGCTTAAGCTACCTAGAGTTACTTTAAAGGCATCCATATAAAATGGAAGGCTAACTATTTTCTCAGCGATAACGATTTCCGCTTTTAACCAGATCGCCAAACTCATCATAAACAGTAGACTCGGTTTTTGCAAATACAACTGTTTAGTATGAAATCCTCACCATCTTAGCGTGGCCTTTCTATCAAGTGAATTTCTTGGCATTAATCCCTTCTAATTGCTTGGCATTGCCAACCATCCCTTCATTTTCATCCGCAGCATAAACTGAAAAAGCGCACAAGATCAATCGCATCCGTCCAAGTTTTCGCCTCAATGCTCCTCCCAAAATATTCAACCTAGATTGTGGGAAATTCGCATTGACAGCTAACCGCTTCCCCTTCAGTCTTCATGTCAGTGGGAATCCAAAGCAGTTCAGCCTACCTCTACTGCTAATCATGTGTCTCACACAAGGGGTTCTAGAGGTCTGCTTCGACGCTTCTGACTGACTCTGTTATGATCTGCCTGCTCTTTATTCATCTAACACTCCTCATCAGTGGCTGATAGGTTTTTCGTCACCATATTTCTCTCTGCAGTCGCTCTTTGCCTCTACACACGACCCCTAAGTTTTTATCTCCTTACCTTGACTGATCTGTTGACCTGTGCCAAGCTAATATCCCCTTCAATTATTATAATGTGGGTGATCGTTGCTTCATTTCATCGTTATCTGCTTTTATATCTGCTGCCAAGACGTTATTTCGTATCTTTCACGTTCAATTGAGAAAAGCTCCAACGGAATCCGGCGTTTCTGAGTCTGTGGAAAATTGAGACGGGGGAATGTGTGAGTTTCAATGGATCTCTACAGCTCAAGAATTTTTGTGATAGCCGATTAAAATAACTCAAACCTAAGCCGTCACACGGTTGTTATGACTTTGTTAAATCCATCTCAGCTGACCAGCAAAGCTTTTTTGGTAGGCTTAATCCTGATCCCACTAAATGCTACCTGGCAAATGATGGGCCTACGTTGGGACATCGCTCATATGTCGATGATCTCTCTCCTCTACAATTCCATCACTATTCTTTTTCTTTTGATGCTATGGTGTCGTCTGATTGAACCGATTTCCCCCCGACTCTCTTTGTCTCGGGCTGATCTGCTGACTGTCTACACCATGGTTTCACTGTCCACGGCTATTGGTGGCCATATGTCTGTGCAGATGCTACCGCCAATTATCAGCTATGCTTTTGCCTTTGCTACCCCTGAAAACGATTGGCAAGCACTCTTTTGGCACTACATTCCAAATTGGTCTTCGGTTCAGGATCAACGGGTCACTGCCACATTCTTTTCTGGGCAATCGACTTTTTATACCGCCGACCATCTACGGGCATGGTTGCCGTCATTGGCAATTTGGACCTTATTCTTACTGGCCCTATTCTCATTAATGCTAAGTATCAATCTTCTAGTTCGCAAACAGTGGATTGAGCATGAAAAACTGAGTTATCCGCTGATTCAATTGCCGTTAGCAATGACTGATAGCCAATCCAATTTTCTAGGCAACAAGTTAATGTGGGCTGGTTTTACCCTGGCGGCGGCTGTAGACTTATGTAATGGAATTAACGATTTGTCTCCGGCCTGGCCACAGGTGCCAGGAATTCGTGGCCACGACATTTCCCATATTTTCACCAATCGACCTTGGAATGCCATCAATTATTTCCCTATCGGTATTTATCCCTTCGCCTTAGGTTTAGCCTTTTTAATGCCGTTAGACCTCTCTTTCTCCTGCTGGTTTTTCTATTTCTGTTGGCAATTGCAAGCAGTTCTGGGTCGTGCTATCGGTTTGCAACACGATTTTCCATATCCATATGAACAGTCACTGGGAGCATATATTGGCCTGGGGCTGAGTGCCCTCTGGATTAGCCGCCAGCACCTATCTCAGATATTGAGGTCTGTGTTAGGGCAAACTGTTTTAACCGCTTTTAGCCCCCCAACCACAGTAAATCCAGACCGAGAACCATTGCCTTATCAATTGTCGGTTCTCGTTGCTCTCGTCAGCTTCATTTTTCTGGCTTTTTTTTGCTCACAACTCGGTTTATCACTTTGGGTCTTTTTAATCTTCTTTCCCTGTTATTATGCATTATGCCTTGGTATCACTCGTATGCGGGCAGAATTGGGATCGCCGGTACATGATCAGCACTATTATGGAGCCGACCAAATGGTATATGCGGCTTTCGGCACTCGCAGGTTGGGGGCACATAACTTAACCGCTCTTTCCTTTCTCTACTTCTTTAACCGGACTTACGACTGCCTGCTAATGCCCCATCAATTGGAAGGATTGAAGATGGCCGAGCAAGCTAGAATAGACAATAGAAGATTCGCCGTTGCGGTTTGGTTAGCCATTTTGATCGGTCTACCAGTTACCATCTGGGCCTATATGCACGTGGCCTATCAGGATGGTGTCTATACGGGTTGGGTGGGCAGAGAAGCCTTCTATCGTCTTAGCAGTTGGCTCAATAATCCGTTACCAGCCAATCTGTCGGCCATGGCAGCTTCCGGTATTGGCTTGCTAATCTCCATGTTGCTGGGCTTTATGCGTGCTCGATTTTTCTGGTTTCCTTTGCATGCTGCGGGTTATGCTGTAACCAGCAATAAAACGATGAGTTTTTTCTGGTTCTCGATATTCCTCAGTTTTGTGTTCAAATATGTCTGCTTGAAACAGGGAGGGTTGAGATTATATCGTCGAGCAATTCCATTTTTCCTGGGACTAGTACTTGGTGAATTCATTGTAACGAGCTTTTGGGGAACTCTAGCCATGATCCTTCAAAAGCAGACCTATATCACCATTGACCTGTGAGTTAATCGAATAATCTGGTGTCATCCCCACTAGTTGTGGGGGCAAATGGGAAATAGGCCTACAGGAATGACTAATTGCCAGTTATCTGTACCACAGAGAATCTCAACTTATACTGTTGGCAAATAGACCATGACTATTCCAGTATTGAACAGCGGTCAGAGGGCAACGAAAATATCGCTGAGGGCAGTAGTAATTGGGTTATCCTGTGCCGTCTTGGAATGTTTGCTGGCCCCCTATAATGATTATGTGATTCGAAACACATTTCTGGCAGGGGGACATTTCCCTTTAGGCCCTTTTTTCGTCTTGTCTGTTTTAGCTCTGCTTGTTAATTCGGCTTTGATGCATCTCAACCCCAAAATTTCTTTTTCTTCACAAGAATTAGTTGTTATCTGGTGTATTATGATCGCCGCCGCTGGTATCCCTTCCTCGGGAATGATGAGAAACGCGTTGTCTACCTTTGTAGCTTACGACTATTTTGCCACCCCAGAGAACGAATGGAGCTCTCTATTCTTTCAATATATTCCGACTTGGCGTGTCGTAAGAGATAAAATGGCTATTGTCTCTTTCTTTGAAGGTTCGTCTGCTGGTGCGGCCGTTCCTTGGCCGGTATGGCTAAAACCACTCTCTATCTGGAGTTTATATGTCCTGATCATTTATTTCGTTATGAGCTGCCTTTGCACCATTTTGCGCAAGCAATGGGTGGAGTATGACAGATGTCAATTTCCACTNGTGCAGNTGCCGGTGGAAATATCGACTTACCGTACAGGCCTATCCAGTCCGTTCTTTCAAAATAAAAAGTTATGGTTAGGAGTTGCAATACCGACTTTTGTTCACACGATCAACGGGTTACATGCTTTNTTCCCCGNTCTGCCTGACATCCCTGTTCGGTTTCGGTTGGACTCGGTTCTGATCGGCAGACCTTTTAGCGCCATCAAGCCTCTTGAGATAATCGTATTCTGGTCAATGATCGGATTTAGCTATCTGTTGTCTCTGGAGGTCGCATTCAGTCTCTGGTTCTTCTATTTGTTTTTCAAACTACAATGTTTGATCGGTGGCCTGCTCGGTNTNCCGCTAATTTCTGGCCCCGGTGTTAAATGGACCGCTTATTCTTTCAGCGCCGCTCAAGAAGGTGGAGCATGTCTAACTTTCGTTGCTTTCGTTATCTTCCAGGCTAGAGGACACTTAAAAAAGATGTTTATAAACGCTCTGCGCAACAAATCTTCTGCCTTGGATCAAGCCGAGGAAGCCATGCCTTATCAGCTAACCATTTTCGGCTTGCTCGGTGGTATTCTCATGTTGGCCTATTTAAACCATCTAATGGGGATGACGTTCGCATTTGCGCTGATTTTCGTGTTTTTGTCATTGGGTATGTTTGTCGCTTTGACTTGGCAGATTATCAATGGCGGGATCCCTGTTATTAACCCCTCCTTTTCTCCACAGAGCTTTTTTCTGACCACNCTGGGAACATCACATTTAACNCCCTCAACAATATCTTGGCTTTTTATGCATCCGACCTCTTTAACCTCGCACCTCAGAGAGTTTATGATGCCCAATGTTATGAACGGTTTAAAGGCTATAGATGAAGTTAAGGTCAACCGTCGTCATCTACTGTTAGCCATGGGATTAGCCATGTTTTTAGGATTGATCGTCTCATATTACTCAGTGCTGACAGTCTGCTATCAACACGGAGCTTTACACCTGCCTACCGGAGGAAGTGGGTATTTGCGTTGGCTAAATGCGGTCCTAACTAGTTCTAAAACCGGCACCGATTGGATCAATACAGGCTTTATGGTTTTGGGCAGTATTGTTACACTGGGCTTGATGTTCTTAAGAAGAATTTTTGTCTGGTGGCCGATTCACCCTATTGGATATACCATGTTAAGCTCTTGGGCTTCGCATAAATTGTGGTTTTCTATTCTTCTCGGTTACCTGATGAAATACAATTTACTCAAATATGGAAGTTTGAATGCTTACAGACAAACACGCCCTTTTTTTCTGGGACTCATTTTGGGTGAAATGACCTGTGCTGCCCTTTGGTCAGCAATNGGGATGATCACTGGTGTTAGTAGNGGGTATCGGATTTTACCCAATTGAGATAATATTGATGCTGTTTACACAATCTCAATTCTGGCCATCTATAAGCAAACTTGACAAGAGAGATGATGATAAAGATTTTTCCATCATGGCCTGGGTTAAGCTCTCACAAGAGCCCAAATTGGACGATGGGCAATTTACCATCGGTTAGTAAAAGCGATGGTGAAGGAAATAATAGGTTCCTGTGGAAATTCAAAGGAAAATTAGTTTCGATTTCATTTGCAGGCGATAAATTAGCAACAACCGACTTCAAGTCAAAAAGAGAAATCATTGATAGCAAATGGCACCATGNCCTCTTTGTGGCCGACAGGAACCAAGCGACTCAGCTTTACATTGATGGCAGCCTGGATTCTAAGGGCCAAGCTTCCAAAGAAACTGACCTGACCTCAGAATCCCCTTTATTTGTTGAGGCTTTGGTCAGGATAGGGGAAAAAACAGCAGATACTTCGAGGAGTTGATTGATGAGGTGGCTATTTAAAACCGAGTACTCACTGTCGGTGAAATCAAACAGGATATGTCTGCTAAAGGGTTGGCTATTCAACCGAAGGTGAAATTAACATTGACTTAGGGNAAATCCAGTGACACACACCGTGAGGCGGCCGATTTTGGCTTTCTTACTTTGGCTGATTTACCAGGGGTTAGTGGCTTCCATATCCCACTTAATGACATTTCTGATCTTAACCTGATGGTCTTTGGTAAATAGNCGCACCTCTTGACTGTCTTCCCTTGCCGGATAAACTCGTTGCACGATACAGATATCACCGTTGACAAAAATTTCAATTACTGATTTATCAACCAAAATATTGAGATTTAAGACCTGTTTTTTTTCTAAGACGTAGGGCACCGTTTGCTTGAGGTTGCCAGAGGTTAGTGGTTTCCCATACTTTCCACAGGGATAAACCAACTCCTCATTTGTACTCGCCTTTTCAAAATCTATCACAAATTCTTTCTGGCCATGGTCATAGATAATTATAGTCTCTTCTTCACAGTTAGGTGAACACAGTAATTTCAAGCCAAATCGTTGTGCTTCAATNGGGTNAATGGTCATTTGCAGTTCCATACAGTCCGAGGCCAATCCATCGATAGCTCGCTCTTCTTGTNCAGATAGAGAGACATCGGGAACGTTCTNTTGATTATAGCGTAGGTTTTTTAATTCCTCTACGGGATGAATCTGCANCNGGTTATCCGANGTGGGTATAAAATGCCACGGGACCGTCATAATACTGTTCCAACCATAGCTGCCAGTGGCCCNAGCNTCNGCAATCCAGCCCCAAAATAGTCTTCTACCCNTTCCNTCAATNAAGGTTTCCGGCCCGGCTANCATACTACCNAAATGACTAATTTGCTCGTTTACTTCGGGATAAAATCTTTCATTTCGATACTGGCCAATATAGTACTGGCATTTACTATAAGGTTGGTGTGTATGCATCACTAACATATGCTTTTGGCCAAAAGGAAAGAAGTCCGAGCAGGCACAATCCTCTTCTTCTACCGTCCATTTCCGATCCGATTGATAAANGGGACCAACATATTGCCAAGCCTTTAGGTCTTTTGATTTGAACAGGCTAGTCGAGTCGCCTTCGTAACCAGGGCGGTAATTCTTATTACCAATTAAGGCATAATAAGTTTGCCCTTCTTTCCAACCGCTGGGGTCAAAAATTACACACTCTGGAAATTTAGCCTCGGGTCCAAGCGTATTCGTCTGGCGACTCCAACCNTCCTCAATGGGAATAACAGGATTTTCAGCTAATGGTTCCCAGTGATCGAGGTTCTCGTCATGACATTGATAAATGCAAATACCTTTGCGCGGCATATTAGTAATAATNGTTGGGACTTCCACGCCCTCCATAGCGTCGCCACTATTGAAATANTCACCTTTTTGGCCTTCCAGTGGTTCCCNAAGATAGGCTTGGTGGTAAGTCCAATGTAACAAATCNCTACTCGAGATNTGCTGCCAACTAGAAAAGTCGCGTTGATTGGGACCATTGGAAATCTTCTGCAAGTAACCAAGATGGTAGCGGCCATTCCAGTACATGGCCCCATTGAGATCGTTCCAGCGACCTTCTGGTGGCAAAAAATGGTATTTGGGTCGAAATTTATCGCTGACCAGTTTTTCCCTCAACTCATAAGATTCCATTAGATAATCATCGTAGTTAGTCATTGATCATTTCACCTCATTGAATGCGCCGCGCTTGCCAACACTGACGGTTCTTAAGTAATCATTAGCATCTTTTCTCATTGATATACTCAATTTGAACCACTATCTGGAAGCTTTGAGCTTGCCCCAAGTCACAGCTAGCTTTTTTTGAGGTCGAACCGCAAGTCCCTCTGCATCAAAGTTTTGTTGAACCTCTTTTGGGCTTAGCCCACGATTGTAAATTAGCACTTCGTCGATCCATCCATCCACTGGACGTCCAAAGTCTGACGATCGACTGCCTATTCGAACCAAGTTCTCTGCATCTTGGCAAACCTTAAATTCTTTAGACTCTGCCACTGATTTTCCATCCAAATAAAAGATGCTCTTCTTACCATTATAAACAGCTATAAAATGATGCCATTCCTTGGTATCTGTAAAGGGCTTATTTGGTTGATGCCATGTTGAATTATCTTTGGCTCTTAANCCAAATCGTAAAATATTTCCTGAGGTGTAAATGTTAAAAAAATCCCCACCCCCAGTGTCCCCCTGGTTTTGAGTCACCAATCCGTTGGAATTGGTTTGATTGACCTTAAACCGTGCNTCAANNGTCAGTTCGGCGTAATCGATAGAGCTAAAATCGGTGACATTTACATAATCATCCTTACCATCAAANTTNAANGCTTCATTGANTAAGCCNGTATCNATTTTAGNCCCGACGATTTTNCCNTCGTTTTTGCCCCAAACATCTTTAGCNATATCACCTTCAATATCAGNNTTATCAAAAGTCCAATANCTNACTAAACCCTTTTCTACCACTNGNGCAATAGNCANACGTGCGTGTGACAGNANANCAACAGCTAGTATCAGAAAACAGNNTGCNTNGNGAAGACTCACGNTTTTGNNAATTATAGACTTGGTAAATNTCATCAGTTTTTCCTCTNAGACTNAATTAAAAACAAATCGGTACAATTCTTGGTTAGCACAGGACTGTAGCCAATATAACCTGTAGGAAATATGGATCCAAATCTTATAACACAATGTTATGGGTTGTCAAGTGAGTCAGCAATCCTGTCAACCAGTCAGCAGAATCTCGTGCCCAACCTATGATGCCTGACCAAGGCAAGGCTAGCAGTCTTGGCACAGGCGTTTGAGAGTGTTGGATTAGCCCAAAAGAAACTAGTTGGTGAAAGAATACCAACTGGGCGGCTGATACCCGCCTCCCTTACAC
>PACG01000189.1 GCA_002699335.1 Candidatus Poribacteria bacterium
AACACGTCTTTTTTCCACCCTTTCCCCTATTCTAAACCTAACTTCCATTTTCCTATCTTTTCCTATCTGGGTAGGCTGTTATCCGATTTATTAGTGCGTGCGGTTAAGGTGGCCTTGCTGATGGATAGACTGTCGGTCAGGCATTTCCCTTCCAACATTATCTGACAATCAATCCCTTCCATCTCTATCGAGAAAAACAGTAATTTTTATGTCCGAGTGAGAAACAATACCTTCATTGGCCTGAAGGTAAACAAGTGGAATTCTAACAGCAATTTATTTGCTTTTCGCTGAATTTAACAGAATAAAATTAAGTTTTGAAAAAATTGACCTGGCTTTTAGGAATATGATAAAGTGGTAGCCGCTTTATTTGAGTTGGCTGATTATGGCCAAAACATTCTAATCTGCTAGTTTAATGGAGAAAAAATCCAATGATGATCAGAATTGCAAACCCTCTATTCAATATTTTTTTGTTGTTCAGTTGCTTCTCTCTAGGAATAGCTTGGGCTGACGGCACTCTTTTTTCGGACGATTTTGAAGGTGACACGGTAGGCAAAGAAGCCTCACTCTGGGAATTGGCTGGTGGTGCCCCAGGGAAAGGTTCTAAAGTGGTTCAAGATCCTCTGGATCCCAGCAATAAAGTCATTTTTGTTAACAGCCCCAAATGGGTGGGAGGTTTACCTGAAGGAGCTTGGGCCCCCAAAGATCAATCCTACCTCAAATGGACCGACTATACTTTTGAAGGTGATTTCATGGTTGATGATCCAACCAAATTATTTGCCTTCAATTATCGAGCTAGAGATTACGATAATATGATGCATTATAATGTGCGTCGATGGAATAAAGGTATTGTTGGTGTGTACACCCGGGAAAAAGCGGAGTGGACTGGGGCCGTCAAAGAAATCCAACATCCAACCAAGGAAAATGTCTGGTATACAGCCCAAGTTGATGTTAAAGGCGATCATCATGTGTTTAAGATTAAAGAAGCCACGGACGAAACTGATTTCGCTAAGATTGATCCGCTGATTGAGGAAGAGGTTAAAGGCACCAAATTAGATAGCGGAACCGTTCAGGTAATGTGTTACGGTTTTGCGGACAACATCATTGTCTATGTGGATTTCAAAGATGTAGAGATAAGGAACAAATTGACTACAACTTGGGCTCAGATCCGACGAATCAACGAATAGCAAAGTTGGAGAAATAGGAACTGATAGGTTTCAGTTTCTATTTCTCTTGAGAGGTAAATTTGCCAAACTGAGAACTGCAATTACGTTAGTAAAGACCTATGTACCAGCTGAAATTCAAGCCAATGGCTCCTGTACCTACTGTGAACAGTCACTAACTTAAGACAGTTTGAAGATAGCAAAATTGTGTAACTGATAAATTGAGATAGACTAAAACCGTAAGTGAGGGAGAAAATAGTGATTACGTCAGAACGAGTTGATTTTTTTTGGCAACACGGCTACTTGCGTATCCCACAAGTCTTTACCGAGGAAGAGATCGATCAGATGACGACTGATTTAGATTGGATGATCGATGTCTGGGCACATAAGACACCGGGCTGGTCTGGACCGTGGAGAAAAACCTATATGGATAAGGAGACAGAGAAAAAATCGAAACTGATTGCCATGCATGACCTCTACTTCTATTCCGAATCATGGATGAAGGGGGTGACAAATGATGGTTTGTGTGATGCTATGGCCGCCTTGCTTGGCCCAGAAGTGGAACTACATCACTCGACCATGCACGTCAAACCACCAGAAACTGGCCACCCGTTCCCTATGCACCAAGACTGGGCTTTCTACAAACATCAAGACAACCGCTATATTGATGTGTTAGTCCATCTCGACGATACCTGCCACCAAAACGGGGAAATTCGATTTTTGGACGGTTCGCATCAGAACGGGGCATTAAACCATATTACGCAAAATCCTGACGGTACCGATTGCACACCGCATTTGCCGACCGACCAATACCTCTTAGCAGATACTGTTCCAGTTCCTGCGGAACGAGGGGATGTTGTTTGCTTTAATTTGCATACCATTCACGGCTCACACATCAACCAAACCGACGTCAACAGGCGTATTGTGCGTTTCGGCTATCGGCATCCAGAAAATGAGCAAACTAGCGGACAAAGCATCGGTCGCCCAGGCTTAATGGTGCGAGGCAATCGTAATCGTCAGAAGGAACAAGAGTTGTTTTCTAACGCTGGGCCGAAGTAAACGAGTGGTCGGGTTCAACACCGAGCGAAGCATGGATTTGGACAAATTGCCATCGGTGATTTTAAGATCAAGCTTCTGGCTGGCTTAAACAACATTGCCATTTCGTTAAAACCACCAACACTGCTAACAGCCAAAGCATTGGCTCAAAAGATCAAGGCTACCATTATTTTTCGTTTTGATGCAGCCAGTCAACAGCTTGAGTTCTTTGTTCCACAGGCATTTGAAGCCTCTAACTTCAAGATCGACGGAGGCTGACTGTAGTGGGTAATGTAATGGAGACACAAGAGGTCACATTCACCGGCACGCTCTGGGATAATGTCAGTTCAACCCATACTAGCAACCCAGAGCTGAATTGGGCTCTTGCTATGGTTGGACAGTTGGACGCCCGGATCTCGGCCCAAGACAATATTTTGGCCATCAATCGGAACTGTGGTTGGATCGGCCAACGGCATGGGGATCAATACACCATTGTGGCCGTCGATCAAGATCGTCAACCGGTGATCGGATTAGGGGACCGGATAGAAATCACCGTCGGTCGAAAACGACTTCGCTACCAAGTCACCGAGGAAGACCTAAGCCCCGCCTTTACTCAACTCCATATTACTCCTGAATTATTTTTACCTGAACAGACCCGTCTGCTGCAGAACTACCCCAACCCATTCAACCCCGAAATCTGGATACTTTTTGAGCTGGCCAAGGATTCGGAAGTATCCGTTATCATTTACGATATGGTTGGTAGTCAGAATCAGACAGTTAGATCTAGGATACACCTTGGCTGATCGTTACACTTCAGTTGATCGGGCAGCCTACTGGGATGGTAACACAGAGGAGGGAGAGACTGTGGCCAGTGGCGCCTACTTCTGCCAAGTTCAAGCTGAAAGATATACCCAAATGCGGAAGCTGGTGATCTTGAAGTAGAAAGTTGCATGAGGCGCTTGCTGACCTTATTTCTTTTGGCCATGCTGGCAGGTATTTCTCTCAAAGCAGAGAAGTGGGCTTTGCTAGTGGGCATTACGACTACCCTATATACAAGGAGATATAGATGCGATCCTCTCTTATTATGACGCCGGCCAAACGCCGCACATTTGTCGAGGACGGCGTGGTCATCCTCCCAAAAGTGGTTCCCCAAGAGCTGTGCCGTGCGGCGGCGACGGCGATAGAGTCAGAGAAAGTTGGGGCTTCGGAGCCGGTACAGGCATTGTACCATGGCTCGCCGCTGTGCGCCTTGTTCCAGGAGCTGCTCGGTGGGGAGCCCCTGCCGGTTACGAGCGCGCAGATTGCTGTGCGCCACCCCACACCGCTGGAGCAACTCGACATCTACATGGGACGGCCGACGCCGTCCCCCTCGGACTGGAATGGGCATGTGGACGGCATTGCGATCCATCCGGGGCCGCACAAGGACGACCCCGACCGCGAGGCTCCGATTATGAGCTTCTCCTGCCTCGTCGGCGTGGCCTTGAACGATCAGACCGAGCCGGACTGCGGAAACTTCGCCGTGCTGCGCGGATCTCACATCGCCAATGCCGTTTTTTTTGCGCAGCAGGCGGCCGCAGGCGGGCCTCTCGGCCCAGGTGGCTTGGACTGGCCGCTAGAACCTTGGCATCGCGAACAAGGCAGCAATGCTTCGCGGGGGCAATGGCCGGAGGTCCGGGCACGCATGATCCCTCCTCCCACCCGAGCTATGGGCGACTCGCCGCAGTACGTCGGCAGCCCGGCGAATGGAGGTTGGTGGCCGTCGGGCACGCAGCAGCTGATGCGGACGGGCGATGCTGTGTTGGCACACTACCTAGCCTGCCACGGCGAGAGCCGCCACGCAGGGAAGGAGCTGCGCAAAATGGTCTTCTTCCGTGTCAAGCATCATCGCCACACGGAGTACAGGCCCGGCGAGCACCACACCAGCGAGATGCAGCACATGACTGCTGTGCTGAGTGACCCTTGGCTCGAGTGGGAAGGGTTAAGCGGCCCAACATAGTTGGTTGAAACAATACACTTGACGACCATCGACGGTGATTTGGCGAGTTCGATTATTGCCTCGCCGGGCTGGGTTGCGGACTCTAGGTCTGAAAGCGGACTCACCCGTGGGTAATTGCTATGTTCAGCGAAGAGGAAGCGATGACAGTTAAATGCACAATATTATCAGCCATGATGTTTGTCCTGCCTTCCCCTGCCTAGCTACGGGCAACAGCAGCTACCCATGGCAAACGAATGAGGCTCAATCTGCGATGCGTCGCATCGCAGATTGAGCCTCCTGCAGGATTCCGAAGGACCGAAATGGAATCAGGAACATTCGCCGATTGGCTGCGGCATCTTCCGCTGAAAAGAGGTCCGCGCCTGTTCTCTTACACGATGGCAAGCCGAAGGCGAACCAAGGGGACACGTTACTGTTATTGATATAGACGGGGACTAAGGATCTTCAGCAATGTGCCAACGCAATCATTCGACTGAGAGCGGAGCACCTATACTCCAGAAAGGATTTTACCGCTATACATTTCAACTTCACGAATGGAGATAAGGTGTCCTTCACCAGATGGGTATCAGGATACCGACCTATTGTGAAGGGAAGGAGGGTTACATGGGCGAAGCAAGCTAACAAGGATATATCTTACTCCAATTTCAGACAATACCTGAGAACTGTGTTTGTTTATGTGGGAAGCCATTCGTTGAGTCGGGAGCTAAAGGTCAGAAAGGGTGCGAGTTACATGCAAATTGGTGATGTATTCATAAAGGGCGATTTCCCGGCCATGCTGTTGTCGTTCGAGACATGCCGAGAACGATTGCACTGGCGAGAGGGTTTTCCTTCTGGCTCACAGCTACATGCCTGCGCAGGATGTCCACATCATGAAAAACCCAACTGACGCCAGTGTGTCCCCCTGGTATAAGTTATCGTCGGATGATACGCTGTGTACACCAGAATGGGTTTTTGAGAAGTTCGATTTGAAATGCTTTGCTCCGAAAAATGAGCGGAACTAAGGCATCCAGCGGACACTGAGTCGATTTTCAGGTGGCAGGCCTGAGTTTATTTTTGTTCTAAAAAACTGTCAAGTCTTTTTTGTGTTTTTTCTCAGGGGTGAGGAGTTACATTAACATTGACTTTACCCAAATCCAAGTCGGAAAGTAGGTTCAAATTAGGATTAGACTGAAACAGCCCTTTATTAGTGCTTACTAGCGCCGAGGAGAATCATGCCGTTTGAGGTCGAAAGTACTGTATTGGTGGTGGGGCTGTCGAGTAGAGAGAGTCATCTGTATCAAACTCAGGGTTCCATTTTTGNCCATCAAAGGCTACTAGTCCATCCCAAGTAGACAGAATTTACCACCAGATTCTGGCATGTCAGATACTGCAATATTATTATCGCTAAAGAAGTCTGCTTCTTCCCATTCCAGGCCATCAAAAAGTGATATTTTGGTGGTAACAGATTTCGGCCAGTTGGTCTTATTAATAGTTACCTTAATGATTGTCTAGCCTGTAGTCGTTTCAAAAATATCGGACGAAAGCTCTACACCAGATCCTATTGATCCCACTTTCCAATCTCGATCAATGCCTTGGCCACACGAGCCCTCAAATCTTCCCCAGACTCCGGTGTCCACTCATAAAATCCTCTACCTGAACGTATCCCCAACTCTCCTCCTTCAACCTTCTCCTTCAAAATTACCGAGACCTTCTGACCCGAGGCTAGTGAAGGTAACAGCTCTTCCATAATCGCCTGCTTCATCGCCAAACTGGTCAAATCAGTCAACTCAAATGGGCCTGCCACTGACAGGCGTCTGCCAAGACCGGTCTTCACAACCGTATCAATATCCCGAGGCGTTGCAATCCCTTCTTCAACCAGCCACAAAATCTCTCGCCACACTGCTGCCTGAATACGGTTGCCGATAAACCCCGGTACCTCCTTCTGCACCATCACCGGAGATTTCCCGATCTTCACCATCAGATCATAAGCTACCTGAGCCGTTTGATCTGAGGTTTGATTACTCTTAATAATCTCCACCAATGGCATCAAAAATGGCGGATTAAAATAATGCATACCCACTACTTTCTCAGGCCGCTCGGTCGCCGCGGCAATTTTGCTTGGCATATAACTCGATGAATTGGTGGCCAAAATCGTCTGCGACCCGCACCAGGCATCCAACTTCTCAAATATATCCAACTTCAAAGCCAAATCCTCTACCACCGCCTCGATTACCAGATCGGCACCATCAATCGCTATTCCAATATCCACGCTTGTCTGAACAAGGCCAATTGCTTTCTCACCTTCCCCCTGGCTTAGAAGTCCTTCTCGCTCCAGCATCGCATAATTGTCTCGTATCCGAACAATAGCCTTTTCAAGCGCTTCCTCAGTTACATCGTTCAGCCCTACTTCATACCCTCCCTGTGCCAACTCCTGGGCAATCCCATGTCCCATCAACCCAGCACCAATTACAGCAACCTTCTGAATTTTATCTACGTTCATCATTCACCTCGTTTAACACCACTCTGATCTAATACCTCTTCCATACTAACTTTAAATATCCAGGCTATTTCATCCGAATTAATGCCACAGCAGTCATGCCCACCAACAAAAATGGTATTGTCACCGAAAGGCGATAGCGCAAAAGTGCGTGCCGATACCAGTATCGGTTGGCCGAGCTTATAAGCCCCGTTTACTTCATTCACCGCATAGGTCTGATCAGCGGCGCGAATAGCATATAGTGCCCCTCTATACAAAGTAGAACCTTTCCACTTGAGATGATCCTCTCCCTGGAAATTTCCTTGGAAGCCAATAATATGCAGCCTGTTACCAGTAAAGGGATGAACGAACGAATACACTCTATTATGCGTAGCCAGCGTATTATGAATTGGAACTGCAAGCTCAGCGCACATGAGATCGCGCATATTCACCTCATCATGCACGCTATAACCGCCCAAACCGTCTGGATCAAGATGCTTAACTTGACTTATCGAGCCCGCGCGGGGTGCCATACAAATATCATGGACTCACCATCACCATTTGGATTGGGAATAGCTGTCAAGCTGAGAATTCCCCCATGTTGGTGTTCACATCCTCGCCCAAATTAATAATCTCTTCAGATTCTGGCTCGGGCCCATCAATCCGCTTATAAATCACACTACCCACGGCAAAAAACAGTGAACCGTTCGCTTGGATAATGGCCAGAGGCCGAGTAGCAACAGTACTGTTTTTCGGGAATTCAATATTATCATCCCAACGGATCTTGGTTGGTTGAGAAGCATCATAAACGCCCGAGATAATTCCAAGATTGCCTAGCAACAGAAAGATGCGTTTAACAGCGGTAACAGTATCGGTATAAACTTCGATATCACGAGGAACCCATCTAAGACTATTGGTGGCCGACCCACTTTTGATAAAGGAGTAGCTCCAGTTACCCTCGTCGTCATCCCTGACTCACACTGAGACAACACCTCTCTGCTCTCTATAATAAGCACCAGCCGACATCAGCAGTAAATTTTCCGGCTGCGGTAACGGATCAGCCGATCCATTATGCGTAAAAGTAACAGATCGGAGAATGTTACCCTTCATATAGCGCCGGCCCGAGCCGTTGGCCGCCTCCATTTCCAAATCGACTTCCCATTCCCCATTGGAGCTACCCAGTCGAAGCACCTGCGCTGATTGCCGATCGTTGTAGTCTAGCCGCCAACGCGAATCCATCCAATATCCATTGGCGGCGAAAAGCTGGCCCTTATTCGGTCCAGATGCATAATCTAGCTGCCACCGGCATATCTTCCATTCCGATCGCGATAACCGGCCTTATAGGATTGGATCCAACTTGAGCCGACATCATTCATTTTACAATTCTGCCTCCTTTGAGGAACTGTAGACAGCCGCGATCTCGACGAGTACAACAATAACGAGTTCACGCCAAAAAACATAATCAGAAAGAGTGTATTCTCTCAGCGGTCTTAGATGGTAGTATGCAATGGGGAATTCATTGATCTTCCGAGTCTCTAACCTGTCAATCAGATGGGCTATGCCAAGTAGCTGTTGGATCGTCAATAAGGTCCTATTGTGATAATAAACCATCTTCGAAGTCGAAAGTGGTTTGTGTCATGCTGAACCATGACAGCCAAGCAACTATTGATACAATGATTGTTACTCTATAACGAAAATTTGCACTTATACAATTGGCTCGTTTAGACAGCCTTCTAACCTCCACAAATTATTAAATCTGTGTGTGGTATAAACACATCAAGGTAACCACGGACAGAGAAGAAGATAAATGCATCTAACATTTATGCTTGAACCTAACTGTTGACATAGGCATTATATAGCAATGTAAATTACAGGTCAACAAGGCAAGAAATAGGAAAGACTAGAGGGCAAGGGAAAAAAGGCCCAACCCGTTGGGAGTCATTGGCACCTACCGAATTACTCCGTACCCGATGTATTCCAAATGCTAGTTTGAAATTTGCATCGGAAATCGAAATGGATTAAGCCCGTGACTATCTTGCTCTAACCCTAATCGCCACTAGAATAATATCATCACTCCATTCATCTGCATCCGTCATGTAGTAAAAATAGAAACTGACGCCGAAGGCAGGTGTTTCAACTAACTTGTCAATAGGTGATCGATTTCGCTCTTGATTTGTAGTCATGGCTTTCTCGCACGCTTTTAGCCCGTTTGGGGCGGCTTATTTCAGAAACTGAGTGTTATCTTCATAGGATCCTTTTTTGCTACGCCGGTTACTTGTTCTCTGTGGTGACAAGAACTTTTGGTCTTGAGAGCGTACGGGTGACACCAACCTTTCCTTTTCAGATTCTGCGCTTCTTGCTGTAATCTATCAACCATGTCAGACGTATTTATCTCCTATGCGCGCCGCGACATCGACTTTGTCCGTCACCTGTTCGATCAACTAACCACCCGTGATCGTGCCCCTCAGGCAGATTGGCAGGATCTTCCACCCACTTCTGATTGGTTAGCCGAGATCTATCGTGGTGTTGAAGCTACCGCTGACACTTTCTTGTTTATTTTTAGTCTCGCTTCCGTAACCTCTGAGATTTGTACTTTAGAAATTGAACATGCAGTCGAGCATAACAAGCGTTTGGTGCCTATGGTGTGGTAAGAGTGCACATAATGTGCGTGCGGCCATGTCATCATACAATTGGGTTTTTCCGCGAAAGGACGATGATTCTGTTGGGAATCGAAGTCCATGGTGATCAAGCTGGGACTCCTCCCACCAGCAGCAGCGATGAATTTTCTTAAGCGGCAGCATTCCTTTGTGTGCCCTGGCGGGATGGACAAGCCTGACTCTCTGAAACCACTGTTGGCAGAAGTGAACACTAATGGTATATTCACCGCCAACTTTGTCGGGACAAGAGTAGGTGAAATTCTGGGAGAGGAGGCAGAATTGTTCTCTTCGGTTAATAACAGATAGAAAAAGGAACATTGAAAGCCCTGCTCATAGGATGGTTAAGATTAAGTTTTCCAGGATGAAAGAACGTTTAAAATGCAGCGCGTGTGCAAAGGTGAAGTTGTCAATATTCTAGGCCACAGACTCAAGTTTAAGAATCTGATCCAGATTCTAGTCGATGTAGCGGGAACCGATGGACTGTAGGATCCAGAACAAGAAGGGAATGAAAACGGAAGAAGTTTGGGCTGAAGTCCACTTCAAAGAAAAGAAATTGAGTGGAGGTGACGCCTTTTGTTGACTCGACAGCAACGGTTTGATAAAATGTTGTTGTTTGGGTTCATAAATTAAGCAGCACTAGCTGTTGGGTTTTTATTTATGCCGTTAGTGCTTAATGTGCATCTCTGGAGGTCAGACATGGGTTCTCAACGAAAGAAGGATTTAGTTACGTATCCGTTACAGGATCAGGTCAGGCTGGAAGTCTATTGGCGAGACGATGAGGGAGGGCATGGTCCAGCTTCGTCGTTATATGTCCTAGAGGAGGAAGTTTTTCGTTTCGATTGTTTCGGTGGTGACCAGGGGCATTACCACTTCAATTTGAGGCAAAACAGGGGACAGAGATGGTATTACGAAGAAAGTACGGTACAAGAAAATATCGATCGGTCCGTCTTTGAAATGACAAAAAATCTGCCATTTTGCCTGTGGACAAACCATGACTCAAACGTCCAATCAGTGAAAATCGACCAGGAGAAACTCGATTGGGCTGCTGACCAGATGCGAGAAAAATTACTTGAATTCGCGGGGCAATTGGGCTTTTGAACGTCTTGTCAGTTTTTTCGATTAGTGCCCTCATCAGTGAAGCTACAGCTGAATAGACGGTGTGTCTTTGTTTAATTTGGAGCAAACTGATAGAATGCTCCTATATGTTGAGCAAAAAATGATCTATGAGTTAAGAACCTATCAGGTTGTACCCGGCAAAATGGCCGAATTAAACGCACGGTTTCGAGAGATAACCACCGGGTTGTTTGAAAAGCACGGTATGATAATTATCGGTTTTTGGGAAACAGCTATCGGTGATGCCACAACTACCGAACTGATTTACATGTTGGCCTTCGACAATTTAGCTGACTACGAGCAAGCCTGGAATGCCTTTATTGACGATGCCGAATGGTAGGTGGTCAAGCGACTCACCGAATCAGATGGTCCATTGGTCAATGTAGCCGGATCAAAAATTTTAGAACCGACTGACTACTCACCGTTGCAGTAGTCAGTCGGTAGCTATCAAAGCGGTTATGTACTTACCAACCTTGTTAAAAGGCGTCACCATACCAAACCGTCAGTTTGAGTAATCGACACTACCACGCTGTTCAAGTTGTTACCAACTATCAACTCTCTCATACCTCACCGTCTTAAAAGTGTCATCCTGCAGGTAATCCTGAGCCTGCAATTCAGATGTGCGAGGAGATCTCGCCTGCACTGGACTTGAAACAAACTGCCCTAATATCATCCCAGTCAACACCAGCAGGCCGCCGAGGGCCATAACATCAATCGTTCTTTTGTCTTCATTGCTAACTACTTTTCTCTGTTTAGATTGTGAAGGGAAGTCCATTTTTGTACTTTGATCTGTTTTTTCTCACAATATGACAGCAAAAACTTGCCTCGTTGTTAGCTCTAGTGTGTGTATGTATCGAGGTCAATGAATGCCCCTATCTCACCGAGGAACTTAACAGTTTTTGGTTCAAATCCTATTGCTCGTGTTAAGTGATCCTCACTAACAGAGGACCATAAAACAACCTCAAGCCTGGGAATAAGATTTAAAAGGTCATTAGCAGCCCATTGATCTCAGTGACAACGGCCGGTGAAATAGCGTCGCTGGCCCCAACGGATCCGACTTGGGCCTTGACATCTGTATCATCAGGAGCACGACTCATGACTGACAACACACCCAACTTTTTATCCGACCAGAAAATGGCCGACTGCAGGCAGAAAGGACATTTGACGACCAGCCGAATCTTCGACTCGTAGACGATCGATACGGCCATCTGGGAAACCGGAGACTGGCAGCAGGCGTTTTTAGCCAATATAGACCAAACGCAGGAAGCCTACTTTTTGGAACAGGAGGTGGCTGAACCGGTGCTGCGTAAACTGGACCAACCGGTCCACGAGAGAGCACACTTTCGCCGGATGACGAGTTATCCGGTCCTGGTTGGCTGTGTGGGGCAACTCATTGGACCGGCGTTTCGGTCTACTTCGGTCAGATCTTCTGTAAAGAGCCCAACGGCAGCGTGGCCAAGCCGGTCCACCAGGACAACTTCTATTTTGATCCAGACAATACGGATGCATTGATAACGGCCTGGGTGGTGATAGACGATGCCACCGTGGGGAACGGGTGTCTCTTTTTTGCCGAGGGCACACATCTTGGTCCAAGCTTACCTTCACGCGGCTCCGGCGGACCAACCATTCAATTTACAGGTGTCACCCGACATCGCTCAACAACACCCCATGTCACCGGCACCGGTGGATAGCTGCAGCGTCTGGTAGTATCTTCCACCAGTCGTTGGCCAATCAGAGCCCAAACTGGCGCCGCGCTGTGGCTTTCCACTACCTTCACCACCAGGCGAGGTGCGTTGCCTCTAATCTGATTTGCGACCCACCAAAAATCGCAAAATTCACTGATCCGAGTTAAGAACAGCGAATTAGCAATGACTAAAGCGTAATAGAGTTAACCAATAAACACTGTTCCCGCTGAATTTGTCCGCCTGGACGTTGGCCGACCGAAAGATTTTACGCAACGCGCTTTTCTACAGGTGGCACCAGCGAGGAGGAGGTCGGACTGATTGGCCATTGGAAATCCATCGGTGGTACACCTACACCCGGAGCAAGGAACTATTTCAGTCGCAGTTTTATCTTTAGGCCAATATACCTTAAGCGAAATAGAAAAGATTGAAGCTTGCGCTTCTGCCGAGTTGCTGGCATTACTAGCTAAGAATTGGCTCTAGTCTGTTTGAGGATTGAGGGCGAAGAAACTGGCACGCTAGGCCGAATTCTCACCCATTTCAGACAGTAACTGATCGACGATCTGTTTCCGGTGCTGGAAACCAGCCACCTGCATTAGTTCGCGGACTCCTGGGCTGAGTTTGCCCTGGTGTGCCTCAATAGGCCTCACCTCCGGTGACCACGAGGCATAGGAAGTGCTGTAGCGGACAAAAACGGTCAGACGCGGTGTGTCTTGTGTCCACCGCCTAGCCCCATGGCACAAAGTCTCGGTAAATAAAACCACGTCACCCGCCTTGGGCGTGACATTGACGACCGATGGTGGACAGCTATAGATATCGATATGCGAAGGTATGGGAAAGTTGCCCTTGTGGCTACCGGGCACGCAGACAAAACCTGTTCCTTCTGGCACATCCACTAATGACACAGCGGCATTCAAAAAAGTAGCGAACACCTTCCCTTCCGCCACCTGATAATCATTGGCCGGGTTTCTCCACCCTCCCGAAAATCCACCGTGAAAGCCGACGGCCTCCGAATTTTTGGTATTTCTAGTCAAGGAAACTGCCAGCAATTTGGGACAGTTTGCAGTGAGATCCAAAACACAGCGCATAATTTCACGGTTAAGTGCCAGCCTTTGAAATACCTCGTCGCCATAATGAGAATTGACAATCGACCGAGGTAGATTAGGATATTCAACGGGGTCTCGATAAGATCGCAATGGTGATGGTAATTTACTGTCCGGCAAGTCGTACCATGTATAGGCCAGGGAGACCATCTGTTGGACATCCTCTGCTGGAATTGCCTGCTTGAGGACAACGTAGCCAAATAAGTCGAAATGCCATTTCTCTTCTACAGTCATCATATGATGTTTCCTTCTGGTTTAGATGTCCGCAATCTGATCATTTAAGGGCGGTTGGTCTTGTGGATCAGGATCCCTAGGTAAAACAGGATAGCTGGCTGTTAGAACTTATATCGCGTCATTATTTGGGCTAGAACGCCAGTCAGGAAAATAATCAAGTTGCGGTAATGATAAAAAATTTGTTTGGAAGTTACCTGTGAGGATTTTAAACAGGTTCTAAAATATTGCTGGTGAATCATTCTGACACAGTAAACAAGCCAACCCCTTCAGTTGGTACTTACTACAAACTTGAAGGGGGTGAGATCCGTATACTCTTTTCCCGGAAACCCAACCAATTGGTATGCGACTTGATAAAAAGTAAGGTCACTCGGCCGAAAACGGAGGGCCTGTTCCGCCAGCGAGAATTCTATTATACCTCCAGAAAGCGGTTTTGGCATGCCCCAATTTCCGGAGTTAGTTTGGCAATTGCCATGATGAGTGCCGAACTTTTCAATAGCGTTCGTACTTTTGATCAACTCTTAACTTTTCTACCTTCCTGTTGGAAGCAAGATCCGTGATGGTTGTTCCGTCAGCTCCCCAAGACTGCGCTGATAAATAAGCACGCCCTTTACCCTGATACAGTTTCTCAAACCAGTCCTGAACAGGGGCGATAAACTCGGCGCCTTGGGTCATCTTGGCTTGGGCTAAAACTTTCTGGCTCTTGTTCCAACTCAAACCCGCTTGTTTGAGCCGGTTTCTTAGGGGGTACAATTGAGCCGATATTGCAGTTTCTCTGCCACCTAACGTCGCAATTTTTCAACCTCCGGCCAGAACTCGGTAGCTGTTGATCCTGGGAGGTATCTTGCTTTATGATGTCAACGATCTTTTTTTCGGCTTCATTAAATCTGGCTAGTCGTACCCCACTAGGCTGATAGTGGAGACTGTTTGGCCTCGACTCACATTAGTATTGAGAGGTACCCAATCCAACACCGTTTGTTGACGTCACTGGATCTGTTTAGCCCACTGACTGGCATTATTTTGTCCGCGGTCTATTATATACATTGCTTGAAACCGTTCCTGGCTTCGGGGATGTGGTGCTTTTAGTGATAAGGGCTGCAGATCTTCCACACCTTGAGCCCATTTTAAGATCTGGGTGAACCATTCCTCTACCTCTTAGCTTAGTTTGGTGCGATGATTTCACCTCATTTAGCCCCCACAAAGTTTCGGTTTCATTCTGTTATATAGTTGGGAGCATAGAAAGGGTACCAACTAAGGGGCATTGATACCCGCCTGATTACCCCCTACACGAGTTACCGTGTATTTGTTGGGGAATTATTTGGGGGGCGTCTTTTCCGCTTCCATTTCCGTCATCTTCCGGGCAGTCCAACCATCAATATCGTTTGGGTCGTGATCTATGGTTTGCAAGTTGAACTCAATCGAAATTTCCTCGTGGTCATAGGACACAATCCGATCAATCAAGCCAGTATAAGTTCGTCGCTTCACATCAAAGTCGCCCTTTAAGCCCTCTTCAAGACCTTTTCTGAATTGCTCCAAATCTGGAACCATTGGCATTAATACTAGCTGCAAGTTTTCAATCTCATCGTCTATTTCGACCAACCGCTTTTCGTTCGCCTCAATTTTCTTCTTCAGTCGTTCGTTGCCAATCTCACTGCTCAACATCAAATCAAGTGCATTTTCGATCCGAATTTGTAATTGTTTCCTTTTCAGCTTGTAACTGCATGATGGTGAGGTCAGGTCAGCGGCCCATAGCCCCGATGGTGAGCGTATAGTAACCGCTAGTTGGGACAAGACAGCCAAGGTGTGGGAGGCTCAGACTGGCACCGAACTGTTTACGATGACAGGCCATGATGGTTGGGTCTAGTCGTCTACCTATAGTCCTAATAGGCAGCGGATTGTGACCAGTGGTGGTGATGGGACTGTCCAAATCTACGCTACCGACATGGATGGACTGCTAGAAATCGCTAAGAGCCGAGTTACCCGTCAACTGACAGCCGAGGAAAAATAGAGGTGTCGTGTTCCGGATTAGTGACAACGTCCGATAAGATTATTTGTCGGACGTTTATAAGCGTCCGAAATAGTGTAGCTGACTTAGATCGGCGTCATCACAGGGCTAACAGCTAATAGATAGATTGATGAAATGCCGAGATAATTGTCATCCTTTTCATCGTTCAACCAATCCACCAGCTAATCCACAGAAAACTGAGCGATGGAAACCATACAACTTAGCCTGCAAGTTGCCGATGACATTACTTCCACGGACCAATTGGAACAGTCTGTTGACCAGCTGGGTCAACCAATCAAGCGCCAACTCTTTACCAACATGCTGACTCAACTCTGTCAATCTGAGAGCCAGTCGGATTCAACTCCATCAACCGGTCCCAGCTGTAAAAAAGCGGGCTATGGCTTGGGACAACCGACCTGGGTCTTGAAAACGGTCGACGGCCAAGTTCATTCCCGCCAGCCACGTCAGAAATGCCAGCCGTGTCAGCACACATTTAGCTTTTCCAGGGCACCACT
>PACG01000190.1 GCA_002699335.1 Candidatus Poribacteria bacterium
CGACCCATTTTCGACATTAATTAACTCCTCTTAGAAACCAAGTGGCTATTTAGCCTTGGTTTCAATTCTAATAATAAATTCCTACCTTATAAATGCTACCACAAACGAAAATATTACGCCAACATAAACCAACGGTGTTCATAACTGATGATAGACTAACATGTAGGTCGTTGAAGACAAGCTAACAAGAACAATGGAGGCATCGGTCTCCGTTGACTGAGCTAAAATAATCGACAAAGTTGCCAGCCTCATCAGTAAGTGAGAGGAGTGATTTGTTTGACCGATGAATCCGAATTTCGTATCTGTCTTTATACCTCTTTCTTAACCTGAACTCTAGATCTTCATTAATATACTGCGACCTAAAAAACTAGACTCAACCTGATCGAGTGCTAGTGGAAATTGGTTATGAGGGTGTCTGAAAACTAAACAGAAATAAAAATATTGGGCTAAAATCAGGGTCTGGATAAAAAATATTCCCCTGATCTAAGTGATCAGGAATGGGAGATAATCAAAGACGAAATTCCCTAGGCGAGAAAACAGGTTGCCCAAGGAAATATGAGATAAGAGAGGTGGTGAATGCGGTCTTTTACACTTCCAGAGGTGGGGTTGATGGCGAGTGCTTCCCAATGACTTTCCCCTTGGAAAAGAGGGCATGGCAATAGAAGAAACGCGGTCTTTGGACNNNGTGTAGGTCAGGAAGTTNGAGACAGACNGGCGCAAGGCATAAAGGAANCCAGTGCAGGGATNATTNANAGTCAGGCGGTAAAAACGACAGNNAAAGGNGGCCCCAAGGCTATGATGCCGGCCAAAAAATAAAGGCCAGAAAGGGCCATCTTCTGGTTGANAGGTTNGGATTAATTCCAAGCCTATCAGTCCAAGCTGTGGATAGACCAGATCCAGATGGTGCCAACAAATGTGTGCCACCAAAAGTAGCCGTTACAGNCACTCGATTAACGCTGATCTGGGCCGATGGTGGGTATGGGGGTAAATTAATGGCTTGGATNCAGGGNATATCTGTGGCTGGAGGCTGGAAATAGTGAAAGGTTGGGATGATGTTAAAGGATTTAAAGTAGTCCCAAAAGGATGGATGGTTGAACCTACNTTTGCTGGNCTGGATCGGTATCGANGATGGNGTAAAGAGTCTGAATNTTTNGGTTNGCNCAATNGTGAGCGTGTCCTCTGTCGTNTTCTCGAAGGTAGAGAATGGGGNACCTCTTCGGGAAATTAGGCTTGACGAANCAGGCACAGAGAATCTAAAGAACTTCGCGGAGCAAACGAAGTGGTCTTTGAATCGGCGCTTGGCCAAGGTGCGAATATGAATACAGCAAATCATGATGCTGAAACACAGTNTAGGTGTGGCCATCCAATATCAAGAAAACTGAAACNGCTGACCTCATCNGCAAACACAACANCAAAACGAGTGAAGAGTTGAAAGCTGAAGGCAAGTGAAGAAGTTAGTTTGGTTATTGTTGCTATGTAAGACAATTTCTAGGTCTTGAAGNTGNNGATTCAGGTAAAAGTCTACTCNACTGTCAAGGTCGGATGAGGATCAAATCCTGTTAAAATGGCAGATGACGTTTAGTTGAACCTGTCAAGCTGGCAGATTTCAAGCTCTAAGTCATCCCGATATGGGAGAAGATCACCATATTTGGCCTCAATCGGGTTTGGCACGGATGTTGCTCCACTCGCTTGACTCAATGGTAAGTTTAGGCGTTAGTTCGTTAGCGGATTCCCTGTTATCAACCGAGATTAGAGACACAGATGTATTGTTGGTCAGGACCAACTTCGCTCAGGGCAATGTCGACACGTAAATTAACAACTGAGTATTGCTATCTACGTAATCTTCGTTCATCATAGCAAGACAAGTTCAGATAATCGATAGATTTTCTCAAAGTGTGGAGGAGAAAGCGTTTCCCATAGGCGATTTTCACTTGACAAGGTTTTATTAGAAATGATAGCTTTCTTACTTGGCAATTTTACTGACGGCTATAATTCATAGTCCGACTTTGGAGTATCTGATGGCAGATAAAGAGCAAAATACACTCGAAACAGAAGAAGCAACTCCCGATTCCGAGACTTCTGAGCATGCAGAGATGGCGGAAGAGGAAGACTCGGTCAATGTAGTTGTATTGTCCGCTGAAGAGTTTGAGCAAATGAAGGCAGAAAATGAAGAGAAGCAGAAGCAGATGCTATACACGGTCGCCGAATATGAAAACTCTAGAAAGCGCACTGAACGTGAAAAAGAAGATTTCCTCAAGTATGCCAACGAAAATTTTGTTAAGGATCTGATTCCCGTTATGGATAGCATTGACCATGCTGTCGAAGCTGCCCGGAGCACAGACACCGAAACAACAAAAGGTTTTATAGCTTTACGAGAAGGTATTGAGTTGATTCAGAAACAACTCCTTGGTAGCTTGGAAAAAAGGGGGGTCTTAGTCATTGAAACCGAAGGTGAAACCTTTGATCCACAGAAACATGAAGCTATCTCGATGGCTGAGTCTGAAACCGTACCAGAAAATAATATAATACAAGCATTTCAAAAAGGATATGTCTTGCATGATCGGGTTGTTAGACCTTCAATGGTCGTTGTTTCAAAAGGCAACCCGGAGACGACAGAAATTTCATCCAACGATACAGAAGAAATAGAACAAGAAAAGGAGCAGATAGAGAATGAGTAAGGTCATTGGCATTGACTTAGGAACCACCAACTCCTGCGTTGCTATCCTTGAAGGCGGCGAGCCAAAGGTCATACCAAACGCAGAAGGGGACCGTACAACACCATCGGTAATTGCCGTCACCAAAGAAGGAGAGCGAATTGTTGGTGCCGTTGCTAAACGGCAAGCGGTGACGAATCCAGACAACACCATTTTTTCTATTAAGCGGTTCATGGGACGTCGATTCAATGAAATCAGCGGTGAGATTGACAAAGTACCGTATCAGATTGTTCAGGCCGGTAGCGACGATGTTCGAATCAAAATTAGCGATGAAGAATTGGCTCCCCAACAGATTTCGGCTATGACGCTGAAAAAGATGAAAGAGACCGCTGAGGAATACTTAGGCGAAGAAGTGACTCAAGCTGTGATTACGGCTCCTGCTTACTTTAATGACGCTCAGCGTCAGGCTACTAAGGATGCAGGAATGATTGCCGGACTGGAAGTTCTGCGGATCATCAACGAGCCAACAGCCGCTTCTCTAGCCTACGGTTTGGACAAGAAAACGGAAGAAAAAATTGCCGTTTACGATCTAGGTGGAGGAACCTTTGATATCTCGATCTTAGAAATCGGTGATGGTGTCTTCCAGGTCAAGAGTACTAACGGGGATACACACTTGGGCGGCGATGATTTCGATCAAGTGATCGTCGATTGGTTAGCTGACGATTTTAAGGCCAGTAACGGGATAGACTTGCGAGCAGATCCGATGGCGCTTCAACGGCTGAGGGAGGTAGCCGAAAAAGCCAAATGCGAGTTGTCAACGACGTTACAAACCGAGATCAACCTACCCTTCATCACCGCAGATGCAACGGGACCGAAGCATATTAACGAGACGTTGACACGTGCCAAACTGGAGCAACTATCGGAAGAGCTCGTTGAGCGTACTATTACACCTTGCCAACAAGCGTTAACCGATGCTGAAATAAGTACATCCGAAATTGATGAAGTGGTTTTAGTCGGTGGACAGACCCGGATGCCGAAAGTTCAGGAACGGGTTAAGGAATTTTTCGGCAAAGAGTCACATAAAGGTGTTAATCCAGATGAAGTAGTGGCAATTGGTGCTGCAATTCAGGGTGGGGTTCTAGTCGGTGACGAAGGGGTCAAAGATGTTTTGTTGCTGGACGTGACACCATTATCACTGGGGATCGAAACGCTAGGTGGGGTCTTTACCAAATTGATCGACCGGAATACAACTGTGCCCACCAAGAAAAGTCAAGTCTTTTCGACGGCGGCTGACAATCAGCCTTCGGTCGATGTTCATGTTTTACAGGGAGAACGAGAATTAGCGGTCTACAATCGGACGCTAGGCCGGTTCAATCTGGATGATATCCCTCCTGCACCACGTGGCATGCCACAGATTGAGGTAGCTTTCGACATTGATGCCAATGGNATTGTCAATGTCTCAGCCAAAGACATGGGAACCAACAAAGAGCAGAAAATTCGAATTGAATCTTCCAGCGGNTTAACAGACCAAGAGATTGACCAAATGGTCAAAGATGCTGAGAGCCATTCAGTTGAAGATGAGAAGAAGAAGGAGGAGATAGAAACCCGAAACAATGCCGATTCCCTAGTCTACAGCACCGAAAAATCGCTCAACGAATATGGCGATAAAGTGTCGGAAGAAGACCGTAACGCTATTCAACAGGCTANCGACAAGCTAAAAGAGTCGCTAAAAGGCGAAAATGTCGAAGCCATTAAGGCTGATACGGAAGTCTTAACTCAGGCTTCGCACAAGTTAGCAGAAGCCATGTACGCTCAAGCGGCAGCTGAGCAAGCGACATCAACCAGCGATGACGGTTCAGCTGCAACCGATGCCGACGACGATGAAACAGTTATTGATGTGGAAGCTGAAGAAGTTGTCGATGAAGACGAAAGCGAAAAGTAACAAGCTGGCAATCAAGCCAGATTTATATCTGGGTGCGTTTTCTCAACGCGCCCTTTTTATTTTCTAGCAACAACTGAACCTATATGTTTGACGATAAATTACGCCAAGTTGAAGCTAAATTCGCAAAGATTGAGCAGTCACTGGGTGATCCTGAGCAAATTNCAGATAGTCGAAACNTGTTGNAGTTNACCAAAACTCATGCTGAATTACTGCCGATTATTACGACTTATCAGGAGTTTAAGANGCATCAGCAAGAGTTAGAAGATATCCGTTCGATGGTAGCAGATGAAATAGAGGAAGAGTTACGACAGCTAGCGGTGGAAGAAGCTCAAGTTTTGGCAAAAGAATTAAACCAGTTAGAAACACAACTCAAGATGTTGTTGATTCCTAAAGANCCTAATGATGCGAAAAACGTGATTATCGAGATTCGTGCGGGTACAGGTGGTGAGGAAGCGGGTTTATTTGCGGCAGAACTGTTTCGCACCTATTCCCGATTTGCGGAGAAGAAAAATTGGCGTACCGAAATTTTAAGTTCTANTGCAACCGGTTTAAAAGGATTCAAAGAGGTTGTCTTTTCAGTGGAAGGGGATGGGGCTTATAGCCAACTCAAGTTTGAGGGCGGCACCCACCGCGTCCAGCGGGTGCCTGCAACTGAGACTAGTGGTCGAATTCACACTTCTGCGGTGACTGTCGCCGTCTTACCAGAAGCCGAAGANGTTGATATTGAGATTGACTCCAGCGATCTCCGAATCGANACCTACCGATCTTCAGGACCTGGTGGACAAAGTGTTAATACGACCGACTCGGCNGTTCGCATTACTTATTTGCCGACTAATCTGGTCGTCTCTTGCCAGGACGAAAANTCGCAACATAAGAACAAAGCTAAAGCCATGAAAATTCTAAGATCCCGATTGCTGGAGCAGGTACAAAAAGAACAAGATGCAGAACGGGCGCAAACNCGAAAATCAATGGTGGGAAGCGGTGACCGCAGTGAGAAGGTCCGAACCTACAATTTCCCGCAAGGGCGAGTGACCGACCATCGAATTAACCTGACGCTCTACAAGCTTGATGCGGCATTGGCTGGTGAGTTGGGCGAGTTGATTGCAGGATTAATCGCCGCGGATGGAGTTGAAAAGCTGAAAAGTTTATCGGTGTGAAGATTTGGACCATTCTGGATCTAATCGAGTGGACAGAAGGCTATTTTGAGGAAAGCGGACTAGAAACCCCACGCTTGGATGCCGAAGTATTGCTGGGGTTTGTACTAGAAAAAAGTCGTTTGCAACTTTACCTCAACTTTGAGATGCCCGTTTTCCCAGATCAATTAATTGCCTATCGGGAGCTGGTCAAAAAGCGTAGGAATCATACACCGGTCAGTTATTTGACAAACTGTCGGGAGTTTATGTCGCTTAACTTTTATGTGGATCAACGCGTGTTAATCCCTCGACCTGAAACGGAAAATCTGGTTGAATATGTTCTTGACCAACCTGAAAGGGCGAATTATTCTACATCGAAGTTGGTAGACATTGGTACGGGGAGTGGTGCCATTGCTGTCAGCCTGGCAGTCAACCGACCAAATTGGGAAATAACAGCTACCGATATTTCCAAAGATGCGCTGACGGTAGCAGAAATCAATGCGATTCGACATGGTGCGCAAGATCAGATCAACTTTCAGCAGGGAAATCTACTTAAAGCTGTCGCCAATTCTAAGGTTACATTTGACTGGATTGTTTCTAACCCACCTTATGTCTCTTATCGCCAATACGAGAAGTTGCAGCCCGACGTTCATAACTATGAACCGAGGCTGGCCTTGGTGTCTGGTCAAGACGGCCTGCAACTAATTCGTCAGTTAATTTCTGATGCACCTCTCTTTTTGAAGCCAGAGGGTAAACTGGCAATTGAGATTGGATACGGTCAACGTCAAGCTGTCGAAGAATTAGCACATCAATCCTCACGCTATCAAAAAATTCATTTTTTNCCAGATCTAACCGGTACCGATCGCATCTTGATCGCTGAGACCTAGACCTCCTTCCAACTTTCCGGCTTAGCTTTTCTGTTTTCTTCGACTCTACCCCAAAATTGAATTGATGATTCGACTTGTTACATTACCGTCTCTCTGCTATAATGCCAATAATTACAGTCCCCATTGGTATGATGAATAGCGACAATCAGGATCAGGCAAAGAGTATTTCCTTTGAAGGTGACCACTCNGACAAGGATTTGAGTGCGGATCAACTTCACGGTGAAGTCGCACTCCGCGAGATCGAGGCGCAGAAAGAGACTGAAGGGGGACTAGGTGTTGAGAAACCGGTAGCGGTTTTGTTTGCCTTAATCGAAGGGTTTGAACTTCCCGCAACCGCGACGCTAGATCAGGTGGAAGAGAATGCCATCCTGAAAAATCAGCTNGATCTACAACTGAATCAAATCATCGAACGTTACGGTGGCATCGTCGATAAAGTGATACAAGGACTGGTGATGGCGACATGGGGAACCAAAACCAGCCACAAATACGACCCCACTTTTGCCCTTTTGGCAGCGTTAGACCTACGTGATATTGTTCAACAAACAGAGAATGCAACGATTCAGATTGGGATTAACAACGGCCCCGCTTGGGTAGGTCAAATCGGTACGGGGAAATTTAGCGATCTAACTGTTATTGGTGATACCGTCAACTTAGCCGCTAGAATCAAGGCCAAAGCTGAACTCAACCAAATTGTTTTGAGTCCGTCGACTCATCAATTGACTCAGCCCTACTTCACTTTTGAATCCCTCCGACCGGTGATGCTGAAGGGGATTAGCGAACCAGTACCGATTTTTGCCGCTTTGGAGAAAAAAGAATCGGTTAGTGAAATTGAGGTTTTAGTTCAGAGCCAACCCCAGGACGACCTTACCAACACTGGACTGCAAAACGTCATTCCCCCTCACCTGAGGGAAAAGATCAATGATGCGGCAGCGACAATTCGTGGTGAGCGGAAAATGGTGACAATCCTACGCTCAGATCTCTCTGGGTTCACAGCCCTGTCGGAGAAATTTAGAGATCAACCCGCACGAATTGCTGAGCTGATTGACAGTGTTCATCACGAACTTGGAGAAGTGATTTACAAGTATGAAGGAGTTGTCGATCAACTGGTTGGTGATGCTGTGGTAGCTATTTTTGGTGCACCGATTGTCCACGAAAACGATCCTGAACGAGCTGTTTTGGCCGGCTTGGAATGTATTGAACGAATTCAGGATTTCTCAGAGCGAATGCACCAGCAATTTGACGTTCCTCCGTTGAATGTCCANATTGGCATCAACACGGGCCGGATCTCCATCGGCGACATTAGCGGTGACGGAACGGGAAAAATGGACTATACCGTCATCGGTGAACCTGTTGAACTGGCCGAAGTTTTAGAAGATATTTCAGAAGATGGCGAAATTCTGATTGGCAGTCGTACCTACCGTTTGGTTAGAAATCTGTTCGACTGTCAAGAGAAAACGGAGGTCGAAGTTGGAGGACACCAACAAAAAATCTATCGTCTGATCGGCAAGAAAGGGGATTCCCATATAGATCTCAGTCATACGGAAGCCCTCCTGCTTTCTGGATTTATCGGTCGAGATCAGGAATTGATGCAAATCCGAGAATCCGCAGAGACCTTTCTCCNTCAGAGTGGTGGGTGGGTAACCCACGTTATTGGGCAGAGCGGACTGGGTAAGTCCCAATTTAAGAAAGAGCTACAGAGCTACTGTCAAAACCAGGTCCAGTTTATTGAAACAACGGCATTATCACAAACGACCGCAGCCGCCTATTCGGTTTTCATTGATGCAATTCGATATTTGGCAAACATTGCTGAGGCTGATACCGTTGATGGTTCGTTGCAGAAATTGATCCAGGTAGTCAACTCGCTGTTTGATCCAACCACTTACGGCCAGCCAACCGCAGATTTAACCGATAATATCGTGGCCTTTATCGGTAGCCAGTTGTTGTCTTTACCACTGCCCGAACACTTGGAAACTCGCATTCGTTATCTGGATCCAGAAACACTAAAACAGAGTACCTTCGCCGCTATTCGCGACTTGCTGACGGCTGTCTCTCGACAGTTGCCCTTGGTAATAGTGTTCGACGATTTGCAGTGGATTGACGATATCTCAGTTGATTTGCTCTCATTTCTGCTTGAAACCTGCATGTCAGAGCAGATCTATTTCTTGAGCCTATTTCTACCAAGCCATGACTACCCTAGTTGGCGTGTTCATCAACAGGTGGTTGATCGGTTACCGGACCGGCTGACGCAGGTTCAACTGCAACCCTTGGATACAAAACAGAGCCATGACTGCTTGCGCACGATGCTACCACTAAGAACATCTGAAGCTAACCGNTCTCAAGTCGAGCGGTTTACGGAGCTAATTGTGCAACATTCCGCGGGAAATCCGCAGTATATGCAAGCGGTACTTTACGACCTGATCGAAGATGGAACACTGGTTAAACACTCGGATCAGTGGCACCTTGCCAAAGAGATCGACGATATTCAGATTCCTGATTCGGTGGAGCAGATGGTACAGGCCCGTTTGGATAGACTCAATGATAGCGATAAAGTTCTGGTGCAAAATGGATCTATTGTTGGTCTACGTTTTGAAACCGATCTGCTAACCCAAATCAGCCCCCAATTAGATTCGATCACAAACCACCTGAAATCGCTGGTAGCTTTCGATTTAATTCACTCGATTGAATCCAAAGTCTTTGAGTTTAGCCACAAACTGACGCAACAAGTGGCTTATCAAACTATTCCTGGTATGCGTAGGCGAACAATTCATACCCAGATTGCAACCGAAATCGAGGCGCGAAACAAAGGAAACATAGAGCGTGCCTACGAAGAATTGGCCTTCCATTTTCACAATGGCGAAAAGGATACCCGGACGTTAGACAAAGCAATTCACTATCTGATCGCCGCCGGTGATAAAGCCAAAGGTCAATATAGCAATCAATCGGCACTTGGCTTCTACAATCAAGCATTATCTCTCATCGGTGATAAACATCCGCCATCTAGTAACTCCAAACATGTGCTTCGAGCCTTGAAAGGCGTTGGAGAGTTGCAACTTCTGTTAGGCGACTATGAGCAGGCCAACCATAGTTTCAGCCAGGCCTTAGATCTAGCAGAGACAATGTTAGAAAAGGTGCAACTGAAGCGAAGATTGGCGGAAGTCTACGAGCAACAGGCCGAATATGTTGCTGGNATAGAGATGTTGGAGATTGCTCTGCAAGATCTGAAATCCATATCCGAGACGAGTCAATCAACCCGGCAAACGATTGAAAAAGCACGGCTTCTGAATCAATATGGGTCTTTTTATGCTAAGCGTGGTGATTTTAATACTGCTATCGAGAAGACAACCGAAGCTCTCAACTTAGCATCGGCAGAAGAAATTGCACCAGACTTAATGGCGACCATCGATAAAAATCTCGGTATCTACTATCTTCGGACGCGCAATGTCGAAAGNGGGAAAGAATACTTTACCAAAGCGATTGAACTGGCAGAGCAAATTGGAGATAGAGTGCTGATCGCCCAACTTTACAACAATCTGGGGGTGGCGGCCCAAATGACGGGCAACACAGATCAATCGTTGACTTACTACCAGAAAAGTGCAGAAATCAAGGAAGCGCTTGGTAACACGCATGACTTAACAACTTCATATACCAACATAGGGCTTACCTATTCCATCAGGCAAGACATCGAAAAAGCTTTTGACTTTTATGGCAAAGCGATCGAAATGGCTAAACGAATTGGTGCTTATCGACAAGTTTCCTTTGTCCAACGAAAAATGGCAACTGCTTACTGGAAACAACAGGATTTTGACAAGGCTATTCAGCACTATCAGGAAGCNCAAACGATCTGTGAGCGAATTGGCGATAAAGAGGGATTAAACGAAGCTTTGCAGGGATTAGCAGAAGCCTATCTGGCTAAAGGCGATCTGGCGTTGGCTGAATCGTACGCTGAAAAAGCTACTGAAACCGCCACGGAAATTAATACGTTACAGGCAATTTCTGCCAGCCAAATTACACGNGGTCGAGTTCAGCAAAATAGGGGGGATTTGCAGGCNGGCATTGAACTGTTCGAGAGAGCCATCAACANCGCTGAACAAGGAGGTGTAATCCAGCAAGTGGCTGAAGCCAACTTTTACATCAGCGAATCGTGGATGGCTTTGCAAGAGTGGGGAAAAGCCGAGCTCCATCTCCTCGCTGCAGCCGAACTGTATACCAAACTAAAAAATACCAGTAAGTCTGAAGCTGTCCAGNACTTGCTGGCAAAATGCAAAAATAGATCTAAACCAGAATCGTCTGGCGGCTAATACTAAAAGGCTGCCCCACCGACGGCGATATTCCCGGCCGTATCGACGACTCTGATAGCAATGGTATGACGGNCTTTTCTCTCTAGTGGTTCCGTCGTCAAAACTAGTTCTTCTCGCCGAGAATCAAAAATGAGATCTGACGGGAAGACTACTTTCCACTCTTCGTCGCTATCAATTTTATAAACGGCTTCCTTAATCGGGCTCCCACCGTCTTCTATCACGCAACTAATCCGGTAAGATCCATCATCGTTTTTAGTTCCCTGNATATCGGCAATCACAGGTTGTGTATTGTCAACTTCAAATGGTGAACTGATCTTTTCGGCGACCAGACCGGCCCCCTGTTGATTGCCCAGTTGGTCGCTAACAACTAACTTAAGATGGTACTCGCCATCGGGCATAGCTGTTGCATCCCAAGTATAGACAGGATCTTTTAACTCTTCTTTGAGAAGTTGCCACTCATTGTCTTCTATCCGTTTGGAATAGAGCGTAAATTCAAGTGGATCGCCATTGGGGTCAGCAACTTCCCATTTGGCGGTTCTCTTTTTTTGAGCATTGGCGTCGCTTTTGGATCTCTTGGGTGGGCCGTTCCTATTTTCCCTATCTTTCGGAATTCCGACATGAACTTGAATCTGACCAATTCTAGGTTCTAAATTGAGTTGAACAGACCCAAATCTAACCTGCTGCAAAGTTGGTGTACCATCGTTCGCTTTCAGCACCGCTTTCCATTGCAGAAATTGAGCCTCCGGGCTGGTGATCTGNGCACCGTCAGAATTGGCTAAGGCTCCAGACCAATCGCTCCAGGTGTTATCCGGCTTACCAGTATTCCCTGATCGGGTTGAAAATGTAACCTCACNCCCCGTAGAGCGCCAGGATAATTTACCCCACCTGGAGGTCGATTTCGCGTCGTAAGCCTCAGATTCCAAGATGCCTTCTTCCACGTACGATTCCGACAGTTGGAACACTTTTCCTTGGTTTCCGGTTGCTACCCAGGTCAGATTTGAGGCGTTTTCACCGTCTATTGTGGTTTGATGCAGGGCTAAGACTTGCTTGGCTTCACACTTGGCAATTGCCACCGATTCACCATCTAATGNAACATGGTATATTTTNCCATCGTCGCCGGTNCCGACAATCAGGTAATCTGCATAGGCATTGATCGACAAAATCAACGGTTCCGGTGAGTTCCAAACTCCCCGGATAGTTCCGTTAGGTTGCACCTGATAAATACGTGATTTCTTTTGTTCNGGGGGNCGGCCATCAGGTGTTGGTGGACCGCTTGGCCGACTGCCTGGTTTGGGTGGTGCTGTGGTAACGGTACCTGCAAAAACACTACCATCGGGCGCACCAACCAAAGAGTGAACCTCTTTCTGCCCGGTCTGATAAACTACGGANGCGTCGCCATCTAAGGAGATTTTAAAAATTGTACCTTTGCCGTCACTGCCAGCATATAAATATCCATGATGAAAAATCAAACTGACAATGTTGGTTTCATCAGCGTCAAACAAGACGGAAGGTTCGCTTTCTGTTCCTTCCGGCNGGGCATNCNCCGTAGGGATTTTATAGATTTTGCCTTCGGTTCCAGTGGCTGCATACAGATTACCTTGAGGATCAAAGGCCAAGGACCAGACGTAATTCTCCTCTGTTGAGAGCAAGGTAGTAGGTGGCGTCTTGTCATCATCGACACGATAAACCAAACCGCTGGGGGCGGTTCCAACATAGACCCGATTTTCACTGTCTATTGCCATACAGAGAATCGAGACCTCAGGCGAGTTGTAGAATAGAGAGGAGTCACCCTCCGGGGTGATGCGGTAGATCTTGCCATCATTGCCAGTTCCCGCGTAAATGTTTCCGGCTGAGTCTTCCGCCAAACACCAGATAAAAACCTCGTCTCCTTTTTCGAACACAGTCTCTAATTTTCGGTGGAGTACGATTTCCCCTGCGCTGGAAACAGAAACCGATTTGGCNGTCCCGGCTTGAAAAGCTTCAACACTTTTTTGTTCCCATATTTTTGTCTTGATAGCATCAGCCTTTGTTAAGCAGATACTGAGTGACAAAACGACTAACCAAACTGGATAGAAAAAGTTACATTCTAAGACAATCTTCGAANCTCCGGTTCGCAACCCCTCGCTAAAGTAGCCCAAATTCTTCTCCTTACTGGGCACGTCGATCTACGTTAATGCGTAGAAATCGACTGCCTGAAATCACATACTTAGTTTCGGTTTTCTCAACGTGTAATGTTCGACCCCGTGTGTATCCTCCCTCACCAGATTGTGTTTGCGTATTCATCACTGAAAGCATCGATACCGGAAGATCAGGAAACTCTTGACCTTGAACTGTCATACCAATTCGGAGGATGAAGATCTCTAAAATTAGGTCTAGATTACTCTCCCCTCTTTGCAACAACTTGACCATTTGATTCAGGTTCCGTGGTTGAAAATTCAGTGGTGCACGTTGTCGTTGCCAACCTTCGTAAGATTGGCCGCTGGAAACCAACAAGGTAACAGTGCCTTCCGGAGTTCCTTTCGGAATCGTAATTTGTGCTTTCTGCACAATCGGATCTTCCAAATAGGGTCGTAAGATAACCGAGACGTCAACCGTTTCGCCGGGACAATACCGGTCTTTCTCAATCCGAAGCCCTTCAATAATGGCCGTATTCCGTTTGTCGCTAATTTTGACCTTCACATCTATATCTTGTACCTTGAGCCGGCCAAAAGGATTGAGCATTAAATCCCGCATTGAACCGAGGGCCCTAAAAGCGGCAAATCCTGGCGATCCGCTGGTCGAAAAGATATTGGAATAAGTTAGTTCAGATGTATCCACCGCAGGCGTGTTCTCAAACCGTATTTTNGTGTCAATCTTTACGGTATGTTCTGACCACCTAGCTTCTAGGTTGTCAATAATATCCCAAGTGCCAAACATAGCCATTGAAGCCGACATAAAACGGTCACGTGCNACCTCAAACTGTTTTTGATGCNTTTGACTGTCCATTGTTTGTACTTGGAGCTGAATTGGAATAAAACTAGGATAACTACCGATCGTACCCGCAATGGCACCTAAACGATCTTGTACCATTGTGCCAAATGGCTTGGTGGCAGAAGCATATTTGCTTGACCTATCGCTTCTTGGAATAATGAAATGGACATACCCACCAGAAATAGGCACATTGACATGGCCTTCACCATACATTGAATGACCAAAACCGAGCAGTTGCTGCTTCTGATTGTCAATATAGGTGATGGTTCCAAAACCAAAAGCATTGTAGTCTCCCCGTGCGTATTCGACACCTACTATTTGCCCTTCAGCGATCGGTGATTCACTGGTGGGAGCACCACCAGCACTTCCCTGGATAGGCTCAATGTTATGACCACGAAACATTTTTTGCAGTTGAGTGAAAACCTGTGGATTTGTAGTAGAGACTGCCAGTGGAGTACTGAGGGGATGAGCTTTTTTATGCTGATAGTATTTCGGATCGTTGAATTCTACCACCGGGGTTAGATGCAGGTTTCCAAACGGCGTCACATTTGACGACTGAGGAAGAGAAGTCGTATTATCGTCAAATAACTGAAATCCAGCGTAATCAAGATTAGGGCGCATTCCACGTTGTGTGGCTTTGACCATTAGTTCGATTGAGGTTATCCCAAACAGATTGGCGTGCTCACGTTGATACCAAAATGCTAAAGACAGGGCACCGACCATCTTGCCCTCGATATAGCATGGGCTTCCACTCATACCACCAGCCCCACCAGTTTGTTGATAGTTTTCACTAAGCCCTTTGGCCCAAATCACGTGCCAACCTGGGATGTAGTTCCGTTCAATACTAACAACTTCAAAGTCAAATGGCTCAACGGTGGTACCGTGAAAAACAGTATAGCCTTTACCTCTAGCACCGATTTTGACTTTGTCAAGCGGCATGAATTTCTCACTGTCCCACGCGATCTGCGCTTGGGTATCAAGTACAAAAAAGAAACCAAGAACAAAAAGGCTAAAAAAGAAAGCAGTCGCTTCTTTCAAGTATTTTCCCTTGTAATAATNTACAATAAACTGTATCGTACCAAGATCAGCCACCTGATGTCAATAGGCTCAGTTCGTTTTGGTTGGATTGGGTTATTGTTGGCAGAAGATGAAGATTAGTCTGTTGATGGCTCGGGTTTTTTACTTTCGGGTTTTTTACTTTCGGGTTTTTTACTTTCAGGTTTATTGCCGTTCGATTTTGTATTGTCACTACCCTCTTTCTTATCGGAATTGCCCGTTTTACTTTCCTGGTCTTTCTTGGCGGCCTCGTTGTAGGAACTATCCCGATAATCGGTAATATAGAAACCAGAGCCCTTAAAAATTAGTCCTGCGCCTGCGCTAATCAATTTCTTAACAGTGCCATCGCAATTTTCATCTTGGCAGTCTTCGATTGGATCATCACTCATAGATTGGAACACATCGAACCGTGTCCCGCATGTATGGCATTGATACTCATAGGTTGGCATTTGTTTAGGTTCCCCCAAGTGGGTGTTTTAAGAAGTTAAGATTTATGTTTCAGGACTACTGTCCCGCATAAAAATATTAAGCACAAAAAAGCCTCGCGATTTCGCAAGGCTTACGAGTAGTNCGACCACAAAGCGTCAGCGATTTATGTTTTACAAACCTTCTTCTACTTCCTCTGCTGGACCGTCTGTATCATCCGTGTCCTCTAGGTAGATTTGATCAAATAAANCCTCGCCCTTTTCTGTTGCTTTGGTGTTTTCGGTCGCATCAGTATCACCAAAGGGCGAAAATGCTTCTTCGGATTGATCGCTAGGCTCTTCCAGCCTTCGGTATTCTATTTTGTGGGCAACAACTTCTTCTAATGCTTCGGTGACTGGCTTTTTTGCATTCGAATTTAAAAACTGAAGGTTTCGGTCGTTTAGAACACGTGCCCTTTGGGCNATCGCGTTTACCGCTAAATACTTGTTGCCCATTTTTGCNGGCAAATCTTCGAGATATATTATAGCCATANTACCTTCCAAAAACTGCTTAATGGTAGCATACATACATTTGAAAAGACAACAAAATTAAAGTCGGTCGGTATTTCTCTGGACTTAACAAATAGAGAGTAAACGCCGTCTATAAACGGGAAATGCCTTAGCTACGGCCTTTAAACTTCCCTGAACTTATTACACCAGCCTAACGAAAGGAAAAATAGNAATCTATGCCAATGCGCACTGAATCCANTTTGGCTCGCAATAGCGAGATCCACGCCTTTTCTGGCCACCAATTCACCACCATTTTTGGTCGTAATCTGGTGTCAGAATTGCCAAACTTTGTTCACCGGCCTTGCCTAGTGGTAACCATGGAAGACCTGTGGCCCAAGTTTGAGTGCCATTTCAACCCTGAGCATATTGAAGTTCACCTGGTTCAGAGCCTAGAATTGGCTGAATTGGACCGCATTGCCGATGATCTACCAGCTATCAATAGCGTCATTGGTCTGGGCGGTGGACGCGCCATCGATGTGGCCAAGTTTGTTTCTTGGAAGCGTCGGTTACCGCTGTTCCAGGTTCCCACCTCCATGAGTGTNAATGCGCCGTTNGGCCACCGTGCTGGTATCCGAGATCGAGGGGTTGTTCGCTATATGGGGTGGGCGGTGCCGGAAGCCGTCTATATTGATTTTGATGTTATTCAGTCGGCTCCATCGCTTCTCAACCGCAGTGGTATTTGCGAGATTTTGTGTTATCACACCGCACACTACGATTGGAAATTAGCCCATCAAAAGGGCAAAACCGAACCACAGTGGCCATACGATCCACGCCTGGTAACAGAAGCACGTCGGGTGATGGACCTGGTACTTACCAAGCTGAATGATATCCATCAGGTGACCGAAGAGGGGATTCGGACCTTAGTACTGGCCAACCGATGGGGAGGATCGACCTTTCATAATGCGGGTTGGAATCCTCGCCACATTGAAGGTTTCGACCACTTTCTATTTTATGCATTGGAGCAGATAACCGGGTGGAGCTTCATTCATGGCCAACCGGTCTGTTTGGGTATCTATATCGGTTCTGAGTTGCAGGAAAACGAACCAGAGCGGATTCTATCCATCATTCAGCAGGTTGGTGTCGATATTCGACCTGAAGCCATGGGGATTACCTGGGCAGACGTAGTCGAGGCTATGCGAATTCTGCCTCAATATGTCGAGCAGGCAGGGCTGTGGTATACGATCGCCAATGATAGACCGATAACAGACGAATTTGCGGAACATGTCCGTCAGCGGATCTACGATGCTTACGAATAATACAAAGCGGAGAATTGATAAAAACAACATTGACAAACCGGATTCTTTTTTATAGGCTAATCGTCTGGAAATCGTGTTACTTTGCTCTGAGACTCTAAAATTTAGCCCCTGCAGATGTATCTATCCATATACCCTATCCCCGACTTGGGTGGGAATTCGCTCTTGGTAAAACGGAACTGCAATTCAGTAGGGGTTATATCATCGTGATCAGCCCTGTTGGGTTAGCAAAGTAATGAAACCAATAAGAAAGGAAAAACTGATGGAACAATCAACACTCCTTGCTGCATTGAATTCGGTGACGACTATTCCTGTCATTCCCTTCAAAGATGGCCAAATCGACTTTGACGGCCATCGTAAAAATGTGGCCTATTTGATGGGTAACAACTATCTGAGCGACAACCGTCCTCGTGTGATTGCAATTGGCGGTACCAGTCTGCTACATCATATTGAGGCTAAAGACCAGGTCGCTCTGGTTGAAGCGACAGGTCAACAGATGGAAGATACAAACGTTCGGACAGATGTTCATGGCATCTTAATTTCGGGGATCGTCCCCAACCCGATTTCACAGGCGGAGGAGCTAATTCGGGTACAATCAAACCTAGACCGAGTACCGGATGCCTACCTGTTAATGCCGTTATCGGGAATCAACAACCCGGACGGTATCTATCAGCAATACAGCCAATTTGCCCAAAAATGTGGCGAGCAGTATGGAGCCAGGTTCCTGTACTACTTCCGTCAGAAACGCAACCTGGAGGTAGTTATCCAATTGGTCAATGAATCACCTCACTTTATTGGGGTTAAGGTTGGTACTGACGAAAGTGACATTGAAGCCCTGACCAATGGTATTGATGGCGGCGGGTTGGTCATGTGGGGGATTGGCGATCGATGTACGCAGGCGCATCGATTGGGAACTAGAGGTCACACCTCCGGTATCGCTGTCGCCTTCGCCCGCGCATCAGATGAGATCAATAATGCCCAGCGGTCTGGTGATCTGGCCGCGTCCCAGCGAATCGAGGACAAAATCGCCGCTCTGGAGGAGATCCGTTTCCGTAACGAACGAGTCTACAACTATTCTGCTGTAGTGGAAGCCATAATTCAAAGCGGATTCGATGACATCGAAGGCGGAACAGGTGGACCGTTCAACCCCCGTCTGTCCAGCGAAATTGTATCAGAAGTCAAAGCAGCGATCGCAGATCTTAAACCTTACCACTAAACTGGAGAATCAATGTCAACTATACTTCCATTTATTCAGAGTGTGGCAAGTACAGTCGATGCGACAACTCAGACAAAGACTGCCCGTCCCAATATCGTCTTTATTTTAGCCGACGATATGGGCTACGGTGATCCGGGTTGCTACAACGATCAGTCGCAGATCCTTACCCCCAATATGGATCAATTGGCAGAACAAGGAGTGCGATTTACTGATGCCCACTCTCCATCAGCCGTCTGTACACCTACCCGATACGGTGTGCTAACTGGTTGTTATGCCTGGCGGTCACGGCTCAAAAGAGGTGTACTCAACGGCTACTCTAGAAATTTAATTGACGAAGGGCGGACCACCGTGGCTTCGCTGTTGAAAGAGAGGGGATACCAGACAGGTTGTGTCGGCAAATGGCATCTCGGATTTCAACCTCACTATATGGAGGCGGAGCAAGCGGAACCTGTCGATTATGGACAGTTCCTGACACCGGGCCCAAACCAACACGGATTCGACTATTTCTGGGGCATCCCGGCTTCGCTGGATATGCCGCCCTATGTCTATGTCGAAAATGATCAACTTGTCGAAGATCCAACTGAGGAAATCGGCGACAGCACACACCGGCGGCAAGGTGGTAGAGGTTTCTGGAGAGGGGGTGGCATCGCACCAAGTTTTAAGCATATCGACGTTCTGCCTGATCTAACGCAACAGGCAGTCGGTTATATCGAGAGGGCTGCCTCACAGGAAAATCCGTTTTTTCTCTACTTTCCATTAACCGCGCCACATACGCCCTGGGTGCCAATACCCGAATTTGAAGGCAAAAGCGGGGCTGGCTACTATGGTGATTTTACCATGCAGGTCGATTGGTCGATCGGACAGGTGATGGATGCGCTAAAGAAGGCGAGGGTATCCGATGATACATTGATCATTGTCACCAGTGATAACGGTTCTCACTGGTATCAGAACGATGTCGATAAGTTTGGACATCACTCTAACCGGCACTGGCGCGGGCAGAAAGCCGACATCTGGGAAGGCGGACATCGGATACCGTTCATCGCTCGCTGGCCGGGCCAGATCGACACCAAGATGGTTTGTGAGCAGACTATCTGCCTAACAGATCTCTTAGCAACAGTGGCCGATATAACAGGTGAGGCAGTTGTGGCTGAAGATAGCGTTAGCATTCTACCTGCTCTTCTAGATCCCAATTTGGAAAAACCGTTACACGAAGCTATCGTCAACCATTCGGTTAGCGGTGTCTTTGCCATTCGGCGGGGAGAGTGGAAGTTGATACAAGGATTGGGCTCTGGTGGATTCAGCAGTCCACGCGTCGAAGAACCGGAACCTGATGGCCCGGTAGGGCAACTCTACAATTTAGCCGACGATCCGGGCGAAACCGAGAATCTGTACCTGGATCGACCAGAGATCGTTGAGCAATTATCGGTCCTGCTAACAGAGTATCAACAGCAGGAATACAGTAAACCGGGACACAGCAACTAGATCAGAGGTCGAGAAAAGGAGTTTATCATGATGAGAATTTCAGTCTGGGATCGTGGGTTGGGCGATGACTACCTGCGACTGGTGACACAACTGGGAGCCAATGCCATCGATTTTGGATCGGATACTAGTTTCCCCGGAGTAAGTGAACAGGGCTATCCGGATCTTGATCAGTTATTACAGATCAAGAAAAAGATCCACTCCTGGGGTTTAGAGATTAATCGCGTTACCCTACCCAACATCACCGAAAAATTTATGCAAGGTCAACCAGGCGGTGAGATGGAGTTAGAAAATACCGCTAAGGCGCTCCATATCTTTGCCGAAGCCGGATGCCCGATTGCACGGCAACGCTTCGCTGGCGACACATTTCCGCAGTTGATGACCCGCTATCAATCTGTGCATCGCGGCGGGTACCGGTCTCGCGGCGAAAGTCGTCACCTGACGCCGGGGAATCCCGACACACCGACCATGGAACAACTCGAAGCTTGGTGGGAGCGGTTTGGCCAGGTTTACCAGACGCTGGTGCCGATTGCAGAAAAGACCAGCATTAGATTGGCCATTCATCCCTCTGATGTACCGAATCCCGACACGCCATTAGGCGGACTCGGCTTCCACCGGGTGATCGATGCGTTCCCTAGCCGGAGTGTCGGCTACCTGTACTGCTGTGGCACCCGGGCTGAAGCTGGGGGATCGGCCATTGTGATGGATGAAATCAACAACTACGGTCGCAAGGGGCGGATTTTCATGGTGCACCTGCGAAACGTTCGGGGTAGTTTAGCCACAGCGGACGGATTTGAGGAGGTTCTGCTCGACGATGGTGATATGAATATGTTTAATATTGTCCGTGAACTCGACAGTGTTCGATTTGACGGCTGTTTGAACGCCGACCATATCCCCTCACTGGAAGGTGATCAAGATCATCTGAGCCAAGGGCTATCCTATTCAATCGGTTATATCAAAGCGCTCTTGGCTGCACTGGCCGCTTACAGAAATTAGGCCAAATAATTATGCATGGAGGTAAATAATGCTGACACAAGATCAAATCCAGTTCTATCAACAAAAAGGTTATCTAGCGATTGAGGATGTAATTCCCG
>PACG01000191.1 GCA_002699335.1 Candidatus Poribacteria bacterium
TGGGCTGCTGGCGACCATTCGTTTCTACCAAAAATATCTCTCACCCTTATTCTCGCCTCGGTGTCGATTTTATCCAACCTGCTCTCAATATGCCGCCGAAGCCGTTCAAAAACATGGCACGCTGAAAGGGGGCTGGTTATTTTGCCGGCGAATTTGTAAATGTCACCCATTTCATCCGGGTGGCTATGACCCCTTAATTTAATTATAAAAAGTAGAGTTCTAAAAGATAAACATGGAAAAGCGTTATATTTTGGCTTTTGTTTTGATTGCCTTGGTAATTGTGCTGCAGATGGTTCTGCTTCGCCCCAAACCATCTGAGCTAGAGACAACCAAACAGACTAACCAGCAATCCGAAACTACTGGGAAGCAAACAACTGTTCAATCGGCTGAAGAAACAGATCCCGGCAGTTTGCAAACGGAAGTGCTACAGTCAAATCAGGATCAAAACAGATGGATGGTTAGTGTTAAAACAAATAAATATGACATTACCTTTGATCAGAACGCTGTTGCTCGTCAGTGGAAACTAGTAGGGTATTTTGAAAGATGGAGCGAAAATGAAACCGCCGATCCATCACTTGTAAATTTGATTCCAGAGGCTGCCAAAAATTGTCTAAATATTGAACTGGCACCTAACTCAGAAAAATCGATAGTAAAACAGAGCAACGCCTTAAATCTTGTAAATTGGGAATTGGTGAATAATTCAGCGTTAAAGCTAACCAAAGATGGGACCGATATATTTAGCCTGGACCTGAGACAGAATCCGTTCGGGGAAAATACATTAACTTTTCGAAAACGGTTTAAAGAGAAGATGGAAATCCGTAAGACTTTCACTTTCTACGCTGATGAGTATTATGTAGATCTGGAGGTTTCATTTCGCAATATTTCGCCAGATCGTATGCCGATCCAAATTGGAGATGGAAAATACGGCTATAGTCTGAGGTGGGGCCCCGGCATCTTCGGCGATCGGATTCCATATGATCAACCTCCAAAAGAGAAAAATGAGTCTGCCATTGCTCTCCGACCACAAGAGCCCAGCAAGGTAGTCTTTATGAAACAGAAGGACTTGGGAGATATAGAGAATAAAACGGATGGCTCAAAAGCGATCGAGGAGCAGGTCTTGTGGGCTGGACTCAACAATCGGTACTTTTCAGCCATCTTGATTCCAGAAACGAGTCGAGGTGCACACGCTAAACTGATTGAATTAGATGAATTGAACCTACCCGCCCGACCAGATAAGAAATCAAGCAGCCAACAGAGAGTCGTCGCTTCTACACAAACGGCCTGTTTACTTTTGCCTGAGACTGACTTAACAGATGAGAACTTCGATCGATTCCGTATCTACGTTGGACCAAAGATCACAAGTATATTGGCTAAAGTTGAAGCACCAGATAGCTCAGAGTCAGAGGTTGAAAAGGTCTATTTAAATGCCATGTTATCGTTTGGTTTTATGGCACCGATCGCTCATATTTTACTCAAGGTCTTGAACCTATGTAATAAGCTAGCGAATAACTACGGAATTTCAATTATTCTGTTAACGCTTTTGGTTAAGGGGCTGACTGCCCCTTTAACGCTGAAGGCTTATCGTGCCAGCCAGGACATGAAGAAAATTCAGCCCCAACTAACGGCACTGAAAGAGAAATATCGGGATAATCCACAACGGTTTAATCAGGAACAAATGGCACTGTTCAAAAGGCACAAAATTAGTCCGTTAGGCGGTTGCTTGCCAATCTTGCCGAGCCTACCGATTTTCTTTGCCCTCTTCGATCTTCTGCGAAATGCCATTGAACTACGCGGGGCCGGGCTATGGTGGATTAATGATCTAACGGCTCCTGATGCCATCTATACTTTGCCTTTTTCAATACCGATTTTAGGAGAGAACCTCAATCTGCTTCCCCTTCTCTATGCGGGTACGACACTGTTACAACAAAAGATCGGTGGTGAGATCGGTGGTGGTATGGAGACAGCAGCAGCGGACAACCCGAGTATGAAGATGATGAAGTACATGCCACTGATTTTTACCTTTATCTTCTATAACTTTGCTTCAGGTCTGGTACTCTACTTTTTATGTAGCAATATCTTCACCATTGGACAAAACCTTATCACCCAGCGGATTTTTGAACAAGAAGTAGTTCCCGCCGAAAAATAGAGATTAAGTGGATGCTGATACAATCACTGCCGTAGCAACACCGCCCGGAGAAGGTGGCATCGGCATCGTTCGTCTAAGCGGACCATCTGCACTTCAGATCGCAGACCATATTTTTCGAACTGCTTCTCGCCTTCGCCCATCCGGACTCAAATCCCATACCTTAACCTACGGCCAGATCTTAGATCCGGACAATGGCCAAATCATCGACCAAGCCCTGCTGGGATTGATGCGAGCGCCTCATTCCTACACCACGGAAAATACGGTTGAGTTCAACTGTCACGGCGGGAATGCCGTTTTGCAACAGGTAACGTCATTGACACTCAGATATGGTGCTAGAGTAGCCGAGCCGGGCGAGTTTACCAAACGCGCCTTCCTAAACGGCAGAATCGACCTAGCGCAGGCGGAAGCGGTGGCGGACCTGATTCGAGCTAAAACCGATTTAGCTCGCCAAGCGGCGGCGAACCAACTGGTAGGCCGGTTGTCAACGCAGATCCACCATCTCAACGAACAGACAGCCGATTTATTAGCTGTAGTAGAAGCGACCATCGATTTCCCCGATGAGGAGTTGGACCTGATCGACCTAGAAACCACCGGTCAAAAAGCTGAACAGATCGCTGAACAGTTGGACCACCTACTTCAAACTGCGGGCGATGGACGGCTATTAAGGGAAGGGTTGAAGATCGCTATTTTAGGCAAACCCAACGTCGGCAAGTCGAGCCTGCTGAACTCCCTGCTGGCCGTAGATCGTGCTATCGTGACCGATATCCCAGGCACCACGCGAGATACGATTGAAGAAACTCTCAACTTAAACGGGATTCCCGTTCACCTGGTCGATACGGCCGGTATTCGCCAAACCGATGATCCGATCGAACAGATCGGAGTCGAAAAAAGTCGTGCCACTTTGGCTGAAGCTGATCTACTCATCGTCGTGGTAGACGCCTCAATACCACTCGACGACAGCGATCAGCAGATCTTGGAGATGGTGAACTTAAAACCGACCCTATTTGTCCTCAACAAGGTTGATCTCCCCATCCAGACATCTAGCGTAGATCTGCTGAACCATCTACCAAACGCAACCCAGACCGGCATTGCACCAACCATCGTGCAAACGTCGATGATCCAACAGGCCGGCATCGATGACCTAAAGGAGAAGATGTTGGCCCAGGTGCTGGATGCAGATCTGAGCCAATCGGTGCTGATCACCAATGCGCGGCATGAAGAGGCCCTACGGTCGGCCCGAACCGCCATTGCCCATGCCATCGACAGCATGAAGGCGGTAATGCCGGCAGAGTTTATTGCCCTTGATCTACGGGCGACTTTAGATGGCCTCGGCGATATCGTTGGTCATACCACCAACGACGACATTTTAGGGCGTATCTTTGCTCAGTTCTGTATTGGGAAGTAGACTATACTCTTTTTCATTTTTAACCGAAAATGTGTTCGGATTCTGGATGAGGGCCGGGTACACGAATGTAGCGGTGCTGCAGGATGTCATGTCATCGAAATCATCATGGGTATTTTTGAGTCAGCAGCCTGCAGTCCCCACGTTGATCTGCCTGCAAGTCAGCCGTGAATATCCGCTGACACGTTGGCGCATTGAGTTTGGTTTGGAACCACTGGGAACCGATGCCGGTGACCAAAGAGGAATGACTAGCAGAAGGAAACAAGTGCTTGTGTGGTTAGGCGAAGCGTTCTCTTGGACAAGATTTGGTACTTCATCCTGAAGAGGTAATTGGAAAAGCGGCTACAAAACCTATTCCGAGATCTTGGTAGCTGCTGTAAGAACAATGATTTGCAATGATGGGTCCAGCAGGATCCGAATCCACGACTTACAGATTATGAGTCCACTGCTCTAACCAGCTGAGCTATAGGCCTGGCGTACTAGCATAAGAATCTATGACTTCTCTAGCGGAAATTCTCCCACTGGCTGTTTCAAATGTCCGATCTGGCATCCGAGAAGTTATAGTTGAAGCCCAAGTGCCACTCTTTATTTGGGTGTTGGACACCCACGTACCTATAAACAGCCGGGTAACGTCCGGAAGTATTTGCAGGTGGTCACGCAGCGAGAAAAGGGCGGAATACTAAACAGCGTGATCGTTTATTGCAAGCAAGAGAAAGTTTTTAGTCCCCGACGGGGATCGAAGATAAATTTGTGGCTGGAGGTAACCCGCCGGATAGACGCTGGCTACGGTTTCCGATTTGATTGCTCGTGTTTGAACAGTTACATAACTACCCCTGTTGTATGCCTGTTTCTGAAACTCACAACACTTAACAGGGAGACTATCAGAGAAATTTAGAAATTCGGAAAGGAAACAAATATGCCAGGTTCACTCCCAGACGTTGATCCAGATGGTCTTCTGGAATACTCAGTCGTTTTCACTGACCGTTCGCTCAATCACATGTCGCAATCGTTCCAACAGGTGATGAATGATATTTTCAGTACACTAAAGAAAATCTACTGTGCTACAGCGGTTGTGGTGGTACCGGGCGGTGGCACGTTTAGCATGGAGTCCGTAGCACGCCAGTTTGGTAGTGGTAAAAAATGCCTGGTGATACGAAATGGGTGGTTTAGCTACCGTTGGACCCAGATTTTCGAGACAGGGGATATACCCTCTGAATCCATCGTCTTGAAAGCTAGACCGGTCGATGAGAGTCAACATCCCGCTTTCGCCCCCACTCCCATCGAAGAGGTCGTTACTACCATCCAAACAGAACAGCCGGACGTCGTCTTTGCACCGCATGTCGAAACCTCATCCGGTATAATTTTACCCGACGACTACATTACAGCAGTGGCCGAAGCGGTTCATTCCGTCGGTGGTCTGTTTGTCTTAGACTGCATCGCCTCGGGTACCATTTGGGTGGATATGGAAGCCTGTGCGGTCGACGTACTGATTAGTGCCCCTCAAAAAGGGTGGAGTAGTTCTCCCTGCAGTGGTTTGGTAATGCTCAGCGCGTTGGCAAGAGAGAGAATTGAAGCCACTACCAGTACTAGCTTTGCCTGTGATTTGTTGAAGTGGCTACAAATTATGGAAGCCTATGAGAATGGAGGGCACGCCTACCACGCTACCATGCCAACCGATACCTTGAAGGGATTTCGCGACGTGATGAAAGAGACCGAAGCCTACGGCTTTGATAAACTTTGTGCCAAACAACAGGAGTTAGGCAACAAGGTGAGAGCCCTATTGGTTAGCAAAGGATTGCAGAGTGTGGCTGCAGAGGGCTTCCAAGCCCCCGGCGTTGTTGTTAGCTACACCGATGATATCGATATTCACAAAGGGACAAAATTCCTGCAGGTTGGGTTGCAGATTGCCGCTGGTATTCCGTTGCGATGTGATGAGCCAGAGGGCTTCCAAACCTTCCGTCTTGGACTATTCGGTCTGGATAAACTGCACCATGTCGATCGTACAGTCGAAAGACTAGAACAGGCACTAGACCAAATCCTTTAGCTTTCCTTCCTACTAGAGTACGGCGAACAGGGAAAGTTATCGGAGAAATTTAACAAGAGAGAGGTAATTTCAGCCTTACGACGATTTGAGCAGTACTAGGTTGTCCCGATGGATAACTTCATCGTAGTAAAAGTTGCCGATAATCTCCTGCAACTGGCGGGTGTGTTTGCCCAAGATCTGTTTGGCTTCCTGTGTGGTATAGTTGACCAGGCCGCGGGCAAACTCCTGATGATTGTTGTCGCAACAGGAGACAGTATCACCGAACTTGAAATCGCCGGATACGTGCCGAATACCAGAAGGTAGCAGGCTTTTACCACCCATTGTCAACGCCTTCTTAGCACCGTCATCAACAAACAATACGCCTCTGGTTGGACGGGAATAGGCAATCCAGCGTCGGCGTGCCGATATCCTTCTGGTAGCGTCAAGAGGTAAAAACAGGGTTCCGACTTCTCGGCCTGATAGTACTTGGTTGACCACCATCGGCTCCGATCCATCAGCAATCACCATCATCTCACCTGCACCGGTCACGATTTCAGCGGCCCTGATCTTGGTCTGCATCCCACCGGTTCCCCTTTCTGTCCCGGCTCCACCGGCAGCGCCTCTAATTTCGTCGGTGATTTGAATAATAGTGGAAATGAGCTCTGCCTCTGGACATTTCCGTGGATCCCGGGTATAAAAACCGGCTTGATCCGATAGGATCAGCAGCAGATCGGCCTCTACCAGATTAGTGACATAGGCGGAAATGGTGTCGTTGTCGCCGACCTTGATCTCATCGACAGCCACTGTATCGTTTTCGTTAATCACTGGGATAACACCGAATCTAAGCAAGGTGCGGAGTGTGTCACTAATATGGGTATACCGCTGCCGATGATCGAAATCGTCTTGCGTGACCAGAATCATAGCTGCCAAATGTCCGAATTGTTCAAACAGTTGCTTGTAACCATACATCAAGTGGATTTGGCCCACGGCTGCCGCAGCTTGCAATTCGGGGATGACAGGGTTAATTCCAGAGTTATATGAGGCGACCTTAGTAGATTGCGATAGGTCGAGCGTCGATCCGGCTGAGTCCAGGAAATGATGTGCCAGGCGGCCGCGACCAGCGGCAATAGCACCAGATGTCACCAAAACAACTTCGATCCCATTCTGCTTAACCTGAGATAACTCCTCAACCAACCGCTCCATTTTAGTTAAGGATAGATCGGTACCTTCGGTCAAGGTAGAACTCCCGACTTTAACCACAACGCGTTTAACAGCCGAGAAAAGTTGCTTCCGGTTGATAGTCCTATTCTTTGGTAGCCGTGAACTGGAACTCAAACCCATGGATGTAGACATCCTCTCCTTCTTTGATACCAGCTTTCAACAGGGCGTTGATAACACCCATATTTTTGAGCTTGCGATGTAGCATCACTAAGGCTTGTGTATTTTCCAAATCAGTCATCAGTACGGCGCGTTTCGGTTGTGTTCCAACAACGGAATAACCACGCTCGTCTTTAGAAATCTGAAACCTTTTCTTGGCTCTTGGCACTTCAATGACAGTCGGCGTTGCTTTCTGTTGCTCCCGGATCTTTTGGTTAATGCGCTGAAGCAACTGATAAGTTGTTCGGATTAGTCCTTCAACACCTTGCCCGGTCACCGCTGAGATGGTAAAGGTTCTCCGCTTCTGACGCTTGAAGTAGTCGCCAATCTTTACCAGCTGCGCTTCTGCAGACGGTAGATCGGCTTTGTTAAGGGCAACCAGTTGTGGAATTCGTCCCAGACGAGAGTTATAGAGCTCTAGCTCTCGATTGATTTTTTCATAATCGGTAATCGGTTCTCGATCGTCGACAGCAGCGATATCAATGACGTGGATCAGCATCTTAGTACGCTCAACATGACGAAGAAAATCGTGCCCCAGTCCTAGTCCGGCATGTGCTCCCTCAATTAAACCGGGAATATCAGCCAAGACAAAGTTTTGCTCTGTCCCGACCCGAACAACACCTAAATTGGGTGATAACGTGGTAAAAGGGTAGTTAGCGATTTTGGGTCTGGCCGCGGAGGTACGAGATAGAAGGGTTGATTTACCCGCGTTTGGGTAACCGATCAAACCGACATCAGCGATTAACTTGACCTCCAGATCGACGACGGTTTCTTCTCCTGGCTCGCCTTTTTCTGCTACCCGCGGTGTCTGAAAGGTGCTACTTCTAAAATGGGTATTTCCACGTCCACCGATCCCACCACGAGCGATTACTACTCGTTGTGAAGGCAGCTTCAGATCTACCATCTCGTCGCTGCGTTCCTCGTCTTCACTACGATACCACTGAACGATTGTACCAATAGGGACTTTTACGATTCGATCTTCAGCATCTTTGCCGTTTCGGAGTTTACCCATACCGTGTTGGCCATTGTCTGCCCTCTGATGCTGATGGTATTTGAAGTCGATCAGGGTTGTCATTCCTTCAACTGCTTCGAGAACTACGTTACCCCCTTTCCCACCGTCACCACCGTTTGGACCACCACGTGGAATAAACTTTTCCCGCCGGAAACTGATGCAACCGCTGCCACCGTTTCCGCCTTTGGCCTGAACCCGGGCTGTATCGACATTTATCATCTGAATCCGCTACCAAAAAGCGAAAAGCCTCGCAAAAACGAGGCTTTCAATTGAAACCGGAAAACGAAGATCTAAGTTATGGTATGGGTCTAAAAGTCAGGTCGTTCACTGTAAACGCTGACTTTTCGACGGTATTTATCCTTGCGCTCAAACCACACATAACCGTCAATTTTTGAAAACAGGGTGTGGTCTCGACCTAAACCGACATTGTTACCCGGATGAAGCCGTGTACCACGCTGACGCGTCAGGATATTTCCAGCTTTGACATAGTTGCCGGAAAAGCGTTTAACGCCGAGGCGTTTGCTATTGCTATCCCGTCCGTTTTGGGTACTTCCGCCACCTTTTTTATGTGCCATTATCGACCTCCTACCGCTAGTCTCTGGATTGCTCGCCTAGACCTGAATATCTGTAATTTTCAAACGGGTATATTGCTGGCGATGTCCAATTTTTCGACGATATCCTTTACGTCTCTTGTATTTAAAGACGACTATCTTTGGCCCTTTGACCTGACCCACTACCTCGCCAACAACGGATGCGCCATCAATATAGGGAGTTCCAATCTGCGTGGCACCTTCATTACCACCAACCAGCAGAACATCGGTAAAATTAACGACATCTCCAGCAGGAACCTCTAACTTTTCTACATCGAGGATTGATCCGACCCCAACCTGATGCTGCTTGCCGCCAGATGTGAATACTGCGTACATGAGCCTAACTTTCTCCAATCGGACTACACTTGCCTTTTCTTAAGTAAATTGTGATTCCTTGAACACAAGCTAGGATTGTAACTGACTTTAGCCAATAATGTCAATGCCAAATTGGTTTCCCCATACCTTTTTACAGCGCTTTCACTAAGGCTCTGTGTTGGTGTTGACAGCCAACACAAGATGTGATAAGCTGAATTTAGTCTATTCCAAAATGGCACTTTGAATTATCTATACTTTTAGCAAGGAGTTGTTAAAAATGGCAGACAAAATTTACCGTGTTGGCATTATCGGTTGTGGTGGAATGGGTGGCTCTCATACCAATGCTTGGAAGAATCATCCTCGCACTGAGGTCGTCGCTGCAATGGATATTGATGCTGACCGAGCATCGGCATTTACAGAGACCAACGAGTTAGCCGCCCATTATACCGACTTCAACCAGATGTTCGCTCAAGAGAATCTAGATATCGTTTCAATCACCACCTGGCAGAGCGTCCGTTTAGAACCGACATTGGCCGCTGCCGAAGCGGGTTTAGCTGGAATCATTGCTGAAAAACCGATCTCAGCCTCGGTGGGTGAAGCCAACGATATGATCGAAGCCTGTGACAAAAATGGCACTAAGCTGGTAGTTGGGCATCAACGGCGGTTCAGCCCACAAAACAGTGAAGCCAGACGGTTAATTCAGGAAGGGGCCATCGGTCAACCGCAAGCCATGCTGCGTCGTGATGGCCTTGGTCTCTTGAACCGTGGCACACACGAAGTCGACGAAATGCGCTATATTTTGGGTGACCCTAAGCCGCTGTGGCTAATCGGTCAGGTATCACGAAAAACCGATAAGTGGGAGCGCCGGGTACGGTGTGAAGACCTCTGCTTTGGTGAGATCTGTTTTGACGGCGGGATTCGCGGCTTGTACGAGAGCGACCTGCCGGGTCCTGGTTTGCGAGGCGATGCGGTTTATGGGGATGACGGTCAACTACGTCGTGGCCCAGATGGAACGATCGAACTGCTGAATAGCCAAGCGACCGGTTGGAAAACTATTCAACCCCGCCAGAGTGAGCCCAACCAGTATCAAGAGATGGTCCAATGGTTGGACGGTGAGATCGAAGAACACCGGAATGCGGGTATTCACGGAAAAATTACCATTGAGATTTTGATGGCTATTTATGAGTCTCTGCGAATTAAAGATGTGGTTGAATTTCCGCTCGAAACACGAGAAAATCCGCTAGATCTGCTGGTCGAAGGTGGACTACTCCCCGTTTTCAAGGAAGGACGTTACGACATCCGAGCTCCATTTCCAGAACAGCGATAGCTTTTCCTAATCAACCCTAAATCAGTCTTAATAGACGAGGCGCACCTGCAGTGGTGCGCCTTTTTGATGTCAGGCAGCAACTTTTATTGATAGAAGTTAAGTTGATGTATAATCATTGATCTTTGCTCACCTCTCTCAAAAAGATGTAAACGAGCGTTGACGACGATTACAGTGTAATTTATAATGAAGTTGTCTATCTAGGTTTTGTAGATCAACTGATACTGATCTCAGAACGAAAATTAGTCACTAACAAGGAGAAAAGAGAAATTATGGCGTTTCGAGTCGGATTAGTTGGTACGGGTGGCATTGCTCGTGCTCATGGAAATGCAGCCAAGCAGGTTAACGATGCTATTTTACAGTCTATATGCGACGTTTCTGAAGAGGCTGTCAACCGTTACGGCGACGAGTTCGAAGTTGAAAACCGGTACACCGATCTAGACCAGATGCTGCAAAGTGAAGATTTGGATTTGGCTGTGATCTGCACTTGGGGGGCGTATCACGAACAGGTAGGCGTACAGTTGGCCAGCTCCGGACGAGTGAAAGCAATCCTGTGTGAAAAACCGTTCACTTCAACCGGTGCAGAGGCGAAACGAATGGTTGCCGCTGCCAAAGATAACGACGTGTTACTGGCCGAAGCTTTCAAGTTTCGGCATCATCCAATGCACCTGAAAGCACACGAATTGATTGATAGTGGTGCCATCGGTGAAGTGATGAATATCCGAAGTACCTTTTGTACCGGTGGTAGCGGTGGTGGGCCTGAGAAACGCCAACCCGAAAGTAATTGGCGTTTCAACAAAGCCCAAGGGGGTGGAAGTATTTACGATCTCGCTTGCTACAATATCCACCATGCACGCGCGGTTTATAAAGTCGATCCGATCCTCGTTTTTGCTAGTCCACAAGCCGGAATAGAGGTTGACGATGGGGCTTATATTCTTCTCGTTTTTCCCGATGAACGGACAGCACAAATCTCGGTTGGCTTCAACTCGTGGAGATCACAATATGCTGAAATTAACGGTACTGCTGGCGGTCTGAGGCTAGATAAAGTCTGGAATAATGAAGGACAATCTGTCAAGCTTGAATTGCGTACGCCTCAACAAAGCGAGGATTTCGACTTTGAACCCACCTTCCAATTTGCTCATCAACTCCAACATATGTGTGACTGTCTAGCAACGGGGCAACCCCACCGAATTCCGCCCGAAAATAGCCTGAACCAGATGCGCGTGATCGATGCAGTCTACCAATCGATGTATAGCGGCAAAGCGGTTGAGCTGAATCTATCCTGATTGTTCAGGCCTGTCCTGTAATCTGTCTACTACTTCTAGATCTACCGGTGACAAAGCGGATGTTCAAACTAAACATCCGCTTTTTTGTTTGAATTAGATAAAGCCCTTGACAATGCTAAATATAATTTAGTTGCCCCTAAATTATATTTTTAACAGCATGAAATTTAGGGGTTTTAGGAGCCGAATGAGTTCACAAGCTGTCGAAGATTATCTGAAAGCAATTTATAAATTACAACTTCGAGATTCCATCGTGACAACTTCAGCCTTAGCCGAATACCTAAATGTTAGTCCGGCCTCTGCCTGGGAATGATTAAGAAGTTGGCCTTATCCAATTTGGTGAAACAAAATTGCATTAGAGGCTATTCGACACCATCGGCAGGTTGAGTTGTATTTAGCCGAGGCACTAAATGTACCTTGGGATAAAGTCCATGATGAAGCCGGAAAATGGGAACACGTTTTATCAGAAGACCTTGAAGATCGGATTGATGGAATATTGGGCCACCTAACAGCAGATCCTCATGGGGCACCGATACCCACCCGTGATGGAACGATCGATGATAGATCTGTTTTTTACCAGCGCTCTGAGTTGATAGTGGGAACCAGCGCTACTATCACCGAAGTTAGCGACGAGGATGCCGATCTGCTGCGCTATTTGGGGGAATTGAAACTCTATCCAAAAACCGAGATCGAAATGGTATCAATTTCACCTATTGACGGGCTAATGACAATTCGGCCCTATTTAAAGGTTCGTAATTTAGATAATCCTGTTATTGGCGAGAAAGTTTCCAATTGTATCTCTGTCACTATTCTACAGCAGGACAAGCCTGGAAAAGAAAGCTGAGTTGAAGAAAATTGCTGGCATGAAACTTTTTTTATCAATTTCGTTAATTTACTTTTCCAGCTGTACGGATCCGCAACCGCTTGTGCTATCAGCCCAAAATGCTGTAACATCAACAACTCCCATGTGATTGATGAAGGTAGACCGTTGCAGGTTGTCACCACCATCATAAATAAACATCAAGCAAAGGGAACCATTACTAAGAGAGTAGAATTGTAGTCGATAATCATCGTTCCGTGATTCTATTGGAGATTATTTTATGGATTGGACAACCTTTATTGTTGGAAATATTCTATTATTGCTATTTCTAGTTTTATTCTGGCCTGAATGTGGCCTTAAATGCTGGTATGATTAAACGACCCGCTGAAGAAGGGTTAGTGACCAGACCATGCTGACAGCCGTCGAGCTGGGTAACAAACTGCCAATCACCTGGGCAATCCTAAAAGCACACAATGTTAGGCCTGCTCTACCGGGCCAACTAGTAGGAGTAGGTTAGCCCGGTCAGGAGAAACGTAGATCTGTAGCTTTAGTTCTGACAATCAGGGAATCTAAGGAAACGCTTGGCATTCCCACCCATAATCTGAGTGTGCTCGTGTTCAGACAGCTCGGGTAATAGTTCGTCGATAATTCTGGCCATTTTCCCATACCCCGGATTATTGAAAATCCAGGGAAAATCGGTTGCCCACATCAAACTTTCCGCACCGTATATGCCAACTAAACTTCGGTGCCAACCAGCCAGATCTCGATACGGATATGCTTCCTTGCTAAAAGCGTATTGGCCTGACAAATGAATCATCACATTCTCATATCGAGCTAACCGATGTGTGGTATGGAAAGCCGGATTGTAGGATGGCGTTTCAACTTGTGGTCGACCATCTTGATCGACGGAAAATTTCCCCATNCCCGGGCAAATCCCCAGATGGTTGATGACCACACGAACCTGTGGAAATTCTTCCAGCAAATATGGAATCAGGTGTGCATCTATAGCACGAAGATACAGCCAAAGGACATAATCCTGCTCGGCTGCACGCTTCCAGATAGGAAAGGTGTCAAACCTACTTACATCAATCGGNGCAAAGGGGTCCCTAGGACCACCTAGTGAAGAAAGCCGGAATCCAATAATTGCCGAATTCTCCGCCAATCTATCCATGTGTGAGGCACAATCGGAGGTGTCCAGTGGGATTAGTCCAATCCCTAAAAAGCATTTCGGATAGGACTTCAGGCAGTACAACAAATAGGTGTGAGATGCGATATTGGCACCGCCAGTTTGCACCAATACCGCCTGATCAATCCGATTATTCTCCATCTCTGCCAATAATTTCTCGACCGACTCTTGTCGATCTTCCGGCATTAGCTGGCTTACCTCTCTCGGAAATTCGGTCGAAGCCTTGGTGAACACGTGACCGTGCGAATCAATTTTAGCTCTCATAGGCCTCCAAACCAAATAGCCTCCGCCGTTCTGGTGTCACACAGTAGTTGGCGATGGCAGCAAACCTGTCAGGGCTGACACGATTCGGTGTCGATTTCTCATAGATGAGGATGATCGACTTTCGGGCGACGTCGGTCTGTATATCCATACTGGTATGCCAACCGTAGGCGTTGAAAACAATAGCTGTACCGGCTTCACCTGGAAACGTTCTATGTCCCGGCATACTCTTTGCCCATTTGACTTTCGAGTACGGGCCACTATCTAGTTTGTGGCTCCCCGGCACAAAAGCGAATTCNCCAGATTCCGGCAAGACGTCGTGGACGTAGATCTGAACTTTAATATGCAATGGATTACTGAAAGGCACGTCTGAATGCCAACTACTATAGCTCAACGGCCACGGCGGAACAGTTCGCACTTGTGGTCCAAGTAGAATCAGTTGATCATCGGTGAAAGTCATTAACGCACCGTAGTAACTAGAGTGATCGATAAGATCAACGAATATTTCGCCTTTGGCAAAGGGATCCGGAATGTCGTAGAAAGTGGCGATAGCTTCTCCGGCTTCGACCCGGTTTAGCCAGTCTTCCTTACAGATAACTGACCAATGATCAAACGCATCTTGTAACCGTTTTAAATCATTCCCCTGAATCGCCTTCTCGAAAAACAGATATCCTTCATTATCCCACTGTTTTTGTTGTTCTGCAGTCGGTCTAACCATAATCTAACCTCGTATCAGTTGAAATGCCCCCAACTTGATTGGGTAACCCTTTCAGCATTCAAGCTCAAGATAAATTTATCACCGATCCGGTTTCGATACTGTCACTAATCGCTTTTAATACTCGCATATTTTGGTAAGCATCTTCCAGACTAGCTTCAGGTTGTCTTCCCTGCAGCAGCGATCTGGCCCAATGTTGCATCTCCTCGAGATAACCAGGACGGCCCACGCCATGGAATGCCGTATTGAGGTCCCATTCTTCCGTCGGTGTGTCAGCGTAGCCACCGCCCTGTCCCGACCATGTTGGAACTCGATATCGACGAAGTTTTCGAGTTTCGAACACCTGGATAGCCTGATTGTTTGTACCTTTAAGATATACCATCGCTTCCAGAACCGGGCCGATCCCCAACGTCATACTACCCACCGCCCCGTTGGCATAACGTAAATTGACACTGATTGAAACCGTTCCGGTGTTCATATCTGTGCCGTCAAAGGCAAATACATCTTCAACCAGCCCCATGAAAAATCTCATGCAGTCTGTCGGATGAATGACTTGATCTAACATGAAAGACCAGGCAAAAGGCGTATCAGAAGAGTGTATGCGTGGAGATGGTGCCAAATAGCGTGTATGGTATTGGCAAACACGACCAAAATCGTCTTCTTCCATTATTTTTTTTGCCATTTGGTGTGCAGGTGCGTGTCGCCACATGGTCCCAACCATCCCTGTTTTTCCGGTTCGANTCGATGCATCCGCCAAACTTTTCGCTCCTTCTANCGTTGTCGCCGGGGGTTTCTCAACGAAAATGTTATAGCCGCGTTCCAAACATTCGATCCCGATATCACGGTGCAATTTATCCTCGGGCCGACCAACCACAGCAATAGCATCCAGTTCCTCGTCATTGAGCATCTGATCGTAGTCGGTGTAGTGGCGCAAAGCGCCAAATTTTCGCGCGTTTGACTGTGCTCGTTCCGCCACCAAATCGCAGGTGGCGATAAAGTCGAACTCGGGTATCATCGGAATACATCGCTGTAGTTGTGATGACATTCCGCCGCAACCGATGAAGGCAATTCGAATCTGATCCATTTATTCTACAACCTAACCCATTCAGGATTTTATTTAAGTTTGTATGACTGATTTTATCACAAACTCCGTCGGCCAGTGCAAATAAATCTTTTGATCCAATAACGGTATATACCGTAGCAATATAGCCTTCACATTTCAGCGTGACATCAAGAAATTATGCGTTTTCANAACGGCTAGCCGGATCGAAATTCAAAGCCAAAAAAACGAATCAATCTCTCCTTTAACGATTCGGTTTCCGGGTCCAGTATTGACAGGAGCACTAGCGGTTGGGAATCTGGACCAGATCATCCTCTTTCATCTATTCCGGGTGGTAACAGCGAAATCCCNCCCGGCCGAGCGAATACCGGCATTTTAGGCAAGTCAGTTTCTGCCCCGAAATAGATTCATCTGGAGAAGAAGATGTCGATTATATCTCGTCCATAGTATGAAAGTTAAATATGAACAGTCTCTCCTTTTATTAGACTTCTAGTAAAAGTTTTGTAATTTGGCCGATGTGCGGTTATCTCCTCTAGTCGGGTAAAAAAACACGGTATGCTATGTCTCTACAGACTGGACCTGTTCACTCCGCTGATAATTTTCTGGAGAGAAATCACCACCCATCTCAGATATTCACTGATTGGTAATGGGTGATGTAAGTGATGACAATATATCAGCATGATCCTAGGTAGTGTAGTCAAAATNGTATAACAGCCTAAAAAAGATAAGGAGTAGATAAGAGGTAGATAAATGAGATTAGTTCCAGACAGGCACCATATATCCGACAAAGTATTTCAGTTATTAGAGCTATTATTACCTGGACCAAGGGGNCTATGGGCAGGAATAGCTAAGAATAATCGTCCATTTATAACTGGGCTCCTTTGGATATTCAGCACCGGGGNANCCTGGCCTGATTTAGCTGAAAGGTATGGGGATGGAGCTATACCCCTCGTCGATTTATTAGGTGGAGAAATAAGAGTGGTTAATGATAGAGGCAAGTCAGATCAAAGTTGACCCACATGCGGTTACTGCNATAAAAGGGAATCAGAAGANGAGTCGGACCAANGGNGGCTCAAGACAAAATTACATTTGGTCGTGGATCAGAAAGGGCAGCCGATCAGNGCGATTATTAGGGCCGGCACAACCGCAGATTGTTGTCNAGCTGAATCTCTGAGACCAGGAATTCAGGCTCAGTACTTACTGGCAGATCGGGGTTATGATAGCCAGGCTATTCTTCAAACATCCAATCAAGCTGAGATGCGGCTCGCTATCGCGCCAAAGAAAGATAGAAAATATCAGAGAAATGCCAACCAAGATTGATGCCAAATGCGGCCTAGAGTCGAAAATGCTGTCTGGCATCTTAAATGGTGGCGTGGAATCGCCACAGGTTGTGGTAAAAATTCAGACTCTCTTTTAGCCGCCATTCAGATAGGGTATATATTTTTATGGGCTACTCGTGACTACACTATGTAGAAATAAAAATCGACATCTGCCGGTTATGCGCCAGCAGCAACATCGTCAAGAATGGTGCAAATTGCCGAGGGCAACGCCCGTATCACTGCAAAGCTGGTGGTACATCTCGGCTTTTAGAATCCAAGCGACAGGCAAAAAAGCCAAAATCAATCATCCTATAAGCCGATCGAGAACGGATGTGCCGACGTGGTTTAGCAACAGCGTTTGGTGTCCCAGAGTATTACGAGATGGATCAACGAGCATGTACCGGGACTGCCATCACTCAGAACCACTTTTCTCTCTACCCCATTGAATGATGTGCTAGAGTTCGATAAAGCTAGGAGCTTTGCCCTCAAAAGGCTAATAAAGGCTGGTGCTGTGGACAGGGATTTCTGGAAAGCGAGAAGTCTCACCTGAAGATACTCACATCTTGGTCGGCCAAGACAGTGACCAAGTGTCTTACATGGTGTGTTGGGATTGTACTTTACGAAAGGGCAAGCTCGCGGTCTGTTCGAAGAAAACTTTTGTTTTCAAAGGGCGAAGGTTTTCATCGTCTGATCACGGAGTAGTTTACCATTGACCACAACTTGACCAGAAAACATCAACTGCCACCACTCACTTTGTGACCATTATCTACTGATTATCATCGCCGGATGAAGGCTTTTCTTGGACAATGGATGAACAGGAAATTTCAAAGGCTTAAACTTCTTCTACCCTTATTTTAATCATCTTCTTGGTTCGGGTGTATTCATTAGGTTGAATAGTGTAGAAGTCAAGCTCCATGGGTAACCGATTCCCCCGGTTTAGTCCGACTATCCTAGTAGGTGGCCTGACCCACTGATAGATATCGTCCCGTCGGTGTATGTCCCAACATCATAGATAGTGATGGTCACCACGGTATCTTCAGCCAACTCGAAGGGAATCTAGGTTTCAGGTTAAAGGGATTAGGATAGTTAGGTAGAAGTCTGGTTTGAATAGGCAATCTTTCAGATAGAATGGCCCTCAGAATATTCAGTGCCATCTCTTGACCGCATGTAACCGATTCGAATTGGATTCTTACCAGAAGTCATTTCATAAGTGCCTCATCGTTACGATGAGACCGGCCACATGAAAAAACGCGCGATACATGGTCAACTGTCGATCCCATCGCCTGGC